>JAIUNP010000012.1 GCA_020161975.1 Pseudomonadota bacterium
GACCGCCGCGGCGATGAGGTACGTGAGCGCGGTGCCCAGCAGGGCGGCGTAGATGCCGAGCCCGAAGGCCGCGAGGATCGCCATCGCGAAGGGCCGCGGCAGGCCGAACATGGACATGCCGATCGCGAAGCGCCGGAACTCCTGCTCGCCCTGGAGCGGCCCGAGGCAGATCGGGATGATCGCCGCGGGCAGCAGGGTGGCGAGGGTGGCGAGCAGCGGGCCGGTGTCCACGCGGTCGTCGACCGCCCCGAGCACGATGATGCCGACGGCCGCGGCGACGCCATTCTCGCCAAGGAACAGCTGGACCCCGCGGACCTCGCGCCCTATCGCATGATGAATGTCGAGTTCCACGAAACGATCATCGCCCATTCCGGCAACCCGTTCGTCGGTGAATTCGTGCGCCAGTGCCACAACGTGCCGCTGGCCTCCGACCGGGTCTTCGTCTGGAAGGATTTTCGGGTCATCGCCCGCTCTCACGACGACCATCATCGCATCCTCCACGCGCTTGAAGCGCGCGACAGCGAGCGCGCCGAGGCGCTGATGCGCGAGCACATTTGCTTCGCCGGCATCGTGCTGATGCGGATGCTGCTCGAAAAAGGGGGCGATGTGACAATAACGTTTGGGTAGTCGACTGTCGGCGATATCGACGCCAATCCAGTCGCCCGTACAAGCGCCGCCGTTTCCCACCACAGATCATCGCGCATGCGGTGTGGCTCTATTTCCGATTTCCTCTCAGCCTGCGGCTGGTCGAAGAAATGTTGCTTGAGCGCGGCATCGCCGTTTCATACGAAACAATCCGACGTTGGGCCATGAAGTTCGGCCCGGATTACGCCCGCAGCCGAAGCGCAAGAAGCCTGGGTGCCGCGATGTCTGGCATCTCGACGAGACCGTAATTTCGATCGTCAAGTAGCAACGCTGTCTATGGCGCGCCGTTCATCAGCACGGCTATGTTCTCGACGAGATCGTCCAGATTCACAGAAACACGAAGGCGGCCAAACGCTTGCTCGGTCGTCTGCTGCGCAAACTGGGATGCCAGCCTCGGCTCATGATCACCGACAAGCTCGGCTCTTACGCCGCTGCGCGACGAAAAATCATGCCGGCCTCGAACATCGATCACACAAAAGGCTGGACTATCCGACCGAGAATTCTCATGTCCCCTTACGAAAGCGGGAAGACGTCTTGCAAGGATTTCGATCATGGCGCGGACTATAACGCTTTGTCGAAACATTCTCCGCCGTTCGCTACCGCTTCGTTCCGCCTCGCCTGCCGAACCAATCCGCTAACGCCATCCACCTGCATCGCATGCGTGCAATTGCGGAATGGAAGTCTGTCACCGTCGCAGCCTGAAAACTGCGCCAACACCCTCCCGCGCGAACAATTCGCGTTCACGTGACATCGCCCTAGCCAAGGACTCGTTCATTGAGATTTAGCCGCCCAAAGTCAGCTTCGACTGACCTGCCGCCGGCAGCGCTTCGTCCGCTTTCGGCCCCCGTGCCAGCCATTTTTAGCAGCGCAGCCACGAAAGCAAGTTAGACGCGAGAGAGTGCGGCAACGGACTGCGTTGCTGAACAACTGCCCCGAAAGTTGCTTGTCCAGAAAATCGCGTCGTTTTGTCCAGAAAATCGCGTCGCGCTACAGCGGCTTCAACCTCAATAAAATCAATGCTTTACAAAAAGTCTGGCTGGGGCACCAGGATTCGAACCTGGGAATGGCGGAATCAAAATCCGCTGCCTTACCACTTGGCTATGCCCCAACGGCGCCCCCTCTTAGAGCAGTTTGCCGGCAGACGGCAAGCCATTCTCGCGCCGCTGCACGGCCGGCGTGATTTCCCCCGCTCCCGGGGGAAAAATCGCGTCGGGGGACTTGCGCTGGCAGGGGCGCCTCGTTATGAAGCCCACCTCACGCCGGTTCACCGGCCTGTCGGAGTGTAGCGCAGTCTGGTAGCGCACCACGTTCGGGACGTGGGGGTCGCAGGTTCAAATCCTGCCACTCCGACCAATTTCCCGCCCCTCATTGCTTCAAGCCATTTGACAAAACCGGTTGCGTCCGCGTCCGGCCGGTCGTTACGATCCCGTCATGACACGTCAAACTTCCCGCTCTGCAACCCGGGCAGCCGCGAAAACGCCTGCGCTGCAATGGCGCGCGCGCATTCTGGCCATTCTGGAAGATGAAGCGCCGGGCCCGGGTGACCTCTCCCTGTCCCCTCCCCGGCGCGTGCAGCGCGTCCGGCGCGCCACCAAGGCGGCGCAGGCGCTGTTGCGGCTGGCGCCGAAAGCGTTGCGCCCGCGCGCGCTCGGCACGCGCATGGTGCTTGGCACCGCGCGGCGGCTGTTGTCACAAACACGGGACACGGATGCGCTGATCGAAACGTTCACAGCGCTTGCGCCGCGCGCCAAGCTCAACCGTGCGCAAGGTGCGGCGCTGCGCAAGCTGCTGGAACAGAATCAGGCCAGCCGCCACGCCAGCGTCGAGGAGGACCTTGCCCGCACCGCCAATCTTTTCCGGCAGGCGAGCGATCAGGTGCGGCGCTATCAGTTTTCGGAGACGGCAGGCCGGGCCATCCTCGCCGGCATTTCCCGGGATTATCGCAAGCTCTACCGTGACATGCGGGCAGCGTTTTCCGATGACGACATCGAGGCGCTGCATGAACTGAGGAAGCGCGTGGTGGTGCACCGCCAGCATGCCGCGTTTGTGGGCAGCCTCTGCCACCGTCCGTTCTGGACGCGCCGGGCCGAGCGCGCACGGGAACTGCACGAGGCACTGGGCGACCATCGTGATCTGGCCCTGCTCGATGACTGTCTGCGCCCGCAGCAGAACCCGAAGCTCACGCCAGCCATCGCCAAGGTGCTGCGCGTCATTGAAATCCGGCAGGATGATCTCATCAGCGATGCGCACAAGGCGGCGCGCAAGCTGATGGTACTCAAGCCGCGCCAACTGAAGGACAAGATTCGCGAAAGCGTCAGGCGTTGAGCGCGGCGCGCACCCGTTCGGCGTTTGGAATGGGATCCACAGCACCATAGCCTTCGGTTTGCAGGGCGGCGGCAACGCCGGCGTAGCGGGCAGCGGCCACCATATCGTCGCCCGCGGCCAGACGCGCGAGGAAGGAACCGCCGAAGCAATCGCCCGCGCCGGTGGCATCCACCGGCTTGCAGGGGTGCGGCGGAACGGCAACGCGGCGCGCGCCATCTGCGACGATGGCGCCCTTCGCACCCATTTTGAGCGCGACGATGGATGCGCCATGCTCCAGCATGTCATCGATGATCCGGTCTGGCTCGGCAGGCCCGCCCATGGCGATGATGTCGTCATAACTTGGCAGAGCAATGTCAGAGAGGCGGATCGCCTCGGTCAGAATCGCACGGGCGCGGGTTTTCGGCCAGAGTTTGAGGCGCAGGTTCGTATCGATCGACACGCGCACGCCGGCTGCGCGGGCCGCCTCCATCGCTGCAAATCCGGCATCACAGGCGCTGTCTGAAATCGCGAGCGAAATGCCGGACACATGCAGGATTTTCGCGCCCGCGACGTAGTCGACCGGCACATCCGGCGGGGCATAACGGCTGGCCGCAGAGCCCTTGCGAAAGAAGCTGAAGTGATGGCCATCGGCATCGTGCGTCACGAAATAGACTGCCGTGGGTGCCAAAGGATCGGTTTTCACACGCGAGAAATCAACCTTTTCCGCCGCCCAGAGGTCGCGGAACATGCGGCCATAGGCATCGTCGCCCAGCGCGGTGAGATAGCCCGCCTTCGCGCCCTGCCGCGCCGCCGCGATCATCGCATTCGAGGTATCGCCGCCAAACCCCTGAAGGTAGTTGCGGCTGCCGGCGCCACCGGTCTGGTTGAACTCAACCATCGGCTCACCATAGGCAATGATGTCTGGCTGCATCGCTCGCGCTTTCATTCGTGTGACCATTGCAGTGGTAAACCGGAGCCGAGGGCCGCGTAAAGCCGTTGTGCTTGGCATTGGCGGGCGAAGGCGGTAGGAGGCCGGAGTGTTCCCTTCAGGCTTTCCGCGCGTGATCCGTTCCCCCGCCTATTCCAAAACACCTGCCGCGACCATCGGCTGGCCTGATCTGCCGCAGCGGGCGGGGCTGATGGGCGTGCTCAACATCACGCCCAATTCCTTCTCGGATGGCGGGCATTTCAGCCTGCCGGCGGCAGCGCTCGCGCGCGCAGAAGCCATCGTGGCCGAGGGCGCCGACATTCTCGACATCGGCGGGGAATCAACCAACCCCAAAGCCGACCCGATTGGCGCCGAGGAGGAAATCGCCCGCGTTCTGCCGGTGCTGAAGGCGCTGGAAGGGCGCCTTGCCGTGCCGCTCTCCATCGACACCTACAAGGCGGAAACGGCACGCATCGCCATTCGCCATGGCGCGCGCATCGTCAACGATGTCTGGGGCCTGCAACGTGATCCCGACATGGCCCGCGTGGTCGCGGATCATGGCGTCGGCGTCTGTCTGATGCATAATCGGCATGAGACCGATGGAAACGTCGATATTCTGGCCGATATCGCCCGGTTTTTCGATCGTTCGCTGGAGCTGGCCGACAAAGCAGGCATAGACCGGGCCGCCATCGTGCTCGACCCCGGTCTTGGGTTCGGCAAGACGCCCGAGCAAAATCTCATCATCCTCAATCAACTTACGTCGCTGCATAGGTACGGCTTGCCGCTGCTGATCGGCGGCTCGCGCAAGCGTTTCGTCGGGGCCGTGACAGGGCGCGCCGAGCCGCTCGACCGCATGGCCGGGTCGCTTGCAAGCCACGTCATCGCGGTTGAAAAGGGAGCCGCCTTCGTGCGCGCCCATGATGTCGCCGCCCATCGCGACGCCCTCCTGATGGCTGCTGCCATCCGGCGGGAAGCACTTCCATAACCCCGGGAAAGCCCGATCATGACAGACCGCATCCGCATCACCCGCATCGGCGTCTTCGCCTATCACGGCGTGCACCCCGAAGAGCAGGCACTGGGCCAGCGCTTCAACATCTCGCTCGATCTGTCGCTTGACCTTTCCGAAGCGGGCAAGACAGACGATTTCAACAAGACCGTTTGCTACTCGACACTGTGCGAGCGGGTGCAGGAGGTGGCGGTGGGCCAGAATTTCCGCACCATCGAGGGGCTCGCGGAAGCCGTTGCCGACATGGCGCTTCGCGAGAACCCGCGCCTTGAGACCGTGACCGTGACCGTGGAGAAGCCCAGCGCACCGATCCCCGCCATCATCGAGGGCATCGCCGTCGAGATCACCCGTGCCCGACGGGCCCAGGGCAAGGCATGAGCCGCGCATATCTCAGCCTCGGCGCCAATCTCGCCGACAAGCGCGCCGCCATCGACGAGGCCGTGCGCCGGATCGGCGCGGTGCCGGGCATCCGCATTCTTGCGCGTTCGGAGGATTTTCGCACGCCGCCCTGGGGCAAGACGGATCAGGACTGGTTCGTGAACGCCGCCGTTTCGCTTGAAACGACGCTCCCGCCGGAAGCGCTGATGGCCGCCTGCCTCGGCATCGAGGAAGCGATGGGCCGCCAGCGCGCCGACCGCTGGGGGCCGCGCCGCATCGACATCGACATCATCGCCTATGACAGCCTGCACCGGCAGGGCGAGCGGCTCACCCTGCCCCATCCCCATGCGCTGGAGCGCGCCTTCGTGCTGGCACCGCTCGTTGACATCGCTCCGGACCTTGCCATTGACGGCATTCGCATTGCCGATGCGCTGGCGCGGCTCGACAGAACAGGCATCGAGGTGCTGGAAGCCGCCGCCGAGCCCGATTTCAACCGCACCCTGCCCGAGGCGCCGGGCAAAATGGTTGAGATCGCGCCCCGCGTGCGCCGGCTCATCGCGCCCAATCCGGGGCCGTTCACCTTCACCGGCACCTGCACCTATATCGTCGGTGAAGGCCGGGTGGCGGTGATCGATCCGGGGCCGGACGATCCGGTCCACCTTGCCACCCTTCGCGAGGCGCTGGCGGGCGAGGACATCGCGCAGATCATCGTCACCCACACCCATCGCGACCATTCGCCGGGCGCGGCCCCGCTGAAAGCGTTGACCGGCGCACCGGTGCTCGGCTGCGGGCCGCATCGCGCGGCGCGGCCGCTTCATCCCGGTGAGACGGCGATGGAGGCCGGCGTCGACCGCGCCTATGCGCCGGACCGGATCATCGCCGATGGCGAGACCATCGAAGGTGATGGCTACAGCCTCACCGCGCTGGCGACGCCGGGCCATACCGCCAACCACCTTTGTTTTACCCTCGATGGCGGTGAAATCCTCTTTTCCGGTGACCATGTGATGGCCTGGTCAACCACGGTGGTCGCGCCACCCGATGGTTCGATGCGGGATTTCATGGCCTCGCTCGACCTTTTGAAGCAACGCCCGGAAGGCCTGTTCCTGCCCGGTCATGGCGGGCCGGTGAAAACGCCGGCGCGATTCGTGCGCGCGCTGATCCATCATCGCCGGATGCGCGAGGCGACGATCATCGAGCGCGTGCGGTCGGGCGATGCCACCATCTCCGTGTTGGTTGGAACGGTCTATGAAAAGCTCGACCCGCGCCTGATCGGCGGGGCATCCATGTCCATTCTCGCACATCTGGAAGATCTCGTGGCGCGCGGCATTCTGGCAGCCGATGGCCCGCCTTCGCTCACGGCCGTCTACCGGCCAGCGTAGACATCAGTTGCGGTCGAGCGCACGCAGCGCCTGCGTGAAGCGTCGGATGCGCGCCGCGTTCGTGCCGAGGTCATGCTTGCCGAGCCGCGACGTTGACCGGATATCCACCCGCGTTTCATTCGGTAATGCCCGGAGGCGGATGGTGATGTCATCGGTGAAACCCAGTACGGGCGTCCGGGTTATGGCGTCGATCCGCCCCGACCCGGTGCGGGCGGACGGCGGCACCTGATCAATCACGCGCCATTTCATCTCGCCAATGGCCTCCAGAACCGTTTCATAGGCTTCCTCGGGCATCATCTCGAGCAGAATTGGGCCGATATCAGGATAAGCGTCGCGCTGGCTGCCGCGGATCGTCACCGGCATTTCGTGCGGAACATAGCCGCGCCGCGCATCCAGCGCATTGCGCGAGCGCGCGAAGGTTGGCGGATCGGCCAGATCAGTGGAAATGTCATTGATGGCCGGCAGGCGGAAGGCCGTGACCACCTGCGTTGCCGGCCAGGCCAGCGTCAGCATCGAAACCAGACAAGCTACGTTGGCCGCCATCAAGCCAGTGGCACCGCTCCGCCAGATTTCGACATAGGCGAGGACCGACAGCACAAACCCCAGTCCCGAGCAAACCAGGCCAGCCCCGATCACAACCAGGCCCTGCAAGGGCGGCAGGGCACCCGTGCGCGCCAGAATGGGGCCGGCCAGCACAACCGCCAGGCCGAAAAGGGCGAGACGGCGGCTCCAGAGCGCAAGGGCGGATCGGCGTTCGGGATACTGTCGCATGGTCCGGTGCAGCCAGAGGCAATGGTTCGTCTTGGCGGGCATCCACGCCCGCCGTCAAGTGCCGTCACCAGCATCTATTCGTTGCACAAAGGGTTTTTGCATTCTATCAGACCGAAAGCGAGGATGTGCTTGAAAAATGCCTGAGACCCAACCGCCCAGCACGACCCGTGTCTGGTTTCGCCTGATCCGCCTTCACCAGACGCTCTACAGCGAGGTGGCCACCCGTCTGCGCGTGATTGGCCTTTCCGTCCCGCAATTCGATGTGCTCTCGACCCTGACCGAACGCGAAGGCATGTCCCAGCGGGAACTCGCCGAGCGGTTGTATGTCACAAAGGGCAATGTTTCCGGCCTGATCGACAGGCTGGTGGATGCCGGGCTGGTTGAACGCCGCTCCATTCCCGAGGATCGCCGATCGCACGCGCTTTATCTGACGCCCGAAGGCAATACGCTGGCCCTGCGCGGCATCGAGGTGCATCAGAAGTTCATGGAAGAAACGCTGGGGCGTCTGCCCGGTGTCGACGTCATCACCCTTGACCGCATTCTCGTCTCCTGGCGGGATGTGATGCGCGAACTCGCTTCCCAGACCAACCCGTGACACCGCTGGCGGACCGCGCGATGTGGGACGCATATTCTTGTGGTCGATTTACCGGTTGGTAAGCCTGACAGCGGACACTTCGGCAAGGTTCGGCGCTTGCGTGGAGCCTTCACGACAGTCTGCTCAGGGTCTGCCATGTCAAATCCGCTTTTCAAGCTTCCGATTGCCGGCGCCGCCGCCCTGCCCCATGGGCATCTGGATGCGCGGGCGCAACTGGAGCGACTTTATCGCGAGATCGGCGTTTCCGCCGTTGCATCGGCCCTGCATGTTCCCGGCACAGCATCCTGCGAGGATTTCGACATCGTGCGGAGGGCGGCACGGGAAATCCCGCCGCAGCCGTCCCAGAGTCCAGTTGCGGCCTGATGCGCAATCGCGCATGAGAACGGCATGATTTCGCGACGCGGCATTCTGAAGACTCTTGCCGGCGCCCTTGTGGGCGCCTTCGGTTTTGCAGGCTATGCCTTTTCCATCGAGCCCGGACATCGGCTGGTCACAACGCGCTACCGCATCCGTCCGGAGGGCTGGCCGGATGCGATGAAACTCCGGATCGCCGTCATTTCCGACCTTCACGCTTCCGAACCGCAGATGGGGATGAAGCGCATCGAAGAAGTGGTGCGCCACACCAATGCGCTGAAACCGGATCTGATTCTCCTGCTCGGGGATTACGGCGTCGGGCAGACGATCTACGCCCGCGCCGTGCCGACTGCTGATGTTGCGCGGGCGCTCTCCGGACTGTCCGCCCCGCTTGGCCGGTTCGGCATTCTCGGCAATCACGATTATTGGGGCACCAGCCTGCGTGGCTGGCCCTATACCGAGAAAAAGGTCAACGAAACCGCCCAGAAGTATCGCGACATGCTGGCCACCGCCGGCATCCGCCTGATGGAAAACGATACCGTTCGGCTGACGCATGATGGGCAACCGTTCTGGCTGATCGGGACGGGCTCGATGATCGCGCTTCCGATCAAAGCGCGGAAGTTTCGCTCATTTGCGGATCTGCCGGGCCAGCTCGCCCGCATCACCGACGACGCACCGGCCATTCTGATGGCTCACGAACCGGACCTGTTTCCGACAGTACCAAAGCGGATCGGCCTCACGCTTTCGGGCCACACCCATGGTGGCCAGGTGCGTCTGTTCGGCTATTCGCCGATCACGCCATCCGAGTTCGGCAACCGCTATGCCTACGGTCATATCGTCGAGGACGGGCGCAATCTCGTCGTTTCCGGCGGGCTTGGCACCAGCGCCTTTCCGGTGCGCTTTGGCGTGCCGCCGGAAATTGTGCTGATCGATCTCGGCTGATTGCGTCGCACAAAGACCGCTGTATCCTGAACCTCTCAGGAGTTCGCCATGACGATTGACCGCCGCACCGTCCTCGCCCTCGTCGCCGCCACAGCCGCAACCCCGGCGCGCGCGGCCTTTCCAGATCGCCCCATCCGCATCGTTGTGCCCTTTGCGCCGGCAGGCGGTACGGATATCGCGGCCCGCTATGTCGCGGAAAAAATGGCCGAGCGGCTCGGTCAGCCGGTGGTCGTTGAAAACAAGCCCGGTGCCAATGGCGCGATTGCCGGCGAACTCGTCAAGAATGCCGCGCCGGATGGCTATACGCTGCTGGTGGCCACGGCTGCTGCCTTCGCGGCCGCACCGGCATTGGGGGCCAAATTGCCCTACGACGTTGCAACCGATTTCACACCCGTGGCGATGCTGGGACTGTTTCCGCTGGTTGTTTATGCGGCACCTAACTTGCCGGTGCGCACATTGACCGATTTCCTCGATCTCGCACGGAAGGAGCCGGGCAAGCTCAATTACGCCTCGGCCGGCGTTGGCAGCACCAATCACCTCGTGTTTGAAATGATCGCGCAGAAGGCCGGCATCAAGCTGAACCATGTGCCCTACAAGGGCTCGGCGCTGGCTGCGACCGATGTGATGAGCGGTCAGGTTCAGGTGATGGTCGACAGTCTTGCCGCAAGCCTCAGCAACATCAAGGCCGGCAAGGTGACGCCGCTTGCCATCACCAATGGCGCGCGGCAACCGCAGGCACCGGATATTCCCACATTGCAGGAAAGCGGGCTGGATCTTGCCTATCCGGGCTGGGCGTCGATTGTCGCGCCCGCCAGCACCCCCACCGCCGTGGTGCAGACGCTGAACGCGGCCATTAATGCCGTGCTCTCCAGCTATGAGGGTCGAGCGCGTTTCCACCAGCTCACCATCGAGCCGGCCTCCTTCACGCCGCACGAAACGGCGACCTTCATGGCCAAAGATCGGGCAATGCTCACCGCTCTCATCAAATCCGCCGGGATCAAGCTGGAAGAGTGACGGGTTTCACTGTTCCGGCGTATAGCCCGAAGCGTCGATCACCGGCTTCCAGCGATCGCTGTCCGCTTTCTGCTGCTTGGCGAGCGCTTCGGCGGATGTGCCCTCGGGCATCAGCCCCATCGCGAGGAACTTTTCGCGGACATCGGGCGCCTTGGCCGCCTCAACCACCGCCTTGTTGATTTCCGCGATCACCGCAGGCGGGGTGCCGGCGGGGGCGAACATGCCATACCAGCCGACGCCTTCGAGGTTGATGCCGGCTTCCTTGAACGTCGGCACATCGGGGGTCGCAAACGAGCGCTTCGTGTCACTGGTGCCAAGAATGCGGATCTTGCCCGTCTTTGCGTGGGGCACCAGATCCGACATCGTGGTGAACACGAAAGGCACATGCCCGCCGATCAGGTCGGACATTGCCGCCGCCGAGCCGCGGTAGGTTGCGTGGGTCAGCGGCAACCCCGTCTGCTTTGCCAGCGAAACGCCCATGAAATGCGGCAGCGTGCCGGCGCCGGGCGAGCCGTAGCTGGTCTGCGACGGGTTCTTCTTCAGCCATTCGATGAACTCGCCGGGGGATTTCGCCGGGTTTGACGGATTGACGGCCAGGCCGAAATCGAACGAACCGATCAGCGAAACGGGCACGAAGTCCTTGAACGGATCGTATCCAAGGTCCTTGTAGCTGTGCTGGTAGATCGACATTGCCGCGAACGGCGAATAAAGGAGCGTCAACCCGTCGGGCTTTGCGCCCTTGACCGCCATCACGCCGATGCGCCCTGCCCCGCCGGCCTTGTTGTCGACGATGATGGTCGCCCCCAGCGACTGGCGCAGCTTGTCTGCGATCAGCCGGATCGAGGCATCCCCCGAACCGCCCGCCGCAAAGGGAAAGATGATCGTGATCGTTTTTCCCGCCAGCGATGATTGCGCCATCGCCGCGCTGCCGGTTCCCGCGAATGCTGCCGCCAACGCGACCGCGATAACATCCCTGCGCTTCATCGTTTCCCCTCAGGATCTTGATATCAATCAAGAAGCGTAGCCGCTGCCTGCGCGCCGTGCAATCCACACGGGGCTGGAACGACGAAGCCAGATTGCTGTGTCCTCACGTTTCCGGCGGCGGTGGGAAATAGCCTTCCCACAGGTCCTGCGGAACGTCCTTCTCATCCCAGACGCCGATGAGGATGCCCTTTCGCGGCGCCTTGCCGCGCATTCCCATGATCTCGTGTTCAGAGCGCGTGGTCCGCTGGGATTGCCTGAGCCCCCATTCATGCAGCGCGGCCAAAAGGCGTTGGCGCTCGCTCTCATAGGCGGGGTCGGCGCCGAGGTCGTGCAGTTCGTCAGGGTCGGCGGCAAGATCGAACAGGATCGGACGGAAGCCGGGAGCGTGGATCAGTTTCCAGCGCTTGTCGGCGACCATGAACAGTCGCGCTTCCATCGGCGCCCGCCCGAGGGCTCCGGCCACCGGCAGCACGGAATAATCGTATTCGCTGAAGACATGGCGGCGCCAGTGTTCCGGCTTCTGCCCATGCAGGATCGGCAGCAGCGAGCGCCCTTCCAGCCGATGCGACTGATCTTCCGGCGAGGCGTCGTAATAATCGAGGAAGGACGGCAGGAGGTCGATGGCTTCGACGAGTTCGGAACAGGTGGTGCCGCGCGTCGCATCCGCTTTTGCCGAGGGATCGACGATGATCAGCGGAATTTTCACGGACGGATCGTGGAACAGGTCCTTTTCACCCATCCAGTGATCGCCCAGATAGTCACCGTGATCGGAAGTGAAGACGATCAGCGTGTTTGCGAGTTGGCCGCGCTCTTCCAGAAAGCGCATCAGAATGCCCATCTGGTCGTCGATCTGCTTGATCAGCCCCATGTATACGGGAATGACCTCGCGCCGCACGTCATCGCGAGAAAAGGCCTTCGGCGCTTTCAAGTCCATGAAGGCGCGCAGCACGGGATGATCCGTTAGGCGCTCGGCCTCCGTGCGGACTGCAGGCGGCACATCGTCGGGGCTGTACATGGTGTTGTAGGGCGCGGGCGCGATATAAGGCCAGTGCGGCTTGATGAGCGACAGATGCAGGCACCAGCTGCTGTTGCCGGCTTCGCGGATGAAATCCATGGCGCGGCGAACCATGTAGGGCGTTTCGCTGTCCTCCTCCTTCACGCGGGCCGCCTTGCGGGCATTGCGCATGGCCCAGCCAGAGACGACCTTGCCCTTCTCCTCGCCGGAATTGGCCCAGTCATGCCAGGGGTTGGTGCCGGCATAACCCTTTTCGTTGAGATAGCGGTTATAGCGTGGCTGCACGGGATCATAGACCCCATCCGGGCCTTCGCCGTGCAGACCGTCGTCGCGCTCGAAGGGGTCGAAGCCGCATTCGGAAACGCGCACGCCGATGATCGAGCGCGGGTCTATGCCAAGACGGCGCATTCCCTCCACATCGGCGCGCATGTGGGTCTTGCCCGCAAGCGCCGCCTGTACACCAAGCGGGCGCAGATAGTCGCCGATGGTCATCTCTCCCACCTTCAGGGGAAAACCGTTCCACGAAGCGCCATGCGACTGCACATAACGACCCGTGTAGAAACTCATGCGAGAGGCACCGCAGACCGGCGATTGCACATAGGCCCGCGTGAAGCGCACGCCACGCGCCGCCAACGCATCGATGTTGGGCGTCTTCTGAACCTTGTGACCGGCGCAGGAGAGATAGTCCCACCGCAATTGATCGCACATGATGAACAGGATGTTTTTTGCGGTCTTCGGCACGGTACGCATTCTCCATCGGGCAGACCGGCGCAGTATCAACGATTGGCGCATTGTCTGTCATCCAGAGATTTACAGAGCCGTTTGTGGTGCGGTCAGGGCATGATCGCACCACGGACTCGCGCTTGGCCGGCATTGCCGCTAGATTTGCGTCATGTCCCGCGCCGATGCCGATCCGCCTGATCTGACTGCCGAGCTGCTGCTCCGGGCCTATTCCATCGGGCTTTTTCCCATGGCTGAAAGCGCGGAAGATCCGACACTCCATTGGGTCGAACCAAGGATGCGCGGGATTTTTCCGCTCGACCGCTTTCATGTGCCGAAAAAGCTGGCGCGTCTCGTGCGGTCGGACGTTTTCGAGGTCAGGATCAATCGGGATTTCAACGGTGCGGTCGTTGCCTGTGCCGCGCCCGCAGAGGGCCGCGAAAAGACTTGGATCAATGCGACGATCCGGCGCCTCTATGCCGATCTTCACGCCATGGGTCAGGCCCATTCGGTTGAGGTTTATCGCGACGGGGTGCTCGCCGGCGGGCTCTATGGTGTTTCGCTTGGCGCGGCCTTCTTCGGCGAGAGCATGTTCCACTTTCAGCGCGATGCCTCGAAGGTGGCGCTGGTCCATCTTGTCGCGCGGCTGATTGCGGGTGGCTTCAGTCTCCTTGATGCGCAGTTCATCACGCCGCATCTGGCGCAGTTCGGCGCCATCGAAGCGCCGCGCCGGGCCTATCAGAAGCTGCTGGCCTCGGCGATGGAACGGCGGGGTGACTTCCGCGTCTGGCCGGAAGGCGCTACGGGGGCCGATGCGCTGTCGATGATCGCGCATCATGCCCGCAGCACTTCAGAGTGAGCGGGCGAACCGCCGCGCCGAAGCGTCGCAGGGGCCCATCAAGCCCGGACGATCAGTTGTTGCCGCGTGCGGGGTCGATCCCGACCGGGTTGAGGTTCAGCGGGCGAGGCCCGCCACCCGATGCCGGCGGCGGCTGGTTGGTCGGGAAAAAGCTCTGCGAAGGCGCCGCGCGCGGCGGAGCCGGCGTATTGGCGCGCCGCTCGACGGGCTTCGGCGGCGTGGTCCGCTTGGTTTCCAACGGCATGACCGGCTGGAGTTCTTCCTTCTCCGGCGCGACCTTGATGATCTCGCTGCCGCCCTTGCACTCGGTCAGCCACAGATCGTAAACCGGGTGCTCCACCGCGCTGAGGCCGGGGCTTGAGGCAAACATCCAGCCGGTGAACAGGCGCTTGTACTCGTTGTTCAGCGTCACCTCGTCCACTTCGACGAAGATATTCGTCTGCGGGTTCTCATAGGCCGGCCGGGTGTAGCAGACGCGCGGGGTGAGCTGGAGCGAGCCAAACTGCACCGTCTCGTCAATCGCGACCTCGAAGGAAATGATGCGGCCGGTGATCTTGTCGAGCCCGGCAAAGACCGCGATAGGGTTTTTGATCTTGTCTGCCAGCGCCGGCGTTGCAGCGCAGGCAATGAGGCCGAGAACAGCCAGGAGTGTGCGACCGGTACGGGCCATGGATTTCTTCCGTCAAGAAGGACTTCGGCGACTCTGGCGAGCGGTATTTCACCGTTTGCCGCGCCGGTAAACCGGCAAACTGCGGCAATCCCATGGCTTTGACGGGGATGTGATGCGTTTTTGCCGCGCTTTTGTCAGGCCGAGAGGTAATAGGCCATGCTGGCAACGAACGGCAGCATGATCAGCGCCGGCACATAGAGCATCGTCAGGCGGCGGCGGGCCTGCCAGTCCGCAATGACGGCGGCGTTGTCGCGGTCGCCATCCGCCCAACCGAAAGCCGTGCCGGCAATGTCTGCCGTGCGCAACAGATGCTGTTCCCGAAAGGTTTTGTTCCGCCGCATTGCTCTCACTCCCCGCTACGACGTTTCCCAGTGCCGCAGCCTACGCGTGCCGACGGAGCGCGCGCCCGCCAAATGCACAGATGACACTCAATCACGTTAACGGTTAACGCCCCCTTCCGGTTTCAGACGCTCCCCCGGTCGCGGCAGAAAAAATGTGATGCGCAGCACCAGAGTCCCCTTGTCATACGTCTGTTGTCTGAAACGATACATTCCAAGCGGGACACCCAACGCTCCCTCAGGAGGAATATCATGCAGCCCCCCCCGATCACCGGCGCCGATGACGACGAAGATGTCGCCACCAACCCGAGCCTCAATGCCACCATCGGCGATGTGGTCGCCGAACGCATGAACCGGCGTGACCTGATCCGCGGGGGCCTTGCGGGGGCGGTTCTTGCTGCCGCCCTGCCAGAGGGCTTCATGGCTGCAACGCCAGCCGAGGCGAAAGCGCCCCGCTCATCCTTCAACTTCAAGGAAGTGAAAGCCGGTGTGGACCAGAACCACCATGTGGCGGAAGGCTATGATGCGGATGTGCTGATCCGCTGGGGCGATCCCGTGATTTCGGGCGCGCCTGCGTTTGAGCCAAAAGCGCAGACAGGCGCGGCGCAGACCCGGCAGTTCGGCTACAACAACGATTTCCTCGGTTATTTCCCGATCAACGGCTCCCGTCGCGGACTTTTGGCCGTCAACCATGAGTACACCTCGACGGAGCTGATGTTTCCAGGGGTCAAATCGGTTGCGGATGCCCGTGGCGCTGACCCTGCGAAGCTCTCGCGGATGGTCGCCGAGGTGGAAATGGCAGCTCACGGCGGCTCGGTCATCGAGATCGAAAAGAGCCA
Organism: Pseudomonadota bacterium; assembly: GCA_020161975.1. Taxonomy (GTDB): domain Bacteria; phylum Pseudomonadota; class Alphaproteobacteria; order Rhizobiales; family Beijerinckiaceae; genus JAIUNP01. The sequence continues at coordinate 15,742 of JAIUNP010000012.1, forward strand.
GAACGGCAAGTGGTCGGTCGTGCCGAACTCGAAATATGCCCGCCGCATCACCGCCGACACACCGATGGACATCACCGGCCCGGCTGCCGGGGACGACCGGATGAAAACAAGCGCGGACCCGACCGGTCGCCGCGTGCTCGGCATGATCAATAACTGCGCCGGCGGCACCACCCCCTGTGGCACCTGGGTGACGTGCGAGGAAAACATCAACAACTATTTTCTGGGGCCCGTGCCGGAAGGCCATCGCGAGGCGGCGAACTGGAAGCGCATCGGCATTCCGGGGCGGCGCTATGTCTGGGGCAACTATATCGACCGCTTCAAGGTTCAGAAGGAGCCGAACGAGGCCAACCGCTTCGGCTGGATTGTCGAGATCGACCCGTTCGATCCCAGTTCCACCCCGAAGAAGCGGACCGCCCTCGGTCGCTTCAAGCACGAGGGCGCGGCGGGCATCATCAACCCGAAGGGCGGGCAATATGTCCTCTATTCCGGCGATGACCAGATCAACGACTACTGCTACCGCTTTGTCACCTCGGCGAAGGTCAATACCAAGGACAGGGGCGCCAACCGCGACATTCTCGACACCGGCGTTCTCTCCGTGGCGAAGTTCAATGCGGACGGCACGATGAAATGGCTGCCGCTGGTGTTCGGACAGGGGCCGTTGACTGCCGCCAACGGCTTTACCAGCCAGGCCGATGTTCTGATCGAGACACGCCGCGCCGCCGACCTTCTCGGCGCAACGAAACTCGACCGGCCCGAGGATGTCGAGGCGAACCCCGTCACGGGGCGCGTCTATGTGATGCTGACCAAGAACGCGACGCGCAAGCCCGATCAGGTCGATGCCGCCAATCCGCGTGCCGACAACAAACATGGCCATGTGCTGGAACTGATCCCACCGGATGGTGACCAGTCCGCCAGCACCTTCCGCTGGAACATTCTGGTCAAATGCGGCGACCCCTCGGTTGCGGCCATCGGCGCCACTTTCAACCCGGCCACCAGCAAGGACGGCTGGTTCTCGAACCCCGACAACGTGGCCTTCGATTCGCTGGGCCGCATGTGGATTTCGACCGACGGCAATGCCGACGACTTTAACGGACGTTCGGACGGGCTCTGGGCCGTGGATACGGAAGGCGCGGCGCGAGGCACCTCGAAGCATTTCCTGCGCTTGCCGGCGGGCGCCGAGTGCTGCGGCCCCTGCTTCACGCCCGATCTCAGGACGCTGTTCGTGGCTGTGCAGCATCCGGCAGAAGATGGCAAGGAGTGGTTGGCCTGGGGCAAGGATTCCACCTTCGACGACCCTTCCCACCGCTGGCCGGACTTCAAGTCGGATCTGCCGCCGCGACCGGCCATTCTTGCCATCACCCGCAAGGATCGCGGCAAGATCGGCTGACGGGGCAAATTGGGCCAAAGTTGTGGATGGCCGGGGCTTTCCCGGCCATTTCTATGCCTTGAGCGTGGCAGGGTGGCATGACGCCCCTGCCCCCGCTGTGGCATAGTTCGCGGAAAAGCGAATCAATCCGAGGCTCCATGACGTCGAAATCTACTCAAGCGCGCGACCTATTCGGAGAACTGGAACAAGCTGCCCAATCGCTTGTGAAGGACGAGAAGGCGCGCGCCGAGGCGGCGCTGGCCAAGGCTGGCCGCGCTGTGGCCGATGCCGCGCAGAAGGTGGAAAGCGCGACCCTGGCGGCGGCGTCCGGCAGCGGAAAGCCGCCCACGTCCGGTAGCGCCGGCGCGATGCCCCCTCCGCCTCCTCCGCCTCCCGGCGGTGGCAATGGCGGCTCCTATTCCGCTTCCGACATCGAAGTGCTTGAAGGGCTGGAGCCGGTGCGGCGACGGCCGGGCATGTATATCGGCGGCACTGATGAAAAGGCCCTGCATCACCTCTTCGCCGAAGTGATCGACAACTCGATGGACGAGGCCGTGGCGGGCCATGCCACCTTCATCGACGTTGCGCTTGCGGCCGACGGCTCGCTGACCGTGACCGACAACGGGCGCGGCATTCCTGTGGATCCGCACCCCAAGTTCAAAGACAAGTCCGCGCTCGAAGTCATCATGTGTACGCTGCATGCGGGCGGCAAGTTCGATTCCAAGGTCTACGAGACCTCGGGCGGTCTGCATGGCGTCGGCATCTCGGTGGTCAATGCCCTCTCCGAACTCGTCGAGATCGAGGTGGCCAAGGACCAGCAGCTTTACCGCATGACCTTCTCGCGCGGTGTTCCGCAGACAAAACTTGAGCATCTCGGCCCCATTCGCAACCGGCGCGGTACGCGGGTGCGGTTCATTCCCGATCCGCAGATTTTCGGCGCGGATGCCAAATTCGACCCCCGGCGCGTCTTCAAGATGGCGCGCTCGAAGGCCTATCTCTTCGGTGGGGTCGAGGTGCGCTGGTCCTGCGCGCCGGCGCTGATCAAGGACGGCAGCGTACCGGAAGCGGCGACGTTCCGCTTTCCCGCCGGCCTCAAGGATTATCTCGTCCGTGAAATCGAGGGCAAGGACCTTGCCGTCGATGGCGTTTTCGCCGGCAAGCTGGAAAAATCCGGCCATGGCGCCTGCGAGTGGGCCGTCACCTGGTTCACCTACGACGACGGTTTCGTCTCCTCCTACTGCAACACGATCCCCACGCCCGAGGGCGGCACACACGAGGCCGGCCTGCGCGTTGCGCTGATGCGCGGCCTGAAAGACCACGCAGAGCGGATCGGCCAGTCCAAACGCGCCTCCGTTTTGACCACCGACGACATTATGGTGAGTTGCGGGGCGATGCTCTCGGTTTTCATCCGCGAACCGGAGTTCGTAGGCCAGACCAAGGACAAGCTGGCAACGCTCGAAGCGTCTCGCATCGTCGAGAATGCCGTGCGCGACGCCTTCGACCACTGGCTGGCCGGCGCACCCGCCGCCGCGCTGAAACTGCTCGACTTCGTCGTCGAACGCGCGGAGGACCGCCTGCGCCGCCGCGCCGAAAAGGATGTGCAGCGCAAGACCGCCGTGCGCAAGCTGCGTCTGCCGGGCAAGCTTGCCGACTGCACTTCCACCGCCGCCGATGGTTCCGAGCTCTTCATCGTCGAGGGCGATTCGGCGGGCGGCTCCGCCAAGCAGGCGCGCGACCGGGCGACGCAGGCCGTGCTGCCCCTGCGCGGCAAGATCCTCAACGTCGCCAATGCCGGCAAGGACAAGCTGAATGCCAATCAGCAACTGGCTGACCTGATGCTGGCGCTGGGCTGCGGCTCCGGCTCACACTACAAGGAAGGCGATCTGCGTTACGACAAGATCGTCATCATGACGGATGCGGATGTGGACGGGGCGCATATCGCATCGCTGCTCATCACCTTCTTCTTCCGGCAGATGCCGCGGCTGATCGAGGATGGGCACCTCTTCCTCGCCGTGCCACCGCTCTATCGCCTCAGTCATGGCGGAAAATCGGTCTATGCCCGCGACGATGCGGACAAGGAGCGGCACCTCGCCACCACGTTCAAGGGCAAGAAGCCGGAAATCGGCCGCTTCAAAGGCCTCGGCGAGATGATGCCGGCGCAATTGAAGGAAACCACCATGGACCCGAAAAAGCGCACACTGCTGCGCGTCCAGGTGGCGCCTGAGGCAAAGCCCGGCACTGCCGACGCCGTGGAACGGCTGATGGGCAACCGCCCCGAACAGCGCTTCGTGTTCATTCAGGAACGGGCAGCTTTTGCGGGAGATCTGGTGGATATTTGATGGTATGATAGGGGCGGCTTAAGCCGCCCCTATTTATTAGATCTTAAATGCGTCCTTCAGAGCCCTAAGAGCTGAACCGTCAATATACACTTTCGCTTCGGACCAGTCATTTTCAGGCCATTCCTCGTCGTCCCAAAATAACAGGATGTCCGACTTGACACCGGTGATATTCCGGAGGGAACGCGTAATTCCCTTACCGTACCGACTGGAAAAACCGCTCCAATCGTATTCGTCGAGCCCATAGATTTCTTGCATTTCTGCCCAAGATGCCTCGCCATCATTTTCAGCGATGCGCTTGAGCAATAACACGCTTTTCGCATCAAGCCGCCCCAAAAGTTCCTCGACCTGTCTGACAGAAATGTCTGCGCTGCGTTGCGGACCAGTTGATGGCTTGCGAGCTACTGCCGACAAAAGCGCCGCAAATTTTACGAGGTCCACGTTGATGTTGGCGACCATTTCGCCTTCTGCTATAATTCTGATGTTCATTGGTGATCCTTTCGATCAGCGATGGAAACTGGGTGGCAGCATCGGTTTGCAATCTTACCTGCCACCCAGTCACTTGGCTCAAACCCAATGTGACTGACTTATATACAGCTTTGAGTCTCCTGTCAATCTAATAATAGGGGTTGAAGGAAACGCTGCATCTGCTCGCCTCCCGCGCGAATGCCGAGCACATTTTCCAGTTGTTAGCCGAACTGGATGCCGGCAAAGGTGAGATCTGCGACCTGGTCCAACCGTGGGGATCACCTTTTCCGAACGCGCCTGGGCTGACTGTCTTCATTGGCAGAATGTGGATCGAGATATTCTGAAGCGCGTCAACGACCTGATCTGCGATACGTCCCGCTCTTCCTTCAGGGGCATCAGCAAGCCGGAACCGCTGTTGGTCCGCTGAAGGGTGTCTGGTCACGCAGGATTACGCGGGAACACCGCCTTCTCGATCGTGTCTCCGGCGCCGGCGAAGGGTGGGCGCTCGAGATCATCGCCTGCCGCTTTCGTTACGACTGAGACCGCTGCACCCCTTGCAGAATCGGCGCATTGCCCCCACTTTGCGGGCGGTTTTTAACGCATCTGGCAAAGCTCCCATGGCCAATCCGCATCCTGTACCGTCCGACGCTGTCAAGGCCGCCAACGCACCCCTGCGCCCCCTGCCCCGGCTGATCTTCGGCTCGCGCTGGCTCCAGATGCCGCTCTATCTCGGGCTCATCGTGGCGCAGGCGGTCTATGTGTTCCTGTTCATCAAGGAACTTGTTCATCTCGTCCAGCACGCGGTCGATTTCACCGAGCAGCAGATCATGCTGATCGTGCTGGGGTTGATCGACGTGGTGATGATCTCGAACCTTCTGGTGATGGTGATCGTGGGCGGATACGAAACCTTCGTTTCGCGGCTTGACCTCAACGGCCATCCGGACCAGCCTGAATGGCTCGATCACGTCAATGCCTCGGTGCTCAAGATCAAGCTGGCGCTGGCCATTGTCGGCATTTCGTCGATCCACCTTCTCCGCACCTTCATTGAGGCGGGAAACCTCGGCAGGACGGGCGCGAATTACACCACCGAAGGCATCATGTGGCAGACAATCATCCATGTGATCTTCATCTTTTCGGCACTGGGCATTGCAGCAGTGGACAAGCTCACGCAATCAGCCCACGAACATTGAACAAGGCAGTCCCATGACCGGCCCCTCCCCGCGCCTCATCGCCTTTGTCGACCCGATGTGCTCGTGGTGTTATGGGTTTTCGCCGGTGCTCAGGGCCATCACCAAGACCTATGGCGCCACGCTGCCCATCGCTCTGATCATGGGCGGGCTGAGGCCGGGCACGACGCGCGCCATGACCGATGACGACAAGGTGAAAATCCGCGGACATTGGGAGCATGTGGCCGCCGCGAGCGGCCAGCCGTTCGACTACGGCTTTTTCCAGCGCGATGGATTCGTCTACGACACGGACCCAGCCGCGCGCGCGGTCGTGTTGATGCGCGGTGCCATCGAAAACCTGATCTCCGCCAAAGCGGAAGATCCGGTGGATGTGGCGCATGGCGCGGGGTTTCCGCGTCCGCATCTGGCGCTCGACTTTCTCGAAGCGATCCAGCGCGCCTTCTATGCCGAAAACCGTGACGTGACGCAGATCGGTGTGCTGGCAGAGATCGCCTCGCATTTTGGCGTCAACGAGCCGGCGTTCATGAAAGCGATGGCATCGGAAGCCGCGCGCAACGAAACCTGGACGGATTACGGCATTTCCCAGCGCACGGGCGCCACCGGTTTTCCGACCCTGATCGCCGGTTATGGTGACGAGCGCCCGTGGGTTCTGGTGACAAAAGGCTATCAGCCTGCGGAAGCAGTGCTGGCCAATCTCGCCGGGTGGCTGGGCGAACCCATCCCGGATCGTCAACCGCAGGCCGGGGCGGAGGGCGCCGCCTGCCCCGTCGACCGGGGCTGACGCCTCTTGTCATTCGTTCATTTTTTGTTAACTTTTTATTTTTCGAGGCGTTATTCCAGTTGAGGATCGGCGGTATGGCCGATGTTTTTATCAGTTACAGTCATCATGACGCCGAGCGCGTGGCGCCGATTGCAAGTGCGTTGAAGGAACTTGGACTTTCCGTCTGGTACGATCCCAATCTGAAACCCGGCCAGGATTACGAGCGGGTCATTGCCGACCAGTTGTCGGATGCAAAGGCCATCATCGTTTGCTGGAGCCTGAAATCCGTTGAATCGCGATGGGTCAAGGGCGAGGCTTCCTTTGCGGATGATCAGGGCCTTATGGTACCCGTCCGGCTGGATGATTGCCGATTGCCGCTTCCCTTCGGTGTGCTGCACCGCGAGGATCTGATCAACTGGAGCGGTGATGCAACCCAAAAAGCCTGGCGCAGTATTCTTGAACGCATCGGACAGCTTGTCACGCGGCCTGGCCTCGGGCCACTGAACGACGCGCGGGCCAGCGGCGATCCCTTGCGGATGCGGGTCTGGGCGGAGCAATATCCCGACGATCCGATGGCGCGCGGCGCCGCCGACCGCTGGAAGGATGAGGAACGCCAGACCTTTGATGTGCAGGCTGCCGAGGCAAAGCGGCAGTTGGACAGCTATTTCCGGCAGAAGCAGTCCCTGGCGAAATCCGAACTCGCCAGTTGCGAAAAGGCGTTCGATGCCTGGCTGAAGACCGGTTCGACCGCAAATATTGATAAAAGGCCCAACCCGAGTGAACTTGTCACCCGCCTTTTGACCCCGCCCGATGATGGCCGCACGCAAGGGGCGCTCGACCGGGCCGAAAAGGCGGAAGCAGAGGCAAAGCGCCTTTCCGGCATTGTTGCCGAGCTTGAAAACCGCCCCGTGTCTGCTCCGCCTCCCCCGCCCGGTGGCGCCGCCCGGATGGCGATGTTGGCGCTTGTCGGACTGATCGGGATCGGCGGTGGCTACTACGGCGGGTTGAAGCACGCGCCGGGTGACCCTGAACTCAAGGCGCCGATTGGCACCACGAATGGTGTGCTGCAGCAGGCCGTGGTACGCGCCTGCGAAGTTGATGAAAGCGCAAAGGTGCTGCAACAGCAGGTGCAAGCGCTCAACAGTGACGCCGCCGAATCCCGCACCCGGATAGCCTCGCTGGAAAGTGATCTGCGCGTTGCGGAACAGGGCCGGCAAACCGCCGAAGTACGATTGAGGGATACCGAACAGAGGGCCAGCATCGGCGCGACGACGAACTCATTTTCGGGGGGAACAAATACGGTTCCACCAACACCGTCGCTGCCCCAGCCCAACGTGCCGCCCGCCGTCGCTTCACTCACCCTGCCCGCGACGCCGATGGTCGCGAGCGCCATCAACCAACTGGATAATGCGACGGCGCAGCGCTTCTGCACACTCAGCGCCGGGCAAAAGTTTGACCGGGACAACACCTCCCGCGAAGGCGAAGACGATGTGAATGATTTGCCAGAGGCCCGGATCCGCGAAGCCATCGGCACCTGCAACCGGGCGCTCAACGGGGCGTCAGGCACGACTCGTCGGCGAATGCTTGCCCAACTCGGGCGTGTGCAGGCCGGCTTTGCCGTTCTGAAAGCGAAAATGGGCGATTCCAAACTGGCCGGTTCTGCGATGAATGACGCACGGCAATCCTGGCAGCAGGCGGCCAGCAGCGGTTCGGCCTATGCCATGAACCAGCTTGGCGCCTTCTATTACGGCACATTTGGCCGGGAGGTCGACAGATCGACACCCGACTATTTCGGCGACCGCGACGAATCTCTGGCCATCCGCTACTGGCGCGATGCGGCCAACGCGAATTTCCCGCCAGCCCTTGCGAATGTGGCAGCGATGCTGCTCAACCGCAGCGGACCATTGCAGGTCGACCCGGCAACAGCCGTGGCCTATGCCGACCGCGCCATCTCGTTCGGCTATGCCCGCGCCTATATCGTCAAGGCTGACGGCGTGATGGGCGGGCTGATCGAGCCCTCGCTGTCCACCACCGAAAAGCGCCGGCTGGCTGCCAGACTGGCGCATAGCGCGGGGTGCGCGGGCGAAACGCGACTTGCGGACAAGTACTTCGAAGACAACAGACCGCTGAACAATTACCGTCCGAGTTCCTGCTGAGATCGGCGGCCTTGATCAGTGACCCATTGCTGGTTTGTGAAGGCCGCTTGGGCTTGGCTGCCCACCGGC
>JAIUNP010000445.1 GCA_020161975.1 Pseudomonadota bacterium
CCGAGCACAGCAATTTCCGAACCGCTCATGCCATTGCTGGGGAAGGGATCGGCGCCTGTGCCGCGCTTCTTGGCGGCCAAAAACATCGACAGTCCGGCATAGCCGGGCTTTTCACCGGACCGCGCAAGCACGGTCATCAGGTCCGAGCGCGCGGCATGGGTGATCCATGTTTTCGCGCCGCTGATGCGCCAGCTTCCATCCGCCTGCCGGCTCGCTCTCGTGCGTACGCTGCCAAGATCGGAGCCCGTGTCGGGTTCGGTGAAAACCGCCGTCGGCAGAACCTCACCGCTGGCGATCTTCGGCAGCCAGTACGCTTTCTGTTCCGGTGTGCCGCCTTGCAGGATCAGTTCGCCGGCAATTTCCGAACGCGTACCGAGCGATCCGGCGGCGATCCAGGCCCGGCTCAGCTCTTCGGTGACAATGCACATCGCGATCTTGCCCAGACCAAGGCCGCCGTATTCCTCCGGAATGCAGACGCCGAAGGTGCCGAGTTCCGCCATTTCGATGACGATCTCGTCGGGGATGAGCGCATCGGCAAGGTGCCAGCCGTGCGCGTAGGGCAGAATGCGCATGTTGGCGAAGCGGCGATATTGTTCGCGCACCATGTTCAGAGCGTCATCCGGCAAGGCCTCATCAATGCGCCCGCCTTCGCGAACAAAGGCGATCAGCGCCGCGCGCGCGTCTGCCGAATTCCCCGCGCGAATGAAGTGCTGCGCCGCCGGCGCGCTGCGCAATGCGTTGGCTGCTGCTTCAAGATCAAGCTCATGCGGGCGGAACACCTCGTTCTGGCTCATGGTGACGCCAAGCGTCAGTTGGTCCAGGTATTCGCCGATGCCAATGCCAAGCACAGCGCGTTCGCCCGGGCCCAGCCTCCCGGTGGCGGCCAGCCGCAGCCCCCATTCCGCACCCCTCACAGCAGCTTCAGACAGCGTGCAGGTCCAGGCAAGTCCATGCAGCAGACGTTGGTTGCGCGCAGCGACATCGCTCTTGAGCTTGCCCTTGTCCAACAGAATGCCGGCGGCCTGCTCGCGCGCAAGAGCCGCGTAATCCCGGATCAGCGCCTGCACGTCGTGGAGATGGACGGCGAAGGACGGAGTTGCCGAAGTCATGCGGTTTGCCTGCCTATCTTCTTGGCTTTGGGACGGAGCCTCGGCACCGGAGGCGCTGCCACACAGCTCTCATTATTAAGAACGCTCAATCTCCTTGTATTTTTGTATTCTTTCAATGCAATACGGGATCGCCCCGGTTTGAATGCTCTCACGCATTCCCGGCAGCAAACTGGCAGTCGAGCGCAACGGAGCTGCCACTTACTGATCCCGCAGCATCAGAAGAATGGCCGCAGTCCATGAAAAGGTGGCCCCACCCAGCGCCTCGCCGGTCGTGGGGTCAAAGTACTCGCCGAAACCGCGCCGTTCGATGGCTTCGGCCGTCGATTTCCGCACGCGCTCGGCCAGTGCTGGATGCCCATGACGGCCAAGACCTTCTGCAATCATCCAGTTGATGATGGCCCAGACCGGACCGCGCCAGTAGCGCTTCGGTTCAAAACCTGGCTCCCCAGGCAAGGTGGAGGCAATGCCCATGCATACGGCATCAAGATGGGCGTCGACCACGCCCGACATATGGGCCACATGCGCGCGATCTGGTACATTCGTCAGCAACGGCAGAAGCCCGGCGGAGGTCCGGACCGCGATGGGCGCCGATGCGAGCAGATCGCGCGAGAGATACCAGCCGTGATCCGCGTTCCAGAGGCCGGAGAGGCCACGCGACAGGCGTAAAATCCGGGCGCGGATGTCCGCTTCCGAGTTGCTCGCGCCAAAGCGCGGTTGAAGTGCCAGCAGCGCCTCTTCCGCCGCCAGAAGAATGGCATTGGTGCCAATATCAGCGACGCGGAACGGTGTTTTCGCCAGCATGGCGGCCGGATTCCAGTCGAGCGAGCGATAGAGATCAACGAGGTGGATATAGCGGCGGTAATCGGCATCGGTGGGGCGCATCGAGGCGTCGACATGGCCGGTGTCGCGGCGACGAATCACGGTGGTCGTCGTCTCGGGAACGCGCGCGAACGGTATATCCCACTCCGGTGAGTTGTCGCGTCCGGTTTCCCAATTGTGCAGGGTCGAAACGAGCCCTGTCGCCTCGGGGTCGCGCGCGGATGCAAACCAGCGATGATAGCGATCCGCCACGGCAAACAGCGCACGGATGCGTGGTTCAAACGAGACATCGGCCCGCTCGGCAATGAATTTCAGGGCGGAGGCGAAGACCGGCGGCTGCGTGATGCCGGAGGTGGCGATGATGTGGCGTGTGCCCCACACTTCCGGGCCGGGAAAGTAGCTGTCCGCAGGGGTGTGGAAGATAATCTGCGGGATCATGCCATCGGCCCACTGGCCCTCGGCAAGGCGCTCCAGCTCGCGCAACGCACGATCGATGTCGAAGGTGGCAAAGCCCATCGCGACAAAGGCCGAGTCCCAGTTCCACTGGAACGGGTAAAGCCCATGGGTTGGCACCGTGTAGCCGCCCCGATCATTGGCGGCGAGAATGGCTTTGGCCTGAGCCGTGTGTGTATCGCTGAACATCGTCATGACAATTATGCTGCGGCTCCCAGTGCCCTGCCATCATTCGGGTCGATCCAGACGATCCGGTCGAGCGCGGGCGCAAGGCCCAACCTGTCCCCGGGCCTGATGCACGAATCCGGGCGCACGGCCACGCGCGCCAGTTGCCCCTCGATCCGCCCGGTCAGCAGCAACGTTGCGCCCAGGGGTTCACACACGCCGACATCG
>JAIUNP010000446.1 GCA_020161975.1 Pseudomonadota bacterium
GTCGGCGATGTTGAAAAGGCGCTGCCCGGAGTGATCCTGCGGTTGACCGCCGAGGATGGAACCGTCGGCTGGGGCGAAGCTGCGCCCTGGTCGGTCTTTTCCGGTACGGCCGAAGCCAACTTTGCCGCGCTCGACACCTATCTCCGGCCTCTGGTCGTTGGCAGGCGCGCATGCGACGTTGCGAAGATCATGGACGAGGCGGCGCATGTGCTGGTCGGCCATGGCGAGGCCAAGGCGGCACTCGAAATGGCGCTTTATGATATTTGGGGTAAATCCACCGGCATGCGGGTCGCCGATCTGCTCGGCGGTGTTTTCCGCGACAAGATCCCGTTGTCCGTTTCGATAGCCAACCCCGACTTCGACGCCGATCTTGAATTTCTCGACGCAAGATTGGCTGAGGGCGTGCGGCTCTTCAAGGTCAAAACGGGCTTTCTCACACATCGCGAGGATCTTGTGCGGCTGGATGCGATCAAAGCGCAGCTTCCGGACGATGCCGAGATCCGGATCGATTACAACCAGGGCTTGGAGCCGTATGGCGCTGTCGCAAAACTGCGCGACATGGAGCGTTTTTCCCCTGGATTCATCGAACAGCCGGTCAAGCGTGACCAGCGCGCCGCGATGGCGGAATTGTCACGTGCGATCGACACTCCGATCCTGGCGGACGAAAGCGTTTTCAATCCAGCCGAGGCGGTCGATCTTGTCGCGAACCGGTATGCGGATGCGGTCTCGATAAAGCTGATGAAGGCCGGCGGCCTCACCGCCGCGCGCACCATTGCTGCCATTGCCGGAGCGGCTGGCATGCCTGCCTATGGTGGCACGATGTATGAAGCGGGCATTGCGTTGACAGCCGGCATCCACTTGGTTGCAGCCGCGCCGAACATCTGCCTTGGCGCTGAATTCTACACGTCCAATTTCGTGCTCGGAGTCGAACTTTTGGAGACGCCTGTGCGCCTCGACCGCGGATATTCGCACCTGCCTTCGGGGCCGGGCCTCGGCATCGAGGTGAACGAGGACGCTGTTGCGCAGGTGACCACCGAGGTCAGGCGCTGAAGCACCGGAACCAGTTGGCAGGGACACGATGATGAACCCGGTGGATACAAACGTAGCCATTGTCGGCGGCGGCATTGTGGGAATATCCATCGGCCTTGCATGCCTCGACCGGGGACTGACGGTGGCGCTTTACGATCCTGGCGATGCGCGGCGCCGGGCGAGCTACGGCAACGCCGGCGCAATCAGCCGTGGCTCGATTTTCCCGGTCGCATCTCCCCTGATCAAGAATGGCCTGTGGCAATACGCGATCAATCGCAGTCCAGGCTTGTTTATCGATTATGCAAGCATACATCGCATTTGGCCATGGATGTTTCGCTTTCTGCTATCGTCGAACACTTCGGCCTGGCGGCGGGCCGCGAAGATGCTCGATCCGTTTGTCGCCAGCGCCTTCGCCGAGCATGAGCGCCTGGCCAGCCTTTGCGGCGCGTCCCATCTGCTGGCGCTCGATGGGTGGATGAAACTGTTCCGCACACCGGAATCCTTCGCCGCGAGCCAGCTCGAACGTGACATTCTCGGCGAGTACGACATCGCCGTCGACATTCTCGGCGGCGCCGATATTCGCGCGCTGGAACCTGCGCTGAAGCGGACCTTTGCCGCCGGCATCCTCTTCCCCCAGACAGGCCATGTGCGTGACCCTGGCGCACTGCTCGAAGCCTACGAAACGCTGTTTGTCGAAAGAGGTGGCCGGCGGCTGATGATGAACGTCGACGCCATTACCAATCAGGACGACGGCTGCACCATTGAGGCAGCGACGCCAATGCGTGCCGGCAAAGTCGTTCTGGCGGCCGGTGCGTGGAGTGACGGCATCGCGCGGCGGCTCGGTTACCGGTTTCCGATGGCGGCGGAGCGCGGTTATCACCGCCATTTTACCGTTGGTGAAGGGCCGAAGCTTACCCGCACCATTTATGATGTCGGCGGCGCCTATGTGGCTGCGCCGATGAACCAGGGCATTCGCATCCTGTCAGGTATCGAGCTCGCTCCGCGCGATGCGCCGCCAAGGACTGCGCAGTTGGACCATGCCGTCCGCGAAGCGCGTTCGACGCTCGATTTGGGCGGACCGGTCGAAAATGAGCCTTGGGTCGGCGCGCGGCCTTCGACGCCGGATGGCCTGCCGATCATCGGCTGGGCACCGCGCCACCCGAATCTTCTCTTTGCCTTTGGCCATGGTCACATTGGCTTGTCGACCGGACCTGTGACCGGCCAGATCGTCGCCGATCTGTTGATCCGGCGTACCCCGGCCATTCCGGTGAGCGGATTTGCGCCCGACCGTTTCCTCTAACGTTTCGCGCCGGGCAACCAGGCGCGATCAACCTGCCAGTGGAGAGTCAGTTGAGCTTCTCGAAGATCGTCGTTCTCGGACTTGGTAAAGTTGGCCACCTCGCCGCCGAGTTGCTGACGGGCGCAGGATTTGCTGTCACGGGAGGAGACATCACCGCGCGCGAAGACGCGGATTTTGCGAGCACTCATCTCGACGTGACCGATCGCCAGCAACTTGAAGGCCTGCTCAAGGCCAATGAAGCGGTGCTGTCCTGCCTGCCGTATACGCTCAACAAGCAGGTGGTGGAGGTAGCACACGCGCTGGGCATCCACTACTTCGACCTGACGGAAGATGTGTCGGTCACAAAGCGGGTGCGCGAACTTTCCGAAACGTCGAAGGGCATCATGGCGCCGCAATGCGGGCTCGCGCCGGGGTTCATCGGCATTGTC
>JAIUNP010000013.1 GCA_020161975.1 Pseudomonadota bacterium
GCCCCTGCTTTTTTCGGTAGCAGGTTCAAGAATCTGACTGGCTTGTGGATTTGAATTTGTCTTGTGCCGGTCAGAATCGCCGGCATTGCCGGTCATTTCTTGTCCATCGGTGTTGTGTGACAGGCAGTCCAGCACATCGGTTCGCAAGGCATCGAGGCTCGCGCGCAGGCTTTCCAGCCGGGCAGAATCATCGCCCAGCCGGCGCAGCGGCACCATGAGCCCCATCAGCGCCAGCCGGTAATCCTCCCAGGGGCCGGCGCGCCCCGTCTCCAGCCCGAGCGCGACGAGCTTCAGCACATCCCGCCGCAGCAGCGACACCGTTTCGCGCAGGCGCGCCGCCTGGCGCTGGCGCAGCCGTTCCGCCTCGGCCAGGGCTTCGAATTCGCCGGCCCGCGCCACCAGAGGCCCAAGGTCGAAACCGAAGGCGGTATCCGCCTCCTCGCCCCGGCGGGCATAGCGTTTGCCGTTCGGACTGTCGCGCCGGATGATCAGCCCCGCCTCGACCAGCGCCGCCAGATGCCGGCGCATCGTCTTTTCCGCCATGCCATGCGCCCGCGCCGAGAGCGCCCGGTTCGAGGGATAGACGACAAGATCGGCGCAGGGCCCGTCCGGCTCCGGCAGGGTCATCGCGGTTTCAGGATGGAAGGAGAGGAGGGCGTTGAGCAGCGCCAGCGTCCGGTCGGCAAGGCCCAGCGGGCGCGCCGCAGCGGCCAGCGCCCGGAAAACCGCCCATTTGTTGACCGTGGCCGCGCCATTGGCGCCTGCCGTCCGTGCAGCCTGCGCCGCCGTTGCAACAAGGTCCCTGGTTGCCAGATGGCCAAGCGAAGCCGTTCGCGCCCCAAAGGGCGTCGCTGGGGAAAAGCCGGACATAAAAGCCTCGTTTCGTTGAGGCAAAAGAAAACCGCCCGCCAACGCGACCAAAATCGCGGCGAAGAGACTTGACGGCGATTCGCGGAAGTGGGATTCTCAGCGTTGCGAGGACTAAGAAGGGCTTCCGGCGGAAACGTTGGGGGCCTTTTCTTTTGCGGTCTGCTCCTGGGTGATACGCCGATTACGCGGGTGAATGTCAGGCGTTTTCGCCTATTATAGGAATATTATCGCATTGCCTGTCAAGGGGCCGATTTCCGGCGCCCTTGCCATTCGGCATAGAGGGCGGGCAGGGCGTTCGCGACATGCCGGGCAAAGTCCGGCGCGGCGGCCTCGTCCAGCGTCAGCACCGCCGCCGTGCCGCGTCGTTCCAGCCGGGCCAGCGGCCGGGCGCGGCCATCACGCAGCACAATGTCCGGCCCGGCCGGGGCAGGGGAGGGGGCCTTCGCCTCGGCCGCCTGATAGGCGCGGGCAAAGCGGCTGTCGCTATCGACCCCGGGCAGGTTCGCTGCGGCCTCCGCCCGGCGGCGGGCGGCCTCGTCGGCAACGCGGGCGGCAAGCGCCATCCAGCGCGGACGTCCCGCCTTCGGCGCGGGGCCAATGGCGCGGGCGAGGGCAGGGGGGATGGCCCGGGCCACGGCCAGCAGCCGGGTGATCTCCGCCGTCTGCACGGCGAGCGCGGCAACCAGCGTCGCCCGGTCAAAGCCACGCTGGCTCAGCGCCTCGGCAAAGAAGGCCTTCTCGATGAATGACAGGTCGCGGCGCTGGGCGTTTTCCTGCCCCTGCGCCACCACAAGCTCGGCGTCGGTCAGCGCGCGCACCTGCGCCTGCACCGGACGGCCCAGCGCGGCAGCGGCGGCCAGACGCCGGTGGCCATAGGCGATCTGGTAGCGACCGGGCGCCTCGGGATGGGGCCGGACAAGGATCGGCACCTTCTGGCCATGGTCCCGGAGATCGGCGAGGAACGCCTCGAAATCCGCACCCTCTGCCTGAATGCCGCCCAGCCGGTCGCTGACGAAGGAGGGGTCGATCAGTGCGGGATCGAGCGCCACAACCGCTTCGCCGCTGGCCAGCCGCGCCCTAAGGCTCGCTGCCTCTTCCGCCGCCGCGCCAAGTTCACCCAGCGAGCGGCTCATCGCCTGAACCGAGCCGGAGACGATCCGCCCCGGCGCGGCTTCGAGGCTGCGCACACGCGGGATGGCGCTCTTGGTTTCGGGCGCCGGCGCCTCGGGCGGGGCCAGCGCGCCCAGCAGCGCCGTCAGTTGGCTTTTTCGTGCGCCTTTCATGCCCGCCCCCAGCTCTTGCGGATCAGCCCCGTGAGTTCGCCGTTCACGGCATCGACCGATTCCATCACCCGCTCATAGGTGGAGCGGGAAAAATTCTGCGCGCCGATCTCGTAGAGCGTCTGCTTGGTCAGCCCGGCGTCGGCAATGGCGGTGGATTTGAGCACGGTCGCGGTCGCCACCCGTTCGCCGAACAGCGAGCGCAGAAAGCCGACGATCTGCGCCTGCGGCCCATCCGCCGGCTCGTGCCGCGTGATGACATAGCGCAGGAAATCGAAGCTGAGATCGCCCCCCGCCGCGCGGACCACCGAGAGAAGATCGGCGGCCATGAACAGGAACTGGCTCATCGAGGCGACATCCAGCATCTGCGGATGCACGGTAACGACAAGCCCCGTCGCCGCGCAGAGCGCCGACAGCGTGAGGAACCCCAGTTGCGGCGGGCAATCGATCACCACCACATCGTAATTGGCCTCGACCGACTGCAACGCCTCCCACACCCGGTTGAAGAACGCGGCCTGACGCCGGTCCTCGGCCAGAACCTTGGGCGTCGTGTGCTCGAATTCCTGCAATTCGAGGTTGCCGGGCACCAGATCGATGCCGTCGAAATAGGTCTTGCGCAGGATATCGGCGAGCGGCCGGCGCTCGTCGTCATAGCGGATCGCGCCGTAGAGCGTCCGGTTCGGCCCGACATCGAACTCCGGCTGCACGCCGAACAGCGCCGACAGCGAGGCCTGCGGGTCGAGATCGACCGCGAGCACGCGAAACCCCTGAAGCGCCAGATACTGCGCGAAATGGGCGGTGGTGGTCGTCTTGCCCGAGCCACCCTTGAAATTGGTGACGGCGATGACCTGAAGCTTCTCGCCGGGCCGGCGCGTGGGATCATAATCACGGCCCCGTCCGCCCTCGCGGCTCAGATGCCGGCGCAGGGCGTTGATCTGGTCGAGGCCGTAAAGCCGCCGCCCGCCGGGCCCCACCTCGGGCTGCGGCCCCTCGCCCGCCAGCGACAACTGGCGCAGATAGCTGTCCGACACGCCGATCAGCCGTGCCGCCTCGCCGGAGGAAAAGCGCCGAAGCTCCTTTTCCGCCGAGGGCGGAAACAGCCGCTCGCGCAGAACCTGCAACTGCCGCGACAGAATCGCCGCATCCCCGGCAATCACATCATCGACAGCGGACGGAGCCAGCGAATCCATCGTCATGGCTGCGCCATCCCGGCCAGCAGCACCGCGGCGGACAGGACGAGCCACAGGGCAACCCCAAGGCTGGCCAGCGGCACGCTTGCCCGGCACGCCGCGCTGCGACAGGAGGCCATGGTCGGCCCACCGCTCAATTTTCCGTCAGCCACGCTTGGCTCCATCAGTCACGTTTGCAGCGCCCAAAACGGCATTGCTCCGTTACCATTCGCCCATTCTTCGCGAGTCGCGTCAAGCAAAAGAGGGTTAACGCCGGATTAACCGCTCTGGCTGGCCCTTGACAGGTGTCAACGTTCGCTTCGCCGCACACACCGGAAGCCGAGATGGCTGGTCGAGGTATCGACCGCCTCGGCATGGCGCGCGGCCGGCCGATAGCGCCTGCAATATTGCGGCGTGCAGAGGTGCGAGCCGCCCTTCAGCACTTTGCGGGGAATGCGGATCTCCGGCATCGTCGGATCGAGGCTGTCCTCGATCCTGCCCCCGCGCGGATTATGCGGAATGCAGCACGGCTTGGCCGGATCGGCGGTGTGGCAGTCGGTGTACCAGTCCGCCGTCCATTCCCAGACATTGCCGATCATGTCATGGAGCCCGTAGCCATTGGCCGGGTAATGACCCACCGGCGACGTGCGGGCAAAGCCATCGTCCATCGTGTTCTCGTTGGGAAAATGCCCCTGCCAGGTATTGGCCATGTGCCGGCCCTCCGGCGTCAATTCATCGCCCCAGGCAAATTCGGCGCCCTCAAGCCCGCCGCGCGCCGCAAATTCCCATTCGGCCTCGGTCGGCAGATCCTTGCCCGCCCATTGGGCGTAAGCCAGCACATCCGAATAGGCGACATGCACCACCGGGTGATCGTCGAGCCCGTGGATATGGCTGCCGGGCCCATAGGGATGGCGCCAGTCCGCGCCTCTGAGAAAGCTCCACCACTGGCCGAAGATGCGGGTATCGACCGGATGATCCGGGGGGGTGAAGGTGAGCGATCCGGCATAGATCATCTCGGGTTTCGCGCCGGGATAATCCTTCGGGTCGGGCTTGCGCTCGGCAAAGGTGACGTGGCCGGTGTCGCGCACGAAGCGCTTGAACTGCCGGTTCGTCACCGGATGCACGTCAATCCAGAAACTGTCGACGCTCACCCGGTGAGCCGGCGCCTCCTCGGCGTAATGGCTGTCCGACCCCATCAGGAAGGTGCCGCCCTCGATCCGCACCATTCCGCGCGGCACCAGCCCCGGCCGGGGGGATTCCCCGGCGGGCCCGGCCCTGGTCATTCGCGGCCCTTGCTCAGGAAGTCCTGAACCATATTGGCCATTTCAAACGACTTGCTGCCCTGCACCGGCGGATATTGCGCCAGGGTTGCCAAATGCTGGCCGACGAGTTCCTTCATCGGCCCCATCTGCCACGAGACCTTCTGGAGCATATGCCCCTCGCTGCCCGTGGGATCGGCATAGCTCTCATAGGGGTCGGCATGGATGTTGAAGACCTTGGGAACCGTCAGCGGCACGACATTGGCGTAATAATTTTCCTTAGTTGCAAAATGCCATTTCCAGTTGCCCATGCGCACAGCGGTCAACTTGGCCTCGTAGTACAGGAAGAGGTGATCGCGCGCGGAATCCTTCGCCTCGCCCCGCCAGTAGGGCGTGTTGTCCACCCCATCGATAAACTGCTTCTTCTTCTGCATGAACCAGGCGGCAGGGTCCTTGACACCGGCGGCCACGCCCAGCGAGGTGAACATGTCCTGATGGCACTGGATGCCGCCGAGAACCTGCCCCGGCTTGACGACGCCCGGCCAGCGCAGCAGAGAAATGACGCGCACGCCGCCTTCATAGGTCGACATCTTCTCGCCGCGGAAGGGCGTTGTCTGCCCGTCCGGCCATGACGAATGCTCCGGGCCGTTGTCGGTCGAATACCAGACGATGGTGTTGTCGGCCAAACCGTTGTCGTCGAGGAACTTCAGCACCTCGCCGACCGTGTGATCGTGCTTGATCACGCCGGAGCCGGCCTTGTCGGCCTCGGATGTGAAATCCTCGGCGGCATAGCGCCACTTGTCGTCGAGATGCACATAGAGATGGCCGCGCGTCGGGTTCAGCCAGACAAAGAACGGCTTGTTCGCGCTCTTGGCATCGGTCATGAACTTCATCGCGCGGGGGCCGACCTCCTTTTCGTCGAAGGTCTTCATCCGCTCGCGGTCGAGCGGACCGGTATCGGTGATGGTCTGGTTGAGATAGGGCCCGAAGCGCGGATCGGTCTTGTCCACCGGCTTGTCGGTGGCCAGCGAATGGATGACCCCGCGCGCGCCATACTTCTTCTCGTAGGCTTCCTTGCCGCCCGGATACTTCGAGGCCCAGCGCTGATAATCGCGCTGCTGGAATTCCTCGGAGACGTTGAGGTGATAAAGGTTGCCGAAGAACTCGTCGAAGCCGTGGTTGGTCGGCAGATGTTCGTTGCGGTCGCCGAGGTGGCTCTTGCCGAAATGGCCGGTCGAATAGCCCTGCGCCTTCATCAGTTCGGCAAGGCCGGGCGAGGCGGTGTTATGCCCCAGGGGGTCCCCCGGCTGGCCCACGGTCGTCATGCCCGAGCGGATCGGATACTGGCCCGTGATGAAGGCCGCGCGCCCCGCCGTGCAGGAGGGCTGGGCGTAGTGCGATGTAAAGATTGCGCCTTCCCTGCCGATCCTGTCGATGTTCGGCGTCCGGTAGCCCATGACGCCGAGGCCATAGGCCGAAACGTTCGACCAGCCGATATCATCGCCCCAGATGACGAGGATGTTCGGCGGCTTGCCGGAGGCGGCTGCCGGCCGGGCCGGCGCGGCCTGGTTCTGCGCCACGGCCGGGCCGCCGAGCGCGGTCGCCAGCGCCGCAAGCCCGGCACTGCCGAGCATGAGGTTGCGGCGGCTGGTCTCAACGGTGGCGCCCGCCGGTGTCCCTGCGGTGGCCTTTTCGTCCATGGCTTTGGTCACGACAATATCCTCTCGCAATCGATCGGTTTGAAACGGGCGGCGGGCCTCACGGCATCATGCGGTGATGCAGGTCGGTCATGATCCAGATGGCACCGCCGATGAGAACCGCCGACATGAAAACGGCAAGGCCCAGCGCAATCGTTGCTTCAAGCGGCACGCGCTTGGTGGAATAATGAAGGAAGTAGCGCAGGTGCACAGCCACCTGCACCACGGCAAGCCCCGCGATCAGCAGCAGGGCCGGGCCGCGCTCGACATCGGTGAAGGCCACCACGCCAAAGGGGACGACCGTCAGGATGATCGCAAGCAGGAAGCCGTTGATGTAATCGCTGACATGCGGGCGACGAAGGTGAACGGGCGTCATTTCAGGGCTCCCGGCAGGTAGACGACGGAGAAGATGGCGATCCAGATGATGTCAAGGAAGTGCCAGAACAGGCCAACCCGATAGAGCCGCGACAGGACCGGCTCGGTCAGGCCGCGCCGCGTCAGCTGCACGCCAAGAACGATCAGCATGACCATGCCGACGGAGACGTGCAGGCCATGGGTGCCGACCAGCGCAAAGAAGCCGGACAGAAAGCCGCTGCGGTCTGGCCCCGAGCCCTCGCGGATCAGCCCCTGGAACTCCTGAAATTCCAGGAACAGGAAGGCCCCGCCAAGCAGGAAGGTGAAGACGAGCCACATCAGCGCCGATTCCCGCCGCCCCGACAGCGCACTGATCGACATCAGGCCGAAGGTAAGGCTGGACGTGAGCAGCAGCGCCGTCTCCTGCGCCGCGCGCCCGAGTTCCAGAACCTGATGCGGACCCGGCCCGCCCGCCGTGCCGCCGCTGAGCACCAGATAATTGGCGAACAGGATGGCGAAGATCACGGCATCGCTCATCAGATAGAGCCAGAAGCCGAGCGCCCGCTCGCCGTGCATGGCATGGCTCGCCGGTGTGCCGAGCCCGGCCATCGGGTTTTCGGCCAGAACATCCGCCGGCGGGAGTGTGGTTGCGTGTGCCGTTGCCTGTGTCATGGCGCGCCCTTCCTACTTCTGACCGGCCATGATGGCATTGACGTCACTGAGCGGGATTTCATACTCGCCATGGTCCTCGAAGCTCTGGTGGATCGCCAGCGCGACGATGATGAGGAACGACAGCACAGCCAGCCACCAGATCCACCAGACCGCGGCAAAGCCGAGCACGAAGCTCATGACGCCGATGAAGAAGCCGTTGGGGTTGGGCTTGGGCATCTCGATGGCTTCCGCCGGCCCAAGCGGGATCGGCTTGCCGCTCTCCTTGGCCGCAGCCAGGACATCACGGCCCGAAATGATGGGCTGGCGGGCGAAATTGAACGGCGGCGGCGGCGAGGAAATCGACCATTCCAGCGTGCGCCCGTCCCAGGGATCGCCGGTCGTATCCTTCAGGGCCTCGCGGTTCCTGATGCTGACGATCAGCTGCATGATGATCGAGAAAATGCCGAAAGCGACCGAAAGCGCGCCGATCATGGCGATCATCAACAGCGTGGTGAAGCCCTTGTCGTAGATTTCGGCGATACGGCGCGGCATCCCCATCAGGCCGAGAATGTAGAGCGGCGTGAAGGCCAGCACGAAGCCGATGCACCAGCCCCAGAACGCCCGCCGGCCCCAGACCTCATCCAGACGGAAGCCGAAGGCCTTGGGAAACCAGAACACATAGCCGGCAACAAAGGCGAACAGCGCGCCGGGAATCAGCATGTTGTGAAAATGCGCCACAAGGAAGGTGGTGTTGTGCAGGTTGAAATCCACCGGCACCGTGGCGTGGATCACGCCCGTCGCACCGCCGATGACGAACAGCACCATGAAGCCGATCGTCCAGTACATGGTCGAGTGCATTCTGACCCGCCCCTTGTACATCGTGAACATCCAGTGGAAGACCTTCACACCCGTGGGAATGCCGATGATCATCGTGGCGATGCCGAAGGCCGCATTCACGTTGGCGCTGGAGCCCATGGTGAAGAAGTGGTGCAGCCAGACCAGCATCGAGACGACCATGATCACGGCGGTCGCCTTCACCATCGCCTCATAGCCGTAGATGCGCTTGCCCGAGAAGGTGGCGACCACCTCGGAAAACACGCCGAAGGCCGGCAGGATGACGATGTAGACCTCGGGATGGCCCCACATCCAGAACAGGTTGGCAAAGTTCATGTAGTTGCCGCCCGCCGTCGCGGTGAAGAAATGCGCCCCGAAGATGCGGTCGATTTCCAGCAGCGCCAGCGCCACCGTCAGCGGCGGGAAGGCGAAGAGGATGATGACGCAGGTGCACAGGACCGTCCAGGTGAAGATCGGCATGTCCATCAGCTTCATGCCGGGCGCCCGGCGGCGCAGGATCGTCACGATCAGGTTGACGCCGGTCAGCGTCGTTCCCACCCCGGATATCAGCAGGGCCCAGATCCAGTAGTCGACGCCGGTGTCAGGGCTGCGCTCGATGCCGGTGAAGGGCGGATAGCCCGTCCAGCCGCCGGCCGAAAACTTGCCGAGAACGAGCGAGATCAGCACCAGTCCGGCGCCGGCCGTGGTCAGCCAGAAGCTCAGCGCGTTCAGGAAGGGGAACGACACGTCGCGCGCGCCGATCTGGAGCGGCATCACGAAATTGGCGAGCCCGGTCATGAATGGCATCGCCATGAACAGGATCATGATCGTGCCATGGGCGGAAAACACCTGCTGGAAGTGATCCCCCTCCAGATAGCCGTGGCCGACCACCGACAGCGCCTGTTGCGAGCGCATCATGAAGGCATCGGCAAAGCCGCGCACCAGCATCACGATGGCCAGGACGATATACATGATGCCCAGCATCTTGTGATCGACCGTGGTGAGACAGTTGCGCCAGAGCCAGCCCCAGAGGCGGAAGTAAAACAGGATGCCGATCACGGCGACCCCGGCCAGAACCGTGACCGCGGCGCCCGAAAAGGCGATCCAGCTATAAAACGGCAAGGCATCAAAATTCAGACGGCCCAACATGATCAATGCCCCTTATGAGGTTTGGCAACAGCCCCGGCAGCGGCAGGCGAGGACGCAATGGTCACCGGCAGGGGGTTCATCCTGTAGGCGGGTTCATATTGTCTGAGCACGGTCTGGAACAGCGCCGGCTCGACGCGGGTGAAGGCCATGACCGGCGCCCCCGGCGTCCGCTCCGCGAGCTTGCGATAGCGGGCGAAATCGAGCAGCGGCTCCTGCGCGGCGGTCGCGCCCGGCATCGTGCCGGCGGCAACCGAGGCGAGCCAGCCCTGGAAATCGGCCTGGGTCATGATCCTGGTCTTGAACCGCTGCATGTAGAATTCCGGTCCGGAATACATCGCGTTCGCGCCCTCGAACTCGCCCGGCGCGGCGGCAAGGAAGTTCGCGCGCGTCTCCATGCCGGTCATCGCATAGATCTGGCTGACCAGCGACGGGATGAACAGCGAGGTCATCATCGGATCGGAGCTGATGCGGATGGTCACGGCCCGTCCCGCCGGCGCCGCCAGCTCGTTGACGGTGGCAACCCCCGCCTCGGGATAGATGAACAGCCATTTGTAATCGAGCGCTATGGCCTGGATCTCGTAGGGCGGCAGGCCCGCCGGATCGGTCCTTGGACGATAGGGATCCAGCCGGTGCGTGTAGACCCAGGTCAGCGTGCCGAGCGCGACAATGGTCAGCAGCGGCACATAGAACGTGACCTTGTTGATCACCGCTGATTCGTCGAACGACGGATCATAGCCCGTGTGCCCCTCGCGCATCCGGTAGCGCCAGACGATCCAGAGAATGCCCAGAATGATCGGCACCCCGATCAGCGTCATGACCAGCGCCGAGAGCTTGAAGAGCTGCAATTCGATGGTGGTTACATCGCTCGCCGGGTTCAGCATCGGCATTCTCGATACCTGGCACCCGGTAAGCAACATTGTGAGTAAAACTGTCGAAGAAGACTTCTTAAAATAAGAAATAGTCGGCGCCCATGACGTAGTTGTCATTGACTGAGCCCTCCGCATTCCATGCCCGCCCCCGATTTTTTTCCGATGTCGCGAAATGTCAACCAAAGTTTTCGACCGTATCCGTTTTTACATAGCGACGTTCCGCCGCAATCAGTGGCCGGGCCGCTCCGCAACATTGGGATTTTGTAATCTCGCGGCCAAGATGCCGGCAGGGTGGATCTCCTACATCACTGTCAACGAGCGGCCCTGTGCCGACGTGCAGTCCACGGAGAAACTCATGACCCCTTTCAAATCCTCGCCTTCGATGTCGCGCCGCAGCCGGTTTCTGGCCTCTGCCGCCGCGATCGCCTTCCTCGGTGCCGGCGCCATCGGCTCGGCAGCGCTTCAGTCCCTTCCCGCGCGCGCCGCGCCGGTCGTCACCTCCGACCTCAATGCGAATGCGATGCCGTCCTTTTCCAAGGTCGTCGATCGCGTCAAGCCTGCGGTCGTTTCGGTGAAGGTCAAGATGGACGCCGGCATCAGCCAGGCCGCCGACACCTCGGACGGCTTCGATCAGCTGCCGCCGGAAATCCAGCAGTTCTTCAAGCATCGCGGCCAGGGTAATTTCGGCCAGCGCGGCGAAGGCCAGCGCGGTGCGCCGCGCGGCGGCATGGCCACGGCCCAGGGCTCCGGCTTCTTCATCTCGGCCGACGGCTATGTCGTCACCAACAACCATGTCGTGCAGAGCGCCAAGGAGGTCACGGTCGTCCGCGAGGATGGCAGCGAACTCTCCGCCAAGGTGGTCGGCCCCGACCCCACGACCGATCGCGCGCTGCTGAAGGTCAACGAGAAGGGTGACTATCCCTTCGTCAGCATGGCCAAGGATGCGCCCTCGACCGGCGACTGGGTGGTGGCCATCGGCAACCCGTTCGGGCTTGGCGGCACGGTGACCGCCGGCATCGTCTCGGCCCATGGCCGCGACATCGGCTCGGGCCCCTATGACGACTATCTCCAGATCGACGCGCCCATCAACAAGGGCAACTCGGGCGGCCCGACCTTCAACCTCAAGGGCGAGGTCGTGGGCGTGAACACCGCGATCTACTCACCCTCGGGCGGCAGCGTCGGCCTCGGCTTCGCCATCCCGGCCCGCACGGTGACCTCGGTGGTCAACCAGCTCGAGAACGGCGGCAAGGTCGAACGCGCCTTCCTCGGCGTCAAGATCCAGCCGGTGACCCGCGACATTGCCGAAAGCCTCGGCATGAAGGATGCGGCCGGTGCCATCGTCGACAGCGCCGAAGCCGGCACACCGGCTGCGAAGGCCGGCCTGAAATCGGGTGACGTGATCGTCAAGGTTGACGGCACCGCGATCAAGGACGCCCGGGACCTGACCCGGCGGATCGGCTCGCTGAAGCCGGGCGAGACGGTGAAGCTTGGCTATCTCCGCAATGGCCGGGAAGAAGCCGCCTCGATCACGCTGGCAGGCCAGCAGGACGGGCGCCAGGCCAAGGCCGATCTGAAGGCGGGGGGGAAAAGCGTGCTGGGTGTCCAGCTCGCCCCGGCCAGGGACGTGAACGGCGCCGGAGACAAGGGCGTCGCCATCGTCGGCATCGATCCGAACGGCCAGGCTGCGGCCAAGGGCCTTTCGGAAGGCGATGTGATCCTGGAAGTCGGCGGCAAGACCGTCGAGACCGCGCAGGAGGTCAAGGGCGGCCTCGACCAGGCCCGGCAGGACGGCAGGAAGGCCGTGCTGCTCAAGGTCAAGACCGCCGATGGCTCCCGCTTCGTCGCCATCGGACTGCCGGCGGCGTAACGGGCTGACGCGCCCCTCGGGGGAGGACCGCCCGGCGTCATCGCAGGGCCGGGCGCGACAGAGGCGGCGGAGGTCAACCGGCCTCCGCCGCTTTTTCATGTCCATCATCGGAACGCCATGGTTGCCTTGCACGTTGAAGTTACCAACAATGACACGCCGCCCCGCCACGGAACCGCACCCCATGAAGATTCTCGTCATCGAGGATGACACCAGCACCGCCGACTACATCGTGAAGGGCCTGACCGAACTCGGCCATGTCGTCGACCATGCCGCGACGGGCCGCGACGGCCTGTTCCTCGCCGCCGGCCAGAGCTACGATGTCATGATCATCGACCGGATGCTGCCGGGCCTCGACGGGCTCGCCATCGTCAAGACCCTGCGCGGAGCCGGCGTGAAGACCCCGGTTCTGTTCCTCACCGCGCTCGCCGGCATCGACGACCGGGTGGACGGGCTGAGCGCCGGCGCCGACGATTACCTCGTCAAACCCTTCGCCTTTGCCGAACTCGTCGCGCGAATCACCGCGCTTTCGCGCCGCCCGCCGATCAACGACCAGCCGACCCGGCTGACCGTCGGCAACCTCGAAATGGATCTGCTGAAACGCAAGGTGCGGCGGGGGGGCACCGAGATCGACCTGCAACCGCGCGAGTTCCGCCTGCTCGAATACCTGATGCAGAATGCCGGGCGTGTGGTGACGCGGACAATGCTGCTCGAAAACGTCTGGGATTATCATTTCGACCCCCGGACCAACATCGTCGAGACGCATGTGAGCCGGCTGCGCGGCAAGATCGACAAGGATTTCGGAACGCCGCTCATCGAAACCGTTCGCGGTTCGGGATACATGATCCGTGACGCTGCCTAGGATTTTCCGCACCGCGAGCTTCCGCTTCGCCATCATCATCGCCGCGCTGATCCTCGTCTCGGGTGTGGTGCTCGGCGCCATCGTCTACCGCTCGGTGTCAGGCGCGCTGGAAGAGCAGGTGGCCGATCAGGTGGATCGCGAGTTCGCCCACCTCATCACCGAATACCAGACGAACGGCATCGAACATCTGACGCTTCAGGTGAACCGTCGCCAGAACAGCCGCAGCCGCGATGCGCTCGACTATTCGCTTCAGGGCCTGCGCGGGGTGGTGATCGCCGGGGCGGCGCTGCCGGCCGGCCCCTTCACCACGCCGCGCATCCGGGGCGAGGGGGGCGCACCGCTCTACATCCGCACCAAGCAGCTGCCCGGCGGCGAGACGCTGATCGTCGGCACCGATGTGAACTGGATCCGCAATGTCCAGGACAAGATCCTCACCGCCTTTGCTTCGGCGCTGCTGTTCACGGCGGCGCTGGCGCTGGTGGGTGGCCTGTGGCTGAGTTCGCGCTTTCTGGCCCGGCTCGACGCGATGACCCGCACCGCGGCCAGCATCGTCGCCGGCGATCTTTCAAGCCGTGTGCCCGTTTCGGCGCGCGGCGATGACTTCGACCGGCTGGGCACGGCCTTCAACACCATGCTCGACCGGCTGGCCGCGACCATGGACAGCCTCAGGCAGGTTTCCAACGACATCGCCCACGACCTCCGCACCCCGCTGACCCGCCTGCGCCAGACGCTCGACGAAGCCGCGCGAAAACCCGGCGGGAATGCCGAAACGGAGCAGGCCTTCGATGCCGCCGGCGAGCAGGTGGACGACATCCTGTCGACCTTTTCGGCGCTGCTGCGCATCGCGCAGATCGAATCGGGCGCCCGCCGCAAGGGCTTTGCCCGGCTCGACCTTGCCGCGCTCGCCAGCACCATCGCCGATGATTTCCGCTCCGTCGCCGAGGAGCAGGGGCGGAGCCTCACCTTCGCGGGGGCAGAGCCTGTCTTCATCGAGGGCGACCGGGACCTTTTGACCCAGCTCATCGTCAACCTGATCGAGAATGCCCTGAACCACACGCCGGCAGGCGCGGCCATTGCGGTCAGCGTGACCCATCCCGCCGAAGGTCCGCGCCTTGCCGTCGCCGACAACGGGCAGGGCGTGCCGGAAGCCGAGCGCAGCCGGATCTTCGACCGCTTCTACCGCCTGGAGACGAGCCGGACGACGCCCGGCAGCGGCCTCGGCCTCAGCCTCGTTGCGGCCATCGCGGATCTGCATGGCGCGACGGCCAGCGCCAGCGACAATGCCCCGGGCCTCGTGGTCAACGTGCAGTTTTCCGCCCGACCGGCGTGAAACCGCCGGCGCGATCGCCGATGCCGATGCCATAACCGGTTGAAAAGCACCGGATGCCTGTTCATTCGGCCCGTCCTCCATGGTCATATGGCCGGAAAGGAGATCAGGGACATGCATTGCAAGCTCATCGGCGTGCCGCTTCAGGATGGCGCGGGGCAACCCGGCTGCGAGATGGGGCCGAGCGCGCTGCGCACCGCTGGCCTTGTCCGGGCGCTTGAGGAGCTGGAGCATCGCGTCACCGACCTTGGCAATCTCGGCATCGCCCGGCAGTCGCCGCGCAGCCACACGAATGCCGCCATCCGCAGCCTGTCGGAAATCGCGGCCTGGACCGAGCTTCTGGCCGAGACGGCCTTTCGCGAAAGTGCAGGGGCCATGCCAATCTTCATGGGGGGCGACCATGCGATGTCCGCCGGCACCGTCAGCGGCATCGCCCGCCGGGCCGCAGCCGCCGGGCAGCCGCTCTTCGTGCTCTGGCTCGACGCCCACACCGATTTTCACACGCTGGAGACGACGAAAAGCGGCAATCTGCACGGAACGCCGGTGGCTTATTTCACCGGCCAGCCGGGGTTTTCCGGCCACCTGCCGCCGCTTCATCATCCGGTCGATCCGGCCAATATCTGCATGGTCGGCATCCGCAGCGTCGACCGGGACGAGCGCGAGGCGCTGCGCCTCAGCCGGGTGACCGTGTGCGACATGCGGATGATTGACGAGCACGGCGTCAGCGCGCTGCTGCGCCCGTTTCTCGAACGGGTCCGGGCGGACCGGGGGCTCTTGCACGTCAGCCTCGATGTCGATTTTCTCGAACCCGGCATCGCGCCGGCGGTGGGCACCACGGTGCCGGGCGGCGCCACCTTCCGGGAGGCGCATCTTGTCATGGAGATGCTGCACGACAGCGGCCTCGTCACCAGCCTCGATCTGGCGGAACTCAACCCGTTTCTCGATGAACGGGGCCGCACCGCGACGCTGCTGGTCGACCTTGTGGCCAGCCTGATGGGCCGCACGGTCATCGACCGGCCCACGCGTCGCTTCTGACGACAGCGAATCGGCCTCGTCAAGTCTGCCCGGCTGGGCTATCCCGGTTGGTGAAACCAGCGAGGCACGGGCCATGAACGCCACCGACAGCAGCCAGCGAAACATCATTCTCCAGCGCGTCCAGCCGGCCTTGCTCGGACTGATGGATGGCTCGGTATCCACGCTGGCGCCGATCTTCGCCGCTGCCGGACTGACCGGGCGGCCGCTCAACGCCTTCTATGTCGGCCTTGCGGCATCATTGGGGGCTGGCATCAGCATGGGCCTGTCCGAAGCCCTGTCCGATGACGGCAGCATCAGCGGGCGGGGCAATCCCGTCAAGCGTGGCGCAATCACCGGCCTTGCCACCGCCATCGGCGGCATGCTGCACACCTTTCCCTTCCTGCTGTCAAATCTCGGCACGGCATTGCATCTGGCTTATGCCGTCGTGGTGCTGGAGTTGCTGGCCATCGCCTACATCCGCTACCGCTTCATGGGCGGCAGGCTGGGCAACACGATCGTTCAGGTTATCATCGGCGGCGGCATCGTGTTTGCGATCGGTGTCTGGCTCGGAAAGATCGGCGCGGGCTGAGCGGCCATCGCGGCGCCGACATCCGACACCGACAGGCCAATGGGCGCGATCAGCCCGGGGAGCGCCTCAACCGCGTGATCGTTGGTGTTCCTGGGGGTATCGGTCACGGGCTCTTGCCTTGCTGGTCTGTCCGAGGAGGCGGGTTTTCGGTTTGCTGCCACGCAATAAGGGCAGGGACGTTCCTGCCCGGACCGGCACATCACGCAAGACCAGCATTTTTCCAGGCCTCTGGAACCCAATGCGGCAGCCCGCGTTTCTCCCCCAGCACCACGACTCTTGCGACACCTGTACCCGGACGTCCGGGCATCGGAGACGGCGCATGGGTCGCCGCCTGAACCGCCCGGGGCCAGACAGTGCCGCCCTGGCGGGGCCTCCCGGAACAACAACCAACCCTGTTTCCCAAGGAGAATGACCATGCTTCGCCCGAACACGCTTCGGACGTCCTGTGCGGTGCTGGCCCTGTCCGCAGCCGATCAACAAGTTCCTGCCCGATGTCTCGAAGATGCTGCTCTGGGGCGATCAGGCAAGGATCATCGGCCAGCGCAACAGCTATCGCAACAACCCCGGAACGCCGATCCCGGCTGGCGGCAAGGTGTTCGCGCTGCCGGAAGCGCCGGCGGCCATGCATCTCAATCTGTGGGACATCTCCTACACGCGCGATGGCCGGAAGGTCTCCCTGCCGGAGTTCCAGAAGGAACAGAACGTGCAGGGTATGCTGGTGATCAAGGAGGGCAAGATCGTCTACGAGCATTATGCGGGCGGCAATACTCCGACGAGCCTGTGGAGTTCGCACTCGGTCGGCAAGTCCTTCGTCTCGACCCTCGTCGGCATCGCGATCAAGGAGGGCAAGATCGGCTCGCTCGACGATGCGGTGACGACGTATCTGCCGAAACTCAAGGGAACCGGCTGGGACGGGGTGAAACTGCGCAACCTCATCAACATGGATTCGGGCATCGACTGGAACGAGGATTACGCCAATCCGAAATCGGACTTTTCAAAGCTCATCCAGTGCCAGGCGCATATCGCGACAACCTACACCTGTGCCCAGAACCTGATCTATCCGCTCAAGCGCAAACATGCGCCGGGGGAGGTCTTCTCCTACACCTCCGGCGGCGCCTGGCTGCTCGGCGACATCCTCGAACGCGCCGTCGGGATGCCGATCGGCAGTTATCTTTCGGCCAAGATCTGGAAGCCGTTCGGCATGGAACATCCGGGGATCTGGCACGCCTACCAGACCGGCAAGCATGACGTTGGCGCCCACGGCCTCAACGCCACACTCAAGGACTGGGGCCGCTTCGGCCTGTTCATCCAGGGTGGCGGCAAGCTGCCCGATGGCACCAGCCTGCTGCCGGACAACTGGCTGAAGGATGCCGCGACCTGGAGCAAGGCCAAGGGCTCGGTGTCCCCGGCCTATCCGGATGGCATCTACTCGCATGAGTGGTGGAACATGCAGATCCCCGCCAATGCCACGAACATCTCGCCCGGCGCGGACGAGTATCCCAAGGGTTCGCTGTGGGCGGTCGGCATCTTCGGCCAGATCATCATCATCAACCCGCGCGACAAGCTGGTCTATGTCCAGTGGTCAACCTGGCCGGAAGCCGAGCCGAAATTCGACGGCAAGCCGGAAAATCTCGCGCTGATGTTTACCGCCATCAACAACAAGCTGCGCGAAAAGGCCGGCGCCGCGCAGTAACGGCGCCCGCAACGCCCGATGCCGTCGGCATCGGGCGGCATCAGGCCATACGGACGGGCAGGGGAAGATTGGGGGCCAGCATGGTCATTTCCATGGCAAGCTGCCCCATGAGTTCGGCGCGCCTTGCCGCATGGGACGGGTCGGCGAACAGGTTCTTCAACTCATGGGGATCGGCGACAAGATCGTAAAGCTCGCCCCAATCGGCGCCGGCGTAGATCGACAGGCGCCAGCGGCCCGAAAGCAGGGTGCGGACGCGCCAGGGCGGCGGCAGGCCGGGAATGTCGCGGTGGCTCTGCTCCTCGATCAGCAGCGCGCGCGCGCCGGCCTCCTCGCCGCGCATGAGGGGCAGCAGCGAACGGCCCTGTACGCCATGGGGCACGGGCAGCCCCGCACATTCGAGGATGGTCGGGAAAAGATCCATCGCACAACAGGGACTGTCGCAGACAGGGGCGAGCCCTGCGCCCGCACGGATGATGACGGGCATCCTTATGACGCTCTGATAATGCAGCGGGCCTTTGAACAGCAGGCCGTGATCGCCCATGAAGTCGCCGTGATCGCTCAGGAAAATCACGATCGTCTCGTCATCAAGGCCGCTTTCCGCCAGCGCCTGCATCACCATGCCCACCGCATCGTCGATCATCGCAATCGCGCCAAAGTTGAGGGCAATCGCCTGCCGCGCCTCGTCTTCCGATACCGCGATGGCGCGCGAGCCGCCGGTCGTGCGCCGGCCCTCGGCAAACTCCTCATGGATGGCGCGCTTGTGCGGGGGCGCGGCGGCGAGCGGGGCTGCAAAGGAGGCTGGCAGGGTCACTGCCGCCGGATCGTACATCGACCAGTATTTTCCGGGTGGATTGTACGGGTGATGCGGATCGGGAAACGAACAGTGCAACAGAAACGGCTGGTCGCGGCCGGCGCCCCCGGCATGATCCCGGATCCAGTCCGCCGCAGTCTCCGCGATGAACCGCGTGGGGTAAAGCTCTTCGCCAAGGCGGGTGGGGGCGGCCTGCGGCGCGACCGCGCGGGCCTCGGGATCGTGCCGGTGGTGGTGCAGACCCGGCGCGCGCCTTGCCAGCCAGCGATCATAGGCCCCGAGCACGGCATCGCCATGCTCGAGACAGAGCTGTGTCTCGTCAAAGCCGTAATAGGGCGTTTCCGGCGTGAAATCCGGGTCCTGCCAGCGCTCCGGCGCCTCCGAGCCGTATAGCGGGCCATCGCGCCGGTCGGTGGAGGCCTGATCGTGCCGCGGCACCTCGGGCTCGCCCGGCACCGGCGAGGGCCTGGCACCGGTCATCACCTGGAAATGTGCCTTGCCGATCAGCGCGGTCCGGTAGCCTGCCGCCCGCAGCACCCCGGCATAGGTGACCGCCTCGCGCGGCAGCGGCACGCCGTTCATGCGGACGCCGGCGACACTCGGCATCCGCCCCGTTATCAGGGCCGCACGATTGGGCATACAGACCGGCGCATTGACGTAGAACCGGTCAAACCGCGTGCCCTGCCGGGCCAGCGCATCGATATGGGGCGTGCGCAGCAGCGGATTGCCGTAGCACCCCAGATGATCGGCGCGCTGCTGATCCGTCATGAAGACCAGGATGTTGGGCCGGCGCCCGGGCGCGTCCGCCCTCCGGCCTGCCGCTTGTGTCACTGGGCCTCCAGCTTGATCGTCTTGGCAAGCTGCTGATACCGCACGATGTCATCGCGCACAGTCTGCATCATCGCCTCGGCGGTGCCGGTCTTCACCATGATGCCCTGGTCGTTCAGGGCCTTGACGAAATCGGGCCGGGCGAGAATCGCGCGCAGTTCGGTATTCATCCGGGTGATGATCGCCGGCGGCGTGCCGGCGGGCGCAAAGAACCCGAACCAGGTTTCCAGCGCAAAGCCCGGAATGGTCTCGGCAATCGTTGCGGCATCGGGCAGCATCTTCGAGCGCGTGCCTTGTGTGACCGCCACGGCATTGACCTTGCCGGCCCGGATCACCGGCAGCGCGGGCGCAATGCCGGCGAGCATGAACTGTGCCTGGCCGCCCGCCACATCGGCCACGGCGGCCGCGCCGCCCTTGTAGGGCACATGCAGCGCCTTGGCGCCCAGCTTCTGGAGCAACTGCTCCATGAAGACGTGGTTCGGGGTGCCGTTGCCGGCCGAGGCATAGGTGACGCTGCCGGCCTTCTCTTTCACGAAACGGGTGAAATCGGCAAAGGTCTTCACGCCCGTTCCGGCATTGGCGATCAGCACGAATTCATTGACCGCCAGCGGCGCGACCGCCGCAAAATCCTTGGTGGGATCATAGGACAGGTTCTTGTAGAGCACCGTATTGATCGCCATCATCCCGTCATGGGCGATGCCGAAGGTGTAGCCGTCCGGCGCGGCATTGGCGAGGGTTTCGCTGCCGACGATGCCGCCGGCGCCGGGCTTGTTCTCGACGATGAAGGGCTGGCCGAACTTGGCTTCCAGTTCCTTGCCGAGCAGCCGGGCGAGCGCATCGGGCGAACTGCCGGGGGTCGACGCGACGATGATGCGCACCGGACGCTCCGGCCAGGCGGCCTGGGCCGATGCAGCCGTCGGGAGGACCGCTCCAAGCATCATCATTCCTGTCGTGAAGATCCGCCGATCCATGGTCTTTCTCCTGTGTCGGTTATCCGATCCACGCCGGCTTTTCGCCCGGCGCGGGCGTATGCGGCACACCGCCCTTGCTGATGATGGCCTCGCGTCCACCCAGTTCCTGGAGCCGGTGCGCCTGGCTCGCCTTGGCGGCCCGGTCGATCGCCTCCGGATCGACAAGCCTTCTGAGCGCCTGGTCGAATGCGGCGCAGAGTGCGTCAAACTCCGGTTCAAGCGCGAGATTGCGCAACTCCTCTGGGTCCTCGGACAGGTCGAACAGTTCCGGCTTCAGCCCGACATAATGGATATATTTGTACTCGCCCCGGCGCAGCATCAGGGCACCGCTCATCGCGCAGGAAGCGTGATACTCGCCAAAGATCATGCGCTCGTCGTCATCAGCCGCCGCCGCGATGCCGAACAGCGATTTCAGCGGCAGGATCGTCACAGGCAAGGGGTGCTTCGCGCCCACGCAATCAAGCACGGTGGGGTAGAAATCGGCCAGCGAGACCGGCGTGGCGCAGACCGCGCCCGCAGCCACATCCGGGCCGCTGAGGATCAGCGGCACCTTGGCGGATTCCTCATACATGGTGGATTTGCCCCAAAGCCCGCGCGCGCCGAGATTGTCGCCATGATCGGCGAGAAAGGCGATGCGGGTCGTCTCCGCAAGGCCGGACTGCCGGATGGCGCTGACCACCCGGCCCACATTGTCATCAAGGAACGAGCAAAGGGCATAATAGGTGCGGATCGCCTCGCGCCGCTCGGCGGCATCCTTGAAGAAATCATCAAAGCAGTAGCAGTTGCGGAAGGCGGTGAACCAGGGGTGCTCCGGCTCGCCCGCCAGCCGCTGCTTGGGCTCCGGAATGTCGATATCGCGGTAAAGATCGAGATAGCGCTGCGGCACGATCAGCGGAAAATGCGGCGCGATGTAGGAGACGAACAGCACCCAGGGCTTGTCATCGGGCCGCGCGGCCTTGCCGGCCAGCCAGTCCTCGGCAAGGTCGGTGATCTGCCGGTCATACCGGGTGTAGCCCGAATCGCCGACGCCCACCTCCCCGGCCAGCGTCTTCGATTGCGGCCGCATCGGCGGATCATCGCGGATCAGGCCCCAGATATCGCCGCCGTCGAACAGGTGCATCGGCAGGATCTGCTCATCGATGCCCGTCGGTGCGGCCTCGTCGATATAGTGCAGCTTGCCGATGGTGGTGAAGTGGTGTCCCGTCGCCTGAAGCGCATGACCCCAGGAGGGAATGCGCCCGTCATAGGCGAACACATTGTCCCAATAGCCGGTCTCGTGCGGCTGCCGCCCGGTCGCAAAGGCAGCGCGGGCGGGCATACAGAGCGGCGAGTTGGTATAGGCATTGGTGAACCGCGTGCCGCTCCGGGCCAGCGCATCGATATTCGGCGTTTTCACGAAGGGATGGCCATAGGCGCCGACCGATTTGGTCGACAGCTCATCCCCCATGATGATGACGAGATTGGCAGGTTTCATCATGTTTCCATTCTGGCAGCCGG
This sequence comes from Pseudomonadota bacterium, assembly GCA_020161975.1. Classification (GTDB taxonomy): domain Bacteria; phylum Pseudomonadota; class Alphaproteobacteria; order Rhizobiales; family Beijerinckiaceae; genus JAIUNP01. The sequence continues at coordinate 21,589 of JAIUNP010000013.1, forward strand.
CAGGGCGGCTGCCCTCTGCGATGCCTAGTTCAGCTTGAGGCCCGTTGCCGGAATGACGGTCCGCCATTTGGCGGTCTCCCCGCCGATCACCTTGCCGAGCGCCACCGGATCCTTGAAATCGGCCTCACCGCCGAGCTTGACCAGGCTCGCGCGCGTTGCCGGATCCTTCAGGATCTCGCTGATCTCCTTCGCGAGCCGCTGCACGCGCTCCAGCGGTGTCCGCGCCGGGGCCACCAGCGCATGCCAGTTATCGGCGGTCATGCCCGCATAACCGAGCTCGATCAGGGTCGGAACCTCGGGCGCGGCGGCAGAGCGTTTTTCGGTGGAGACGGCCAGCGCCACGAGCTTGCCCGCCTGCATCTGCGGCAGGGCCGGGGGCATTCCCGAGAAGAACAGCTGCACCTGGCCGCCCAGAAGGCCGGTGATCGCCTCGCCCCCGCTCTTGTAGGGCACATGCACCATGTTGACCTGCTCGCGCTGGGTGAGCAGCGCGGTCGCGAAATGCTGGAGCGTGCCATTGCCCGGCGAGGCATAATAGAGGCTGCCGGGCTTGGCCCGGGCGCGCGCGATCAGTTCCTTCAGCGAATTGACGCCCAGGCTCTTGTCCACCACCAGGATCAGCGGAACGGAGGCGACGTTGGCCACCGGGGTGAAGCTGCCCACGGCGTCATACGGCGCATCCTTCGACAGCGAGGGCAGGATTGTATGGACCGCCGTCATCATCAACAGCGTGTTGCCGTCGGAGGGGGCCCGCGCCGCCGCTGCCGCGCCAATCGCACCGCTCGCGCCGGGCTTGTTGTCGATGATCACGGGCTGGCCCATCCGCTTGGAAAGCTGATCGCCGATCAGCCGCGCAATCACATCGGGCGCAGATCCCGGCCCCGAGCCGACCACGATCGTGATCGGCTTGTCCGGCCAGGCCTGAGCGCCCGCCGGGAGGCTGTGCCCGGCCATGACCAGCGAAAGCAGGGCGAAGGCCCCGCACAGAATCCCGCTTCGCCGTTGAATGCGCATCGAAACCTCCATGTTCGCTTCCCGGTGGGCGATGCGACCTTGCTGGCCGTCTTCAAACCCGATCCTTCACTATTGTATACATAAGTCTTATATGTATGCAATTGGCGTCTCGTGCGTAATGCGCGGGTTCGTGTAAACTGGCAGCGACGATCGGAAAGTCCTCCAGATGAAACATGACACCCCCCGTCTGGTCGCGGGGTCCGGCGACACCCTGGCAAACGCCGTGCGCCGACATCTGGGCGATGCCATCCTGAACGGGGCCTATGCCCCCGGCAGTCGCCTTGAAGAGGCCGCGCTGGCGCTGGAATTCGGCGTCTCCCGCACGCCTGTGCGCGAGGCGCTGCACCAGCTTGCTGCCGCCGGCATCGTCACCATCCGCCCCAATGCGGGCGCCGTGGTGCTTGCCGTCGATGGCGATCGCCTGCCCATGCTGCTCGAAGCCATCGTGGAGATGGAGACGCTGCTGACGCGGCTGGCCGCCGCGCGCCTGCCGCTGGCCGAGCGCCTGAAGCTGCGGGCCGCCCTGGCCGATTGCGGAACCGCCGTCGCGGCGGATGATCTTGACCGTTATGTTGCCGGCAACCGACTGTTCCACGAGGTCATCGTCAAAGGCGCCCAGAACCCGGACCTGCAATCGGCCGTCACCGCCCTGCGCATCCGGGCGGCGCCGTTCCGCAAAGCCCAGTTCCGCACGCCGGGACGGGCGGCACGGCTGCACGCCGACCAGCTTACCGTTCTTCAGGCCATCGAGCGGCGGAGCCCCGATGATGCCGCCGCCGCCATGCGCCACACGCTGGAAGAGGAGATGGCGGCCATTCTGGTGCTGTTCCCGCCCGCGCACAGGTCCGGAGCGGCGCAGGGGCCGGCGTGACACCGACATTATCTGGTTGCGCCCACCACCGCCAACCGTATGCTGTCGCTCCTTGCCGGGGCATTCCCGGCCGAACGGGGAGCGGTTGATGCGTCGTGCAGCCATTGTCAGTGCGGTCCGCACACCGGTAGGAGCGTTTGGCGGCACCTTGCGGACAGTCCCGGTCGAGACGCTCGGCAGTATCGCCGCACAAGCTGTTCTCAAGCGCTCCGGCATCGATCCGAAGCTGATCGAGGATGTCGTTTTTGCCCAGTCCTACGCCAATTCGGAAACGCCCTGCGTCGGCCGCTGGGTCGCGCTCG
>JAIUNP010000447.1 GCA_020161975.1 Pseudomonadota bacterium
CGCCCGGCGTTATCCCCGGTTTGGCGACGATGAAGGCTTTGATCGCTTCGGTGCGGATCGGGTCGGGCACGCCGATCACGGCCGCCATGGCGACGGCCGGATGGCGGATCAAGCAATCCTCGATCTCCGCCGGGCCGATGCGATAGCCGGCCGACGTAATTACGTCGTCCGCCCGGCCGACATATTTGAAATAGCCTTGCGCATCGCGCCGCCCGCGATCGCCGGTCTTCAGCCAATCGCCGTTGAATTTCTCCTGCGTCGCGCGTTCGTTGTTCCAATAGCCCAGGAACATCACCGGGTCGGGGCGGCGCACGGCGATCTCGCCGGTTTCGCCGTCGGGCAGTTCGTTGCCGTCATCGTCGATGATCGCCACGCGATGCCCGGCGGCGGCGCGGCCCATGAATCCTGCGCGCACGGGATAAAGCGGACTGCAATTGGCGACCACCAGATTGCATTCGGTCTGGCCGTAGAATTCGTTGATCGTGACGCCGAAGGTGCTGCGGCCCCAATCGAGCAATTCTTCGCCCAACGTTTCGCCGCCCGAGCCGATGGAGCGCAACGCCGCCCCATGTCCGGCCGGGACGGGTGCTCCCCGCATCAGCTTTAACGCCGTCGGCGGAAAGAATACGTTGCGCACCTTGTGCCGCGCCATCAGCGCATAGGCGGCGTCGGGCTCGAACTTGCGCAGACGTTTGGCCAGCACCGGCACGCCGTGGTGGAGCGACGGCAGCAGCACGTCGAGCAAGCCGCCGATCCATGCCCAATCGGCGGGCGTCCAAAACAGATCGCCCGGCTGCGGGAACAGATCCTGCGGCATCTCCACGCCCGGCAAATGGCCAAGCAGCACGCGATGACCATGCAGCGCGCCTTTTGGCGCACCTGTCGTGCCGGACGTAAAGATCATCAGAGCTGGATCGTCCGGCCCGGTATCAACTGGCTCGAAATTGGTCGGCTGACCGGCAAGCACCTCCGCCAGAGCGATGCGCCTGAATCCACTCTTCTTTGCCGCGACATCATTTGGCTCTGTTTCGATCAACCACTGGAGATCTGGCAAATCGCCATCGATCAGGTCGATATTGGCCGCCCCCTTGGTATTCGCAATGACAGCCTTCACACCAGCAAATCGCAGCCGGAACCCAAGCGCCTCACGTCCGAACAGCAGCGCCAGTGGCACAGCGATCGCGCCGAGCTTGTAGATCGCGATATGCCCGGTCAGTACGTCCAGGCCCTGCGGCGCGAGCAGCGCCACGCGGTCGCCCGGACCGACACCGAGTTCGCGCAGCCCATTTGCCAGCGCGTTGGACCGTGCGCACAATTCACCATAGTTCGTCGTCTTCTGCCGGCCGGCGCTCAAATGCTCGATGAGCGCAATTCGATTCGGCTCACGTTTGGCCCATGCATCGCACACCGCAACGCCAATGTTGAAACGCGCAGGTTCATCCCAGCGGAAATCGGCGATAATGCCGTCAAGACTGTCCCGAATGGGAAGCATGGTCGTGATCTGCGCCTCCTGTGCGCCGCGGCGTCTTAGCGGACATGGCCTCAAGGGGCAATGTCGGTGATCAAAGCGCGGGCTATTGAAAAAGAAAAGGCCCGCCGCGGGAGGAGTTGCGGCGGGCCTGATTCAGTTACGACGCGGGAGGAGGTGCGCCGTAACGATTGTTGGCTCTCTGGGAGGAGGTAGATCACCAACAACGCCAATCTAGGATTGCGCCTCGATCTGCACCAGCGCTCGTTTCGCATGGCAGATATGCATTTTTTGCATTGCAGCATAAAACTTGTGCAACGCAACAGAATTTGTTCAACTCTCACATGATTGACGCCACGATGGCCGGCTGGCACAAATTTCTCATACAGCGCCAATGAGAGAGCCCCATGTCTGAAACAGACACGAAGGATGGCCTGCCCGAACAGATCGGCAGCACGCTCGGCTATGTCTTTTTCGTGGGTCTTAGCCTGCTGATGGCTTGGACCATCGTCGGCCATCCCTATCTCGGCATGTAGCGGCGATCAGTTCATTTGTTCAAACACATGCGCGCGAGCGATTGTTTCGCGAACCGGGGCTTCGCAACGCCAACTCACCACGTTGCGTCAGCGCGCAATACAAAAGTGTCGGCGGGTCAGGCCGCCCCGTCAGAGCCGCGAGCAAAGCTTGCAGGTGTGAGACAAAAAAATGGTGCCCCCTGCCGGGATCGAACCAGCACTCCTCTCGGAACCTGATTTTGAGTCAGGCGCGTCTACCAATTCCGCCAAGGGGGCACACGGCGCACCGCGCCGCAGACAAGCCGCACTACACGAGGCGGCGGCCTGACGTCAACACCGGGCAAATGCTGAGGCGGGGTCGAGAGGCTTCCTGAAATGGTCGGCGAGGTGTTATGGAGCGCCAGTCCGACATTTCACCTTTCAAAATCTCAGCCGGATCACGCCGCTGACGTCCTAATTCTGCTCGATTTGAGCATCCACTACGCGCTGTGACAGCAATGCCAGGGAAGCCATGACCACCACACCCAATGCCATCAACGCCAATGACAGTTCACGCGACGGCCTCATCGGAACCGCCCTTTTCATCGCGGTTGTCTTGGCTGGCACCGTTCTCATGGCGCTCGGCTTCCAGCACATTGGCGGCTATATCCCGTGCAAGCTGTGTCTTGAACAGCGATTGCCCTACTATATCGGAGCGCCATTGATGGCGCTCACAACAAAAAATAAACATGCGCCTTAAAAGGCGCTGTCCCGACGGGCTAAAGCCCATA
>JAIUNP010000448.1 GCA_020161975.1 Pseudomonadota bacterium
CGCCCACCATGAGCATGCTCAACACATCGCGCCCGAAATGGTCAGTGCCCAGCCAGTGCGCTGCGCTTGGCCCTTGCAGGCGCTCGGCCATGCTCATCTTCGTCGGCGGATACGGCGTCCAGAGGAGCGAGACGAGCGCGGTTGCAACGACCAGCCCAACGATGGCCAGCCCGATCACCAGCGACGGATGGCGCCAGGGATTGGAACCGGGCGGCGCGACGGATAGGGGCGCGCTCATCTCAGCCCCGCCGCAACCGCGGATCGATCAGCCCATAGGCGAGATCGACGAGGAAATTCATGATCACGACAACGCCCGCGAACAGCACCACGAGATCCTTGACGACGATGATGTCATGCTGCGCGATGGCCTGGAACAGTAGCCGGCCCAGCCCTGGCAGTGAAAAAACGTTTTCGATGATGATCGCGCCGGAGAGCAGCACGGAGAACTGAAGCCCGAGGATCGTCACCACCGGTGTCATCGCGTTGCGAACCACATGCCGGCGCAACGTCTGCGGCCAGGTGAGTCCCTTGGCGCGGGCTGTGCGCACGAAGTCCTCCTGCAAGGCCTCCAGAACCGAGGAGCGCGTGATCCGCGCCAGCACCGCCGATTGCGGCAACGCCATCGCCACCGCCGGCAGGATGAGCGAGGCCAACACCGCTCCGATGCCCGCATTCCAGCCCGGAAAGCCCCCCGAGGGCAACCAGCCGAGTGTCACGGAAAACAGCAGAACCATCAGGATTCCGGCCCAGAAATTCGGGACGGCCAACCCGATCTGGCTCAGCGCCATCACGGCGGCGTCAACCCGTGTATTCGCCCGCGCCGCCGCAATCACACCCAGCGGAATGCCAATGCCTGCCGACAGCATCACCGCCATGCCGGCAAGCGGCACTGTCACCGCAGCCCGTTCGAGGATCAGGCCGGAAATCGGCACCCGGTAGGTGTAGCTGTTGCCGAGATCGCCGGTCACCAGACCAATAACCCAGCCGAAAAACCGTTCGACAACCGGCCTGTCGAGCCCATATTCCGCACGAACGGCCGCCACCTGTTCAGGAGTTGCGTTGAGGCCCATCATCACGGCGGCAGGATCACCGGGAAGGATTTCCAGCACGGTGAACACGATCACAGCCGTCGCCAGCAACGTGGCGACCAGCGCGGCAAAACGGCGGAAGAGGAAGCTCAGCATCGCTTGGAAGGTCCCTCCCCGCACGAGGGAGGGAAAAACCGGAGCATCGCCCTCACTTCCAGCTCAGTTCCTGCGCCGGGGACACCGGAATCGGCCAGCCTTCCCACATGCCGGCAAGGCCTGCCTTGGCGACAGTCGTCTTGGGCAGCATGAACAGATAGACGTTCACCTGATCATCGACGATGCGTTTCTGGGCATCCTGATAGAGTTTGTTGCGGGTCGCCTCGTCGGTTGCCGTTTCCGCAGCCTTGACGAGCTTCTTCATCTCTTCGGACTTGTAGTTGAAGTAATAGTCGTCGCGGCTGTAGATCTCGATGTCCAGCGGCTCGGTATGGGCGATCAGCGACAGATCGTAATCCTTGTTGCGATAGACCCGCTCCAGCCATTGCGGAAATTCGACCGGCTCGATCGACACCTTGATGCCGACATCAGCGAGCAGCGCGGCCACCACCTCGCCCGAGCGGCGGGCATAGGGCGGTGGCGGCAGCTTCAGCGTCGTGGAAAAGCCGTTCGGATAACCCGCTTCGGCGAGCAGCGCCTTCGCCTTCTTCGGATCATACGGCGTTGCGCCGGTCAGATCGAGATAAGCGGGATGATTGGGCGAGAAATGCGTGCCGATCGGCTGAGCGACGCCGTTGGTCGCCCCATCGATCACCGCTTTCCGGTCAATGGCGTGGGCGATGGCTTTGCGCACGCGCACGTCGTTGAACGGCGGCTTGGCATTATTCATGGCAAGAATGGTCTCGCCCTCGGTATTGCCCACCGTGACCTTCAGCTTGGCATCCTTCTTCAGCGTTTCGATGTTCTCGTAGGAACCGAAATTGGTCAGCGCATCGCAATCACCCGACTGCACGGCCACCATCTGCGCCTGCGCATCCGGCATGAAGCGATAGACGACATCCTTGATCGCCGCCTTCGGCCCCCAGTAGGCATCGTTGCGGGTGTAGACGAGGCGGTTGCCGCGGCTCCACTCGACAAACTTATAGGCGCCTGTCCCCACAGGCTTTGTTGCCGCATCAGCCACGGATTTCGAACTGAGGATCGAACTGTCACCATAACCGAGGCCAAAGAGGAAGTTGGCCGACGGCTCCTTCAGCGTGATCTTCACGGTCAGCGGATCAGGCGTCTCGATCGATGCGATCGGCGCGAACACCTTTTTCGTCGCATTCTTGGAATCAGGCGCCACCGCCCGGTCGAACGAGAACTTGACATCCGCCGCGGTCAGGTCTGCGCCATCGTGATACTTCACGCCCGGACGGAGCTTGAAGGTATAGACGAGCGCATCGGGGCTCACCGTCCAGCTTTCAGCAAGCTTCGGCACCACCTTGCCGGTCCGGTCGATACCGACCAGGCCCTCGAAGATGTTGCCGTAGGTGACTTCCTTGATCGCCTGCGCCGCGCCTTGTGTGGGGTCGAGGATCGGCGGCTCCAGCGTCATGCACAGCGTCACGCTGTCCTTCTGCTGGGCAACAGCCGGGGTTAACACGGCGACACCGGCCAACATGGCCAGACCAACAACCGAAAGCCTCATGGAAACCCCTCCCCGGATACCTGCGGCAGCCGGCTGG
>JAIUNP010000449.1 GCA_020161975.1 Pseudomonadota bacterium
GGTGTTCACGCCGGTCGAGGGGCGGGGCCGGTCGCGTATCGGCGACAAGCTGATCGAATGGGGGCCGCAGGATGTGTTTGTCGTGCCTTCGTGGCAACCTGTGGTGCACGAGGCCGACGCCGATGCCGTTCTGTTCAGCTATTCAGACCGCCCGGTGCATGAAAAGCTCGGCTTCTGGCGGGAACATCGCTCCGCCGCATGATCCTTGCGGGCCGTGCGCCGCTCATTCATAGTTTGAAAGACTGACCTGACAGGACCTCCCATGACCGCTTACGTGCTGCCGCCTCCGCCCGTGAATTCCCTTGCTGTTTCAGGATCGGGCGAGCGGTTCCCGGTGCGCCGCATTCTCTGCGTCGGCCGCAATTATGAAGCCCACGCGCGCGAGATGGGCAAGGACCCGACCCGCGAGAAGCCGTTCTTTTTCATGAAGCCGGCGGATACGATCATCGATGACGGCGCGACGATGCCCTATCCGCCGCTGACCGCGAATCTGCATTACGAAATCGAACTGGTGCTGGCCATCGGCAAGGATGGCGCCAACATTCCTGAGGACAGGGCGCTGGAACACGTCTGGGGCTATGCGGTCGGCCTCGACATGACCCGCCGCGATCTCCAGACCGAAGCCAAGGATCATGGACGTCCGTGGGAGTGGGGCAAGGCATTTGACCATTCGGCCCCCATCGCGCCGCTCCATTCGGTCGCGAAGGTCGGTCACATCGCCAAGGGGCGCATCTGGCTCGCGGTGAACGGCAAGGTGAAGCAGGATCAGGACGTGGCGGATCTCATCTGGTCCGTACCCGAAATCATTTCGATCTGCTCGAAATCGGTTGAATTGAAAGCCGGCGACATCATCATGACCGGCACACCTTCGGGCGTCGGAGCGGTGGTCAAGGGCGACAGGATCACCGGCGGCGTAGCCGGCCTCGGCGAGATTGCCATCACCATCGGCTGAAGGAAGATGCGCGCAGACCCATCGGTCTCGTCATGACAAGTGACGGGGCGGAGTGTCGCGTCGCGCTGCGGAACATGCGGGATTTTGACGCGTCGTCCCGCCTGTTTTTGCGATCTGTTTTGCAACTGCATCGCCAGAACCGGGCTTCCCCCCGCACAGAACGTGTCGTAAGACGCAGCCCTGTTCGTTTTTTCGGAGAAAAAGATGGCCTACGTCACCACAAACGGCATTCAGGTCGCCAAGGTCCTTTATGACTTCATCGTCAAGGAGGGGCTGCCGGGCACGGGGGTCAGCGCGGATGCGTTCTTTGCCGGAATGGCCGGCGTGGTGCAGGATATCTCGGGCAAGAACAGGCGCCTTCTGAAAACCCGCGACAAGTTGCAGGCGCAGATCGACGCCTGGCATCGCGAGCGCAAGGGCAAGGCGATCAAGCAGGCCGAATACGAGGCCTTCCTGAAGGAGATCGGTTATCTTCTGCCCGAGCCTGTGGACGGCAAGATCAACACCAAGAACGTTGACGCGGAGATTGCGAAGATTGCCGGTCCGCAGTTGGTCGTTCCCTGCTCGAACGCGCGCTATGCGCTGAACGCCGCGAATGCGCGCTGGGGCAGCCTTTACGATGCCTTCTACGGCACGGATGCGATTGCGGACGAGGGCGACCTGAAGCGCGGCAAGGGCTACAATCCGGCGCGCGGCGCGGCGGTTGTGGCCAAGGTCAAGGCAGTGCTGGATGGCGCCGTTCCGCTGGCCAAGGGCAGCTATGCCGATGCGACCGGCTTTTCGGTGGTTGGCGGGGCGCTGAAGGTGGCGCTCGGCAAGGGCAGCACCAGCCTTGCCAACAAGAAGGCCTTCGTCGGTTATCGCGGTGAGGCGGCCAACCCCACAGCTATTCTGCTGGTCCACAACGGTCTGCACTTTGAGATCGTGATCGACCGCAGCCATGTCATCGGCAAGACCGATCCGGCAGGCATCGCCGATGTGATCGGCGAATCCGCGCTGACCACGATCATGGACATGGAAGATTCGGTCGCGGCGGTGGATGCCGAGGACAAGGTTGAGGTCTATCGCAACTGGCTTGGACTGATGAAGGGCGACCTGACCGAGAAGATGGAAAAGGACGGCAAGGCCTTCACCCGCAGGCTGAACCCCGACCGTACCTACACCGGCGCCAAGGGTGGCGAAGTCACGTTGCCAGGCCGCGTGCTGATGCTGGTCCGCAATGTCGGAATGCACATGATGACCGACGTGGTGCTGGACCAGAAGGGCAAGGAAGTGCCCGAGACGGTGGTGGATTGCTGCGTTTCCGCGCTGCTGGCCATGCACGATCTCAAGAAATCGGCCGGTGCGCGCAATTCCCGCGCCGGATCGGTCTATATCGTCAAGCCGAAGATGCATGGCCCGGCGGAAGTGGTGCTCGCCAACCGTCTGTTCGGCCGCGTCGAGAAAATGCTCGGCCTGCCGGCCAACACGCTCAAGATGGGCATCATGGATGAGGAGCGCCGCACCACGGTGAACCTCAAGGCGTGCATTCTGGCTGCAAAATCCCGCGTGGTCTTCATCAACACGGGCTTCCTTGATCGCACGGGCGATGAGATTCATACGTCGATGGAAGCGGGACCGATGGTCCGCAAGGCCGAAATGCGCACGTCGCCGTGGCTGCCGGCCTATGAGGACAACAACGTCGATGTCGGCATGGCCGCCGGCCTGCCCGGCAAGGCGCAGATCGGCAAGGGCATGTGGGCGATGCCGGATCGCATGGCCGACATGCTGGTGCAGAAGGTCGGCCATCCGAAATCCGGC
>JAIUNP010000450.1 GCA_020161975.1 Pseudomonadota bacterium
CGCCGGTCTGAGCGCGACAGATCGTGCACGGCACCCGACGGGCTAAGTCGTGCGGTCCCAGGGCGATCCGGGCGTGCCCTCCCTCAGCGGTGGCAGTCATGGCTCGTCCTTCCGGTTGATCGGTCACACTCCAACGGCCTCCCCGAACCCCCGATGACGGGGCGCAGCATCGCGCCCCACCACCCCTTCATATCCACCCATCGGTTGCGCGGCGGTGTGAGATCAGTCAAATCTCGGTCAATCCTGTAAGGATTTCGTCAAGTTCGGCCGGCACGGCGGAACTGGCTGGGGGTCTGCCCGGTGAGCCGGGCGAACGTGCGCGAGAACGCGGCCTGGTCGTAGAAGCCGACGTCGAGGGCGATCTGCGCCAGCGGCAGACCGAGGCGGCGCATCGTGCCGTCACGCGCATGGCCTACACAGATACGCTGACCGATCTTCCCAACCGTCGCGCCTTCGAGCGCCTGCTGAACGACCGCGTGTCCTCGGGCACGCTCAAGCCGTTCATCGTCGGTATTCTCGATCTCGACGGATTCAAGCCCGTCAACGATGCCTATGGCCATGCTGTGGGCGATGACGTGCTGATCGAGGCCGGACGGCGCCTTTCGACGCAGCTCAGAGGCGTCGGCACGCTGGCCCGCATGGGGGGCGATGAATTCGCCCTGATCGTGGATGGCCGTTTCAGCGCCGACGACATCAATCACCTGGCCTTGCGGCTTCGCTCCGTGTTCGACGAACCGATCATCGTCGGAGACGTTATCGTACGGTTGAGCTGCTCATTCGGCTTTTCCACCTACCCCGATTGCAGCGAGGATGCCGGTCGCCTCATCGACCGCGCGGACATGGCGCTTTACCGGGCCAAGGCCGATCATAACGGCAGCCATCGCATCTTCGATGCCAGCTATGAACGCTCCGCGATCGAACGCGCCATCATCGAGCAGGATCTGCGCGAGGCGATCCGTGCCGATGCGCTCCAGATCCATTTCCAGCCGATCATCAACCTCACCACTGGCAGGCTCTCCGGCTTCGAGGCGCTCGCTCGCTGGACCAGCCCGAGGCTCGGCCCGGTCTCTCCGGCGGTTTTCGTGCCCATCGCCGAGCAGTGCGGGCTGATCGAGGCCATGACGAACAGCCTCCTGCTCAAGGCCGCCCGCGTCGCCACACGCTGGCCGTCGCACCTGCGCCTTGCCTTCAATATGTCCGCCTACCAGATCGATAAGCCTGGATCGGGCCTGAAGATCATCAGCATCCTGGCCGAAGCCGGTCTGCCGCCGCACCGGTTCGAGGCGGAAATCACCGAAACAGCGATCCTCAAGAATGTCGAGGCCTCGCGCGTTGCCATCGAACTGATCAAAGCCGCCGGCGCACGGGTTGCACTCGATGATTTCGGCACCGGCTTTTCGAGCCTCAGCCACGTCAAGGACCTGCCGCTCGACAAGATCAAGATCGACCGTTCCTTCGTGGACAAGGTGTGCACGGACGAGAAGATCGGCAATATCGTCCGCTCGATTATCCAGATGTGCGAATGCCTCGACATCGAATGCGTTGCCGAAGGCATCGAGCACGACGAGCACCTTGCCTTCCTCATCAAGCATAATTGCACCAGCGGTCAGGGTTTCCTGTTCTCGCGCCCCTTGCCGGAGACGCGCATTCCCAGCCTCATCACAGAAGATAGTGACAGCAATGTCCGCATTGCTGCGCGTGATCGCGCCGCCTGATCAGAACCGCCGGACGCGTGGCGTACCATCCTGCGCCAATGACAGCGCCGTCACAGCCCAGACCAGTGCGTCCAGCCGATCGGGCGAGCGGCCATTTGCAAGCCCGTCCGGGCCGAAGTTCGCCAGTTCGTCCTCAAGCGCCGGAAAGGCGCCGGCATGGCGAACGCGGCCCTGTGCGTAAAGCGCGGCGACCGGTTCTGCCCGCACCGCCTTGCCGCGCGAGGCGCGCACCGGCGTCACCGGAACGCCCGCATCCGCCGCGCGTAAGACCTCGGCCACCATTGCGCCGCCCTGGTTGACTTCCGCAATCAGCGCATCGGCCTCGAAACGGTGGTAGGTCGCCACCGCCCGCGCCGCCCAGACATCGGGCCGGGCACCGTCAACAGACGCATCGGCGAGCACATAGGCGATGCCGTCCCGCGCAAGGCCCACGGCGATGATGCCGCAGCCGCCACAGCGTTTGCCGCCGGCGGGCGGGTCCACGGCCACCACGATGCGGGCAAGATCGGGCGCGCGCTCGACCCGCGCCCGCTCGATCAGCCCACGCGGGAACAATGCATCGGGATTGTCCTCGATGAACAGACCATCGAGTTCCTGTCGGCCAAGCCGCGTACCTTGATAGCGACGGACGACGCCACTCAGGAACTCGGGCGCGAGATTATAGGCATTCTTCAATGTCGCTGCATGGGTCAGCGCCGTCGTCAGGTCTTCCGCAAGACGTTTCAGCAGCGGAATGCCGCGCGGGGTCGTGGTGATCACCTGCCGGGGCGCTTCGCCAAGGCGCAGGCCGAATTGCAGCATGTCAAAGGTTGCATCGGCCTGCCGCCATTTTCCCAGCTCGTCAGCCCAGGCCGCACCGAACTGCGGCCCGCGCAAACTTTCAGGGTCCTCGGCGGAAAAGCCCTGCGCCACCGCTCCGTTGGGCCAGACCAGACGGCGGCGGCTGACCTGCCATTCCGGCCGCTCATCGCGCGGATGGATGGCAAGCAGACCGGAAACGC
>JAIUNP010000451.1 GCA_020161975.1 Pseudomonadota bacterium
TCGGTTGACGACGGACATACAGCCGCTGTTCACATTTCCGCGATTAGAGTGTCTGGAATGAAAGCTGCGCGCTCTTAGGGGGAAGGCGCCGGCAAACAAGGCAATCCTCCCGAGTAGTGAACATGTCGCATCGTCCGAGTTTATTCGATGCAGAGGCCACGCCTGATCTCTGGTCGCGGCGCCGGCTCGTTCTGATAGCACTGGTGTTTGCCGCAGCCTGGGCCTCGTTCGGCCTTCCCTGGCTGTCCGGTCGCGTGACCATTCCCTATGATGCCAAGGCGCATTTTCAGGCCCAGATCCAGTTTCTTGCAAACGCGCTGCATACGGGCCAGTCACCATTCTGGACGCCGAATGTTTTCGGCGGCTCGCCGCAAATTGCCGATCCGCAGTCGCTGATCTTTTCCCCGGCCTTCCTGCTCGCCTGGTTCGATGCGGTGCCGAGCTTCCAGCGGGTGGATGCGTTTGTTCTGACGCTGCTCGGGCTCGGCGGCTTCGCCATTCTGATGTTCTTCAAGGATCGGAACTGGCACCCGGCCGGCGCGATGGTGGCGGGGCTTGCCTTTGCGTTTGGCGGGGCGGCGGCCTGGCGCATCCAGCATGTCGGGCAGGTGATGAGCTTTGCGCAGTTCGGCATCACGCTCTGGCTACTGGCGCGGGCACTGGACCGGTCCTCGATCCGCTATGGTTTGCTCTCGGGGCTGTCGGCAGCACTGATGGTGGTCAAGCCCGATCAGGTGGGCCTGCTCGGCGTTTACGTGCTGGCCGCTTACGTGCTGAACCACTGGCTGACAGCGGAGCATCGCAAGGCGGCGCTGGTGGCGAGCCTGCGGCCGCTGACCGCCGGCGCGGTGGCGGCGGCCGTGCTCGCGGCGGGCCCGCTGCTTCTGACGCTTCTGTTCGCTGAAGCCTCCCAGCGTGCGGAAATCAGCTACACCGAAGCCATTCGTGGCTCGCTGCATCCGGCTTCGATGCTGACGGCGATGATTGCCGACCTTTTCGGCGCGGGCGATCTGAAGGTGGACTACTGGGGCCCGTCGAGCGCGGCGTGGGACCCGGGTGAACTGTCCCTGTCCCAGAACATGGGCGAGATCTATTTCGGCGCCATTCCGGTTCTGGCAATCCTGACCGTCGGCGCGACGCGCGGCCTGCTCTGGAACAAGGATGTCCGGTTCTTTACTCTCGCGGCTTTGGCCTGCATTTTCTACGCCCTTGGCAAATACACGCCTGTTTTTCACCTGCTGTACGAATATATGCCGGGTGTGAAGGGCTTCCGCCGACCCGCCGACGCCACCTTCATGATTGGCGGGCTGGGCGCCATCATTGGCGGCTATGTCATCCACCGCTGGCTGACGGAGGACTTCCGGCGTCCGGGCCTTGCGCGCACGGCGTTCAAGGGACTGGTGCTGATTGGCCTGTTTGCGCTCGCTGCATTTCTGGCCTACCGGCACGGCCACCTTGCCGATGCGGTTAAGCCGATCATGGTTTCGGCGGCGATCCTTTGCGCCGGGCTACTGCTGGTGAAATCGTCGCAAGTCTATTTGCGGCAGGCGCCTGTTTTGTCTGCGGCGGCCCTTGCGGCCTTCATGGTCTATGATCTTGGCGTCAACAACGGCCCCAATGAATCCACTGGCCTGCCGCCAGCCTCTTACGACGTGCTTGATCCGGCCACGCGAAACCCGACAATTGCCATTCTCAAGCAGAAGCTGCGGCAGGCGAACAATGCCGGCCAGCGGGATCGGGTGGAACTGCTCGGCGTCGGCTTTGCTTGGCCTAACCTTGGCATGGTCCACAGCTTCGATCATGTGCTCGGCTATAACCCGCTGCGCTTGAGGGAGTTTGTGGAGGTTGCGGGCGCGGGCGATACCATCGCCGGTCCGGACCAGCGCGTATTCACGCCGCTGATGACCTCCTATGGCTCACTGTTTGCCGATCTGATCGGCCTGCGCTGGATTGCGTCCTCCGTGCCGATTGAGACAGTGGACAAGAATTTGCGCCCCGGTGACCTGCGGCTGATCGCCCGCACGCAGGACGCCTTCATCTATGAAAATCCAAATGCCCTGCCACGCGCGATGTTCGTGCGGGGCTGGAAGCTGGCAGACTTTGAGCGGCTGACCGAAACCGGTCGCTGGCCGGATTTCAATCCGCAGCGCGAGGTTCTGCTGGAGTCGTTGCCGGAGGAAGCTGCGCCGGTCCAGGTGACCGGCCTTGCTGAGGTACGGATCCGATCCTACGAAAATACGCGCGTCGAAATCGAGGTGGAGACGCCGGACCCCGGCTTCGTGCTGCTAAACGATGTCTGGCACCGTTGGTGGACCGCAAACATTGACGGCGAGGAGGCGGATATTCTCAAGGCCAATGTGCTGTTCCGCGCTGTTCAGGTGCCGGCCGGCAAGCACAAGATCGTCTTTGAGTTCAAGCCGATCGAGGGCGCATTTGCCGAACTGCGCGAACGGTTGACCGGCGAGGCGACGGGCGAGGGCGAATTCGATACGCCCTGACAGCCTCCCGAATGCCCTGATCCGCAGCGAGACAGCGGCCCCTGACGGCGCATAATCGTTTGACATTGGCGCCGGGGGAGGGGAAACACCAGCCACTTGTCCCGAAGCTGAGGTCTGCGATTTGAATTTCCGGAATGCGATGAACGATGTGGTGAGAGGCATCGTCGGCTGGCGCGTCTGGTACATGCTGACCGCGGCCGAAATCAACAAGCG
>JAIUNP010000452.1 GCA_020161975.1 Pseudomonadota bacterium
GCCCAAGTGGCTGGAGCGGCTTGGCGTCGAGGTGTTCACGGACATGAAGAGGGGGTTGCAGGACGCTGACATCGTGATGATGCTTCGCCTGCAACGCGAGCGGATGAACGGATCGTTTGTCCCCTCGATGAAGGAATACTTCCACTATTTCGGGCTGGACCGCGAAAAGCTCGCCTATGCGAAGCCCGATGCGCTGGTCATGCATCCCGGCCCGATGAACCGCGGTGTCGAGATTTCCTCCAATGTGGCCGATGGCGCGCAATCGCTGATCCGCGAGCAGGTGGAAATGGGTGTGGCTGTCCGCATGGCGGTGCTGGAGGCACTGGCCCACCGGATGCCGAACGGATGAATGACGAAGAGGCCGAACGCCCCGTCGATCCCGCGCTGATGGCCTTGGTTTCCGGTGCGGTGCGGGCCAAGGCGCGGTTCGTGGCCGTTGGCATGGCGCTGGCTGTCGGCGCCTTTGTCTATGCTGCTGCCGATTCGGGCGTTCCGTTCTGGCTTGTGGCGCTGATCGGCGTGCTGGGAGCCGTTCTGATTGTATTTTTTGTCGCGCTGGTCTGGTTCTGGCTGCGCTTTCTGTCGCCCTCTGCCCGCAGGAATACCCACGATGTCTGAGATCAACCGCCGCCCGGTGATGCTGACGAATGCCCTGTTGATCGACCCCGCATCGGGAACCGAACAGCACGGTGGTCTTCTGATCGAGGATGGATTGATCCGCGATCTCGGCCCCGGCGTCACTGCCGCCGCAGTTGGCGCCGATGTCGAGGTGCGCGATTGCGGCGGCGCGGTGGTTGCACCCGGTCTCATCGACATGCGTGTACATACCGGCGAACCCGGCGCGGATTATCGCGAGACGTTGCGCTCGGTTTCCGAAGCGGCTGCTGCGGGCGGCGTTACCACCATCGTCACAATGCCGGACACCGACCCCGTGGTGGACGAAGCGCCCATCGTCGACTTCGTGCTGCGCCGCGCGCGCGCGACGGCATCCATCCGCATCCATCCTGCCGCAGCCCTCACCAAGGGGCTTAAGGGCAAGGAAATGACGGAATTCGGTCTCCTCAGGGAAGCGGGCGCCGTTCTGTTCACTGATGCGACCCATTCCGTGATGAATGCGCAGGTACTGCGGCGCGCGCTCAGCTACGGCACGATGTTCGACGTGCTGGTGATGCAGCACCTTGAGGACCCCTCGCTGGTTGGCGAGGGCGTGGTGACGGAGGGCGAGTTCGCGACCCGCATGGGCTTGCCGGGCGTACCGCGCGAGGCCGAAACCATCGTGCTGGAGCGCGACATCCGCATCGTGAAGATGACCGGCGGGCGCTATCACGCCTCGGTCGTCACCTGCCCGGATTCGATCGATCTCGTCCGCGCCGCCAGAAAGGCCGGACTGCCGCTCTCCGCCGGCACCTCGATCAACCATCTGAGCCTCAACGAAAACGACATTGGCGAATACCGCACCTTCCTGAAGCTCTCGCCGCCGCTCCGCACCGAGGATGAGCGCCTTGCGCTGGTGCAGGCGCTGGCCGATGGCGTCATTGATGTCATCGTGTCCGATCACAATCCGCAGGATGTAGAAGCCAAGCGCCAGCCCTTCGTGGAATGCGCCAACGGAGCCATCGGCGTTGAAACCATGTTGCCGGCGGCGCTGCGGCTGGTCCATGCCGGGCATATCAGCCTGCCGCGTCTGCTCCACGCCATGTCGACGCGGCCTGCCGAACTGCTCGGTCTGCCGGGCGGGCGGCTGCAAAAGGGCGAGCCGGCGGATCTCGTCGTGTTCGACCCCGACATGCCGTGGGTGGTCGATGCCGATGCGCTCCATTCGCGCTGCCGCAACACGCCGTTTGACGAGGCGCGGATGTCTGGCCGCGTATTGACGACGATTGTTGCGGGAACGGTTGTCTTCACGCTCGATTAGCGCCACCTTGGGGCGACGAAAGGGGCATCCATGGGTCTCATCAGCGCAGCCATCCTCGGGTATCTTCTCGGCTCCATTCCGTTCGGCCTGGTGCTGACGAAGCTCGCCGGTACGCAGGACATTCGCACCATCGGTTCGGGCAACATCGGCGCAACGAACGTTCTGCGGACGGGCCGCAAGGGCCTCGCGCTGGCGACCCTGCTGCTCGATGCGCTGAAAGGCACGGTCGCGGTGCTGATCGCGCGGCATCTCTGGGGGCCAGACGCCGGGTTGATTGCGGGCCTGTGCGCCTTTCTCGGCCATCTGTTTCCGGTCTGGCTCCGCTTCAAGGGTGGCAAGGGCGTGGCCACCTATCTCGGCGTGCTTCTGGCCGTTTCCTGGCCGGCCTTCCTTGTGGCGGCGGCTATCTGGCTCGCGATTGCGTTTACGACGAAATATTCCTCTGCCGGTGCGCTGGGAGCGAGCGCGCTGGCGCCGCTCGCCGTCTGGTGGTTTTCGGGCGGGGCGCCGGCGCTGCTGTTCGTGGTCATGGCCGCGCTGCTCTGGTGGAAGCACGAGGATAATATCAAACGATTGCTTGCCGGCACCGAAGGCAAGATCGGACAGAAGGGATGAGCGCTCGCCCGGGCGGTTTGTCGCTGACCGAAGCCCAGCGGATTGACTGGCTACGCCTCACGCGGACCGAGGGCATAGGCCCGCTGACCTTCCGCGAACTGCTCAACCGTTATGGCAGCGCCGGGCAGGCGCTAGCAGCCTTGCCGGGCCTTCTGGCCGCGCG
>JAIUNP010000453.1 GCA_020161975.1 Pseudomonadota bacterium
ATAGGCGCGCAGGATCGAGTTCGAGCCGAACACGAGATCGACACGCGTTGCCGTCCACGCGACCTTGCCCGTCTTGCGCTCCACGATATCGTAGAGCCCGCCATCCTTCGGCACCCACTTGTAGGCCATGTCCGTGAGGTTGACGAAGAAGTCGGTCGTCAGCGCACCCTTGCGGCTGGTGAACACGCCATGGGCGGTATCACCGAAGTTGGCGCCCAGAACGCGCATACCGCCGACGAGCACAGTCATTTCCTGCGCGGTCAGCCCCATCAGTTGGGTCCGGTCGAGCAGAAGCTCTTCGGGCGTCACTACATAGTCCTTCTTGAGCCAGTTTCGGTAGCCGTCGGCCAGCGGCTCCAGCACGGAGAAGGAATCCACGTCGGTCTGCTCCGGCGTGGCATCGCCACGGCCCGGCGCGAACGGCACGGCTACTTTCGAGCCCGCCGCCTTCACCGCCTGCTCGATACCGACAACACCGGCGAGCACGATCGTATCGGCCACAGAGGCACCGGCGGCGTTGGCCAGCGGCTCCAGCACCGACAGGACGCGCGCAAGGCGCTTGGGCTCGTTGCCCTGCCAGTCCTTCTGCGGCGCAAGGCGGATGCGCGCACCATTGGCGCCGCCCCGCATATCCGAACCACGATAGGTCCGGGCGCTGTCCCAGGCGGTCGTCACCATGTCGGAAAGCGAAAGCCCGCTTGCTGCGATCTTCGCCTTCAGGGCGGCGACATCATAAGAGGTGCTGCCAGTCGGCACCGGATCCTGCCAGACCAGGTCTTCCTTCGGCGCATACGGACCGATGTAGCGCACGCGCGGGCCCATGTCGCGGTGGGTCAGCTTGAACCAGGCGCGGGCGAACACGTCCGAGAAATAGGCCGGGTCCTTGTGGAACCGCTCGGAGATCTTGCGATAGGCCGGATCGACCTTCATCGCCATGTCCGCATCCGTCATCACCGGCATCCGGCGCACCGACAGATCGGACGCATCCGGCGGCATGTCCGCCTCCTTGATGCTGACAGGACGCCACTGGTTGGCGCCTGCCGGCGATTTCGTCAGTTCCCACTCATGGTTGAACAGCATGTCGAAGAAGCCGTTGTCCCATTTGGTGGGGTTGGTCGTCCAGGCGCCCTCGACGCCGCTGGTGATCGCCTGGCTGGCCTTCGACGTCCCGGCAGGATTGTTCCAGCCCAGGCCCTGCTGCTCGATAGGTGCGCCTTCGGGATCGGGGCCGAGCGTTCTGGCATCGCCGTTGCCATGCGCCTTGCCGACGGTGTGGCCGCCGGCAGTGAGCGCCACGGTCTCCTCGTCGTCCATCGCCATGCGGCCGAAGGTCTCGCGGATGTGCGCGGCGGTCTTCAGCGGATCGGGCTTGCCGTTCACGCCTTCGGGGTTGACGTAGATGAGGCCCATCTGGACGGCAGCGAGCGGGTTTTCCATGGACGAGGGCTTGCTGACATCCTCATAGCGGTTGTCGGACGGCGCCAGCCATTCCTTCTCGGCGCCCCAGTAAATGTCCTTCTCCGGGTGCCAGATGTCATCGCGACCGAACGCGAAGCCATAGGTCTTGAGGCCCATCGATTCATAGGCCACCGTTCCGGCCAGAACGAGGAGATCGGCCCAGCTCAGCTTGTTGCCGTATTTCTTCTTGATCGGCCACAGCAGACGCCGCGCCTTGTCGAGGCTGGCATTGTCCGGCCAGGAACTCAGCGGCGCAAAACGCTGGTTGCCGGTGCTGGCGCCGCCGCGCCCGTCGCCCATGCGATAGGTTCCCGCCACATGCCACGACAGGCGGATCATCAGGCCGCCGTAATGGCCCCAGTCCGCCGGCCACCACTCCTGGCTGTCAGTCATCAGCGCGGTGAGGTCCTTCTTCAGCGCCTCAAAATCAAGTGACTTGACCGCCTCACGATAATTGAAGCCCTTCAGGGGATCGGTCTTGGTATCGTGCTGATGCAGAATATCGAAGTTGAGCGCCTTGGGCCACCACTCCATCACATTGTCTTTTGTCCCCGTGTTTGCACCGTGCATCACCGGGCACTTGCCACCTGCGGGCGAGTTCTTATCAACCATTGCTGAAAACCTCTGTTGGTTCCATGTAAAAGCCGGAGAATGGCGGCCAGCGCCGCAGGGGCGCCCCTCCACGCCTCATGTCACTCCGGCAGCAGACTAGATCAGCCGTCCGATAATGAAAATTTGCATTTTCTTATTGTGTCGATAGGTTTTGATTATGAATGGTCTGACCCTCAAACATTTGCGTTATTTCGACGCCTTGGCTCGCCATGGCCAGTTCGGCCGCGCGGCGGAAGCATGCGCCATCTCTCAGCCCGCCCTGTCGGTGCAGATGAAAGAGCTGGAGGAACTGATCGGCGCGCCGCTGATTGAACGCGGAGCGCGGCAGGTTCGCCTCACCGGTCTCGGCGAGGCGTTTGTCGAGCGCACGCGCGATATTCTGAGGGCGCTGGAGGAACTGGGGGATCTTGTCCGCGCCTCGTCCGGAACCTTGCTGGGCCGGCTCAGGATCGGCGTCATCCCCACGATCGCGCCCTATATCCTGCCGCGGGTGATCAAACAGTTGCAGGCGCGCTTTCCCGACCTCGACCTGCGCCCGCGCGAGGCAGTGACGCAGCGCCTGGTTGATGATCTTGCCGCCGGCACGCTGGATGCCGCCATCCTTGCCC
>JAIUNP010000454.1 GCA_020161975.1 Pseudomonadota bacterium
AGGCCGTAGCCCTCGCGTTCGACGAAGGCTTCCTTGGAGCGCAGGGCCCAGCGCAGGGAGAGCTCCATGCTTTCGCGCGCCTGGTCGGGCGTGGCGGGGAAGGGGGTGCATTCGTCCAGCACCATGGAGATGGTGGCGTCGAGCTTGTGCTGGATGTCGATGGAGCGCTCGGGGGTGAGGCGGTGGCGGCTGCCGTCGAGATGGGATTGGAAGGTGACGCCGTCGGCGTCCATCTTGCGGAGCTTGGCCAGGGACATGACCTGGAAGCCGCCGGAATCCGTGAGGATGGGGCCGGGCCAGTCCATCATGCGGTGCAGCCCGCCCATGGCGGCGACGCGCTCCGCACCCGGGCGGAGCATGAGGTGGTAGGTGTTGCCGAGCACGATGGAGGCACCGGTGCTGCGCACGGCATCGGCCGTCATGGCCTTGACCGTGCCGGCGGTGCCGACGGGCATGAAGACCGGGGTTGGCACCTCGCCATGGGCGGTGCGCATATGCTCGACCGCACGGCGGACGACTTCGGCGTCGTCATTGGCCCGCGTATGCCAGTCGCATCCGGGGACGAGTGAACCGCATTCAAAAAGTCTCATGACCTATCTCCTGTCGTTTCAGCGGAACCAGTGTAGCAGATGAGGCCCGATCAGCCAAATTGCAGCCGGGCCTGCGGCATCAGGAAGCCGTCCCATCAAACGGCAAAAGCCGCCCGAGGTTCCGCCCCGGGCGCGATTTCGTTGCTGCATTTCCAGCCGGCTGTTGTCAGGCCGCGTCGTCCTTCGCCCAGGCGTCGAAGCAGCAGGACGACTGGAATTGCGCCGGGGTGGTGTGGTGATCGACGAGATGATGCACCACGCCGCTGGCAAGCCGCAGCCGGGCTTCTTCGACGAAATAGGCGTGCGGCAGGTCCAGCCCGCTCTCGGCACGTATGGTTTCGGCGAAACGATCGAGAAATTCGGGAGATTTCGGGTCGGAACCCGTCTGCATTGCCTCTTGTGCTGCAATCTTCATGACTGCTTCCTCCATGGACTCATGCAGCAGGCATTATACCACGGAAGGCGTAGGTCTGTAATCACAAGGCAGGGAGGGCCGGCCTTCAGGGCCAGCGCACCACCGGGGGAAGCGAGGAGAGGATCGACTCGACATTGCCGCCCGTCTTGAGGCCGAAGATCGTGCCGCGGTCGTAGAGCAGGTTGAACTCGACATAGCGGCCGCGCCGCACGAGCTGTTCGTCGCGGTCTTCTTCCGTCCAGCCCTTGTTGAAGTTCGACCGCACGATCTTCGGATAGACCATGGCGAAGGCGCGCCCGACATCCTGGGTGAAGGCAAAATCGGCATCCCAGCCGCCAAGCTCTTCCGACGAATGCAGCCAGTCGTAAAAAATGCCGCCGGTGCCGCGCGGTTCATTGCGGTGCTTCAGGAAGAAGTAGTCGTCGCACCAGGCTTTGAATTTCTGGTGATCGGCGACGGGATGGCGGTTGCAGGTGATCTCCATCGCCTTGTGGAAGAGCGTGGTGTCCGGATCGTCCATCATGCGGCGGCGGTCGAGCACCGGCGTCAGGTCCGCACCCCCGCCGAACCAGCGGCTGGTGGTGACGACCATACGCGTGTTCATGTGCACGGCGGGTACGTTGGGGTTCACCGGATGGGCGATGAGCGAGATGCCGGAGGCCCAGAAACGCGGGTCCTCGCTCGCGCCGGGAATCTGGCCGCGGAACTCCGGCGAGAATTCGCCATAGACGGTCGAGGTGTGCACGCCGACCTTCTCGAAGACGCGGCCTTCCATCATCGACATGCGTCCGCCGCCACCTGCGCCGCCCTCGCGCAGCCAGTCCTTGGCGACGAAACGGCCGGGCTGCATGTCGGAGAGCGGCCCTTGCAGGTCGTCCTCAAGCGCCTCGAAGCTGGCGCAGATCGCGTCGCGCAGCTGCCCGAACCAGGCCTGCGCGGCGGTCTTCTTCTCTTCGATGTCCTCGGGCAGGCCTTTCGGCAGGTCTGGTCGTTCCATGGTGCTTCCCGCTGGCGGGCAGCCCGCCGAATCGTATTTTCGCCACAGTCCAAAACTTTGCGCCATTTGGCAACCGCGGGCGGGGCATCGGCTGGGGACGACGGGACTCGCAAAACGCGCGGGGGCGGCTTATCTTTCCTCCGTTGAATGTGCTGCCAGGAGGAAATCTGCATGGCGCGTGTTCCCGGTCCGCCCCCGCTTGAAGGGCTCCGGCGCCATATCGAGCGTCGCCGTCGCGAAAAACCCGCCCGCGAAGGCCATTTCGTCCGCGAGACCTTCTGCCTCGACCGGCAGGCGGCGCGGGAGAAGGCGCGTGAATGGTTCGACCTCTGGCCGAAGGCCGCCTACTGGACCGAGGTCGAAAGCTGGCGCGCCATGGAGGGCGACCGCATCGAATTCACGATGCGCCGCCTGCCGAGCGCCGATTGATGCGTCACGCCGCAAGGGCGACGCGCCGGCTTTCCTGTGTCCGGCCACCGTAACCCCAGCTGTCCATCGCGATATCGCGGATGACCACATAGGTCACGGGATCGAGGTGTGCGCCCAGCGTCTCCGCAAGCAGGGCATAGGCGGCGGCGATGAAGCGGGCCTTTTCCTCTGCCGTGTTGGTGCCCTCGCTGATCAGGATTTCGAAATGGCCGGCCACCTTCTGCCGTCGCGCGCCGATG
>JAIUNP010000014.1 GCA_020161975.1 Pseudomonadota bacterium
ATGAGACCCAGAAGATCGGGCCGGGCCTTGCCACCTCCTGGAAGGTGATCGACGACACAACATGGGAATTCAAGCTGAAGCCGGGCGTGAAGTTCCACGATGGTTCGGATTTTGGCGTCGATGATGTGATCGCGACCATGAAACGGGCGCCGGATGTGCCGAAAAGCCCGGCGAGCTTCGGCTCCTACATTCGCGGCAAAACCTTTGAAAAGGTTGATGACCTGACGTTCCGGGTCAAGACGCCGGGGCCGGAGCCATTGATGCTCAACCATCTTGCACAGATCTGGATCATTTCGCGCAAGAACGCGGCGATGACGACCGAGGACTACAATGCCGGCAAGGCGGCCATCGGAACAGGGCCTTACAGGTTTTCCGAATATGTCGCGGGTGATCGGGTCGTGCTGACCCGCAACGACAGCTACTGGGGCGAGAAGCCGACCTGGGGCAAGGTGACGATCCGGCCGGTCAAGTCAGATCCGACACGCGTTGCGGCGCTGCTTTCGGGCGATCTCGACGCCATTGAGGCGGTGCCTTCCGCCGACGCGCAGCGGCTAAAAGCTGACAGCCGTCTCACGGTTGCGAGCGCGCTCTCAAACCGCGTGATCTATTTTCACCTTGACCGCCATCGCGAGGACAGCCCGTTCATCAAGGGCAAGGACGGCGCTGCAATCAAAAATCCACTCAATGACCTGAAGGTTCGCACGGCGCTCAGCAAGGCACTGAACCGGACGGCGATCGTCGAGCGGATCATGGAGAACGAGGCGCAGCCTGCGTCGCAGTTCGTGCCGGACAGCTATCCGGGAACATCGAAAGCGCTGAAGCCGGTCCCATACGATCTCGAAGGGGCGAAGAAGCTGCTGGCCGAGGCGGGGCTTTCCAATGGGTTCAAGGTGACGATCCATGGACCGAACGGTCGCTATACCAACGACGCCAAGATTCTTGAGGCGGCGGGGCAGATGTGGTCGCGCCTCGGGCTGGACGTTGCGGTCGAGGCCATTCCGGCAGCAAACTTCTTCTCGCGCGCCTCGACGGGTGGCGCGAACGGAACACCGGAGTTCTCGCTGTTCCTTGTGGGCTGGAGCGCGGGAACGGGCGAGCCGTCCGATTCGGTCAAAGCGCTGGTGACGACGTACAACCGCGAGAAAGGGACCGGGTCGGCCAATCGCGGACGCTATTCCAACCCGAAGGTCGACGAACTGCTGCTGACGGCCATCCGAACCGTAGACGATGCCAAGCGCAATGCGCTTCTGGCGGAAGCCACCGAAATCGCCATCAAGGACGTTGCCATCATCCCGATCCATTATCCGCTGAACACCTGGGCGGCGAAGAAGGGATTTTCCATCAAGCCACGTTCGGATGAATACACGCTGGCAATGTCCTTCAAAAAGGACTGAGGAGAGGGGGGCGCTCGGAGGGCGAGGGATCATGTTCGCGTTCATTCTGCGACGGGCAGGGCAGGGACTGCTGGTGATCGCCGTCATGGTCGTTCTCGTGTTCTTCGGCGTAAATGTCGTCGGCGATCCGGTCTGGATCCTTGTCAGTCCCGACATGACGCAGGATCAGATCGCCGAGGTGGCCCGGTCGCTTGGGCTCGACCGACCGATCCAGGAACAGTTTTTCCTGTTCGTTGGCGGCATCCTTCAGGGGGAGCTTGGCCGGTCGTTCGTCCACGGGACGCCGGCCATCGGGCTCATTCTGGAGCGGATGCCCGCGACACTGGAACTGGCGCTCGTTGCGCTCATGCTGGCCATCGTCGTCGGCATTCCGCTCGGTCTTTATGCGGGGCTCTATCCGGATAGCGCCCCGGCGCGCGGTATCATGGCCGTGTCCATCCTGGGGTTTTCCCTGCCCACCTTCTGGGTCGGGCTGATGCTGATCATGGTCTTTTCGGTCATGCTCGGCTGGCTGCCGGCCACGGGGCGCGGCCCGGTCGGTCATTTTCTCGGCATTCCAACCTCGCTGGTCTCCTGGCAGGGCTGGGTCCACATCCTGCTGCCGGCCATCAATCTTGCATTGCTCAAGATCTCGCTGGTCATCCGGCTTGCACGGGCCGGCGCTCGCGAAGCGGTGCTTCAGGATTACGTCAAGTTCGCACGGGCCAAGGGGCTCGGCCGCGGGCGGATTGTCGGCGTGCATATCCTCAAGAACATCATGATCCCCATCGTCACCATCCTCGGGCTTGAATTTGGCTCGCTGGTCGCCTTTTCGGTGGTGACAGAGACGATCTTCTCATGGCCAGGCATGGGGCGTCTGCTGCTCGAGGCGATCCAGCGGCTCGACCGGCCGGTGATCGTCGCCTATGTGATTGTGGTCGTATGCCTGTTTGTCGTGATCAACCTCATGGTGGATATCATCTATTCGCTGCTGGATCCGCGCGTACGGCTTTCGGAGGCAGCAACATGAGTGCTGTTGTGAACACGGTGCGAGAGGAGACACCGTTCCGGCGCTTTGTTTCGCGGTTCGCCGAGGATCGCATCGCGGTCGCGGGGTTCGTCATATTCGTGCTCATCGTGCTGGCGGCGGTGCTCGCGCCGCTTTATGCCCCGCAGAACCCTTACGATCTTGCCCGGGTCGATCTCATGGATTCGCGTCTGCCGCCGGGGGCGAAGTCGTTGGAAGGTTTCACGATGCTGCTCGGTTCGGACGGTGTCGGGCGGGATATCTTCTCGGCTATATTTTACGGCCTGCGCATTTCTCTCGCGGTGGGGGCGGTGAGTTGTCTCATTGCAGCGAGCGTTGGCATGACCATGGGGCTGATCGCCGCTTATTTCGGCGGGCGGGTCGAGACGCTCATCATGCGTCTCGTTGATCTGCAACTGTCGCTGCCTTCGGTTCTGGTGGCGCTCATTCTCGTCGCCATGTTCGGCAAGGGAGTGGACAAGATCATCCTGGCGCTCGTCCTCGTGCAATGGGCCTATTATGCGCGGACGGTGCGTGGTTCGGCGCTCGTCGAACGGCGCAAGGATTATGTAAAGGCGGCGCGTTGCCTCGGTCTGCCCGATGCCCGGATTGTCTTCGGTGAAATCCTGCCGAACTGCCTTGCGCCGGTCATCGTGGTTGCGACCGTGCAGACAGCCCATGCGATTTCACTTGAGGCGACGCTGTCATTCCTCGGCGTTGGCCTGCCGCAGACAGAACCGTCGCTCGGGGTGCTGATTGCCAACGGTTTTCAGTACATGATGTCGGGGAAGTACTGGATCAGCTTCTTTCCGGGGCTTGCCCTGCTCATCACCATCGTTGCCATCAATCTGGTCGGTGACCGGTTGCGCGATGTCCTGAATCCGAGGCTGGAGCGCTGAGATGGATGCGCCGGTTCTCAATGTCGAGGGGCTGAAAACCCACTTTTTCACCCGTGCGGGTGTGGTCAAATCCGTCGATGGCGTGTCCCTGCAATTGGCGCCGGGGGAAATTCTCGGGCTGGTTGGCGAATCCGGTTCGGGCAAGAGTGTGACCGGCTTTTCCATTCTGGGACTGATCGATCCGCCGGGGCGGATCGTCGAAGGAACGGTCCGGCTGGAGGGGCGGGATCTCACAACTCTGGATGACAAGGCGATGTCGCGGGTGCGTGGCAAGGATCTTGCGATGATCTTCCAGGATCCGATGATGACGCTCAACCCGGTGCTGAAGATCTCGACGCAACTTATCGAGACGGTGCTGGCCCATGCGCCGGTTTCGAAGGCAGAGGCGCGGCAGCGGGCCATCGCGGCTTTGGCAATGGTTGGCATTCCCTCGCCGGAAGAGCGGATTGATGCCTATCCGCACCAGTTTTCGGGCGGGATGCGCCAGCGTGTCGCCATCGCAACCGCATTGCTTCACCGGCCCAAGGTGATTATCGCGGATGAGCCGACGACCGCGCTCGACGTGACGATCCAGAGCCAAATTCTCGCCAAGATGCAGGAACTCTGCCGCGAAATCGGGACGGCGATGATCTGGATCACACATGATCTTTCGGTGGTCGCCGGCCTCGCAGACCGGGTGGCCGTGATGTATGCGGGGCGGATCGTCGAAACGGGGCCGGTTGGGGCCGTGCTGGATTTTCCGCATCATCCCTATACGCAAGGGCTGATCGGCTCCGTGCCGAGCCATGCCGAGCCCGGTGCGCGACTGGCGCAAATTCCCGGTGCGACGCCTTCGCTTTCAGCACTACCGGACGGTTGTGCCTTTGCGCCGCGCTGCGCCAAGGCTATCGGGCTTTGCCGCAGGGAGGCTCCTCAAATTGAGCCGTTGGGCATGGCGTCGGTCGCCTGTCATGTGGCACAGGGCACCGGGGGGTTGGAATGAGCGCGCCGCTGGTAGCACTGGATCAGGTTTCGCGCCGCTTCGACCAACCGCTCGATCTGGCGGCGAAGATCGCGAATATGTTCGGTGCACATTACAAGGCGCTCAGTCTCAGGGCGGTGGACCAGGTCAGTCTTTCCGTGAATCCGGGCGAGATTGTCGGTCTGGTGGGCGAATCGGGCTGTGGCAAGTCGACGGTCGGGCGGATGGTGGCCGGCATCCTGCCGCCGAGCGACGGCGTTGTGTCCTGGAACGGCCAGGATGCCGCCGCCATGCCAGAGAGCGACCGACGGACGGCCAAGCTCGGCGTGCAGATGATCTTTCAGGATCCGATGGCCTCGCTCAACCCTCGCAAGCGGGCCGGCGATATCATTGCTGTGGCACCGGTCTATCATGGGCTCGTGCCCAAGGCGAAGAGTGCGGATCTGGTGGCGGAGGCGCTGAAGCGCGTCGGGCTCGATCCCAGCTATGCAAGGCGTTATCCACACCAGTTTTCCGGTGGCCAGCGCGCGCGGATCGGGATTGCGCGGGCACTGGCGGTGCAGCCGAAGCTGCTCGTCTGTGATGAGTCGGTGGCGGCCCTTGATGTCTCGGTGCAGGCGCAGGTTCTCAACCTGTTCATGGATCTCGCTGACGATCTCGGGCTGGCGTATCTCTTCATCAGCCATGACCTTGGCGTGGTGCGTCACATCGCCCAGCGCGTCGTCATCATGTATCTTGGCCGCATCGTCGAGACAGCGCCGACGCGCGTCCTTTTTACCGCCCCGGCCCATCCCTATACGCAGGCGTTGCTCGAGAACGTGCCGCGGCTTGATGCAAGAAAGCGCAGCTTTACCACGGTTTCCGGGGAAATCCCCTCGCCCCTCAACCCGCCAACGGGCTGCCATTTCCACCCGCGATGCCCAAAGGCGGGACCACGCTGCGCGCGCGAGGTGCCCAAGCTTGATCCGGCGAATCATGGCGGGCTGGTCGCCTGCCACTTGAATGATGGCGGCGTGTCGTAAATCAGCGCGGCAAGGGCGGCGCCATCTTCACAATGACAATGGAAACGCGACGGTTGGCGGCAAGACGCGGATCATCGGGAAACATCGGCTCGCTTGCGCCCTTGCCCGTGACACTCTGGAACCGGTCAGGGGCGATGCCGCCTCGTTCGAGTGCTGCCCGCACCGCGAGCGCCCGTTCTGCGGAAATGCGCCAGGCATCCGCCTCCCGCGTCGCCGAACGGCCGCCGGAGGCGTGGCCGGTGATCTTGATCGGATTGGGCAGGCGTGCAAGCCGGTCTGCCAACCGTTCGAGCAGACGAGCGGTGCGGGGCAGGGGTGTTGCTTCTCCCTCGCCGAACATAGCGCGGCCATCCTGATCGACGATCTGGAGATCGAGCCCCTCGCTCGTTTCCTCGACAAGAACGTTTTTTGAGGCTTCTGCGACCTCTGGCAGATCCTGCATTGCCTGACGCAGACTGGCCGCGGCCATGGCTACGGAACGATCCATCAGGAAATCCCGTTGCGGGTCGGGGCTCTTGGTCTTGTCGCGCGGAGCGGTGACTTCGGAGGCGAAATCCGTCGAGACCCTTTCCACGTGCCTGAGGTGTGGGCGAACCGGCAGGCCATCGAGTTCGACCACGCCCGACAGTTTCGAAGCCTTCTGCGTGCCAAACGCATCACGCATGGAGCCGGCGACCATTTGCAACTTTTTCTGATCCTGGGTCGAGAACGCGGTGAGCATGACAAAGAAGCTCATCAACAGGCCCATCAGATCGGCGAAGGTGACGAACCAGCCGTGCCCTCCACCATGACCACCACCTTTCTTGCGTGCCATCGCCGCCTCAGGCCGCCTCGGCCAGCATGTGCTTGTGGTGATCGGGGAGGTAGGAAATCAGCATCTCGCGAATGACGGCCGGGCTTTTCGAGGCGCGCATCTGGAGAACGCCGTCGATGATGAGGTTGCGAGAAACATCCTCCTCTTCAAGCTTCACATGAAGCTTGTCGGCAATGGGCAGGCAGACAAGATTGCCGACCAGAGCGCCATAGAGTGTTGCGAGCAGTGCCACCGCCATGAAGGGGCCGAGCTTGGAAGGGTCTTCCATGTTCGAGAACATCTGAACCATGCCGACGAGCGTGCCGACCATGCCCCAGGCCGGCGCGGCATCGCCGATGGAGCGGTAGATCTTCTGGCCCTCATCGAGATGCTGGAAAAATGTGTCGCGATCCTGTTCCAGGGTGCGACGCATGAAGTCTGCATCATAGCCGTCCGCAAGGAAGCGCAGCGCCTGCTTCAGGAAGGGGTCGTGCACTTCCACCTGATCGAGTGCCGTTGCGCCGCCCTTCTTGTAGATGTCGGCTACGCGCGAGATTTCCTCGATCAGCACGCGCGGACTTTGGCTGCGCATGGAAAAGGCATATTTGATGCCCATGGGGAAGCCGTGAGCCATTGCTGACAGCGGGAAGCGGATGAGCGTGCCGGCCGTGCAGCCACCGCCGATCACGATCAGCGCGTGGACATCATAAAACATGCGAAAGCTGCCGCCCATCAGGATGAGGGCAGATACCGTTATGATGCCTGCCAGAAAGCCCAGCCCGGTTGCGATATCCATGAGATGACCACTGGTTGTAGATGCAACTTATGATTGTTTATCTCCAGTCCGGTTAACGGATGGTTCGCGCTGGCACTTCGGCTGCCTTGCGGTGGCCGCAACGGGGGGGTAGAGCAGAGGCGTTCTTTAGAAGCTGGAGCCACTGCCATGTCTTTTCGCCCTGCTATGCTGGTCATTCTTGATGGTTGGGGCGAGCGCGCAGAGGTTGCCGATAATGCCGTGCGGCAGGCCAGAACCCCGAATTTCGACCGGCTCTGGGCCGCATCGCCCCATGCTTTCCTGCGCACATCCGGCCTTGATGTCGGCCTGCCCGGGGGACAAATGGGCAATTCGGAAGTCGGTCATCTCAATATTGGCGCCGGACGCGTGGTGATGCAGGATTTGCCGCGGATCGGACAGGCGGTTGCCGATGGCTCGCTGGCGCGCAATCCGGTCCTGACGGGGCTGATCGAGCGCCTGAAGGCCACCGGCGGGACCTGTCATCTGATGGGGCTCATTTCCAACGGTGGTGTGCATTCCCATCAGGATCATGCGCTGGCACTGGCCAGGATCGTCGCCGACGCCGGGGTGCCGGTTGTTCTGCATGTCTTTACCGACGGTCGTGATACCGCGCCGGATTCGGCTGCCGGCTTCGTGCGCACGGTTGAGGCGGGCCTGCCGAAGGGTGCCCGGATCGGCACGGTCATAGGACGGTATTACGCGATGGATCGTGACAACCGCTGGGAGCGGGTGTCGCAGGCCTATGACGCGATGGTGTCAGCCAAGGGGACGGCGTTTACCGATGCCGCAGCGGCCATTGCCGCGGCCCATGCCAGTCAGGTAACGGATGAGTTCATCCTGCCTGCGGTGATCGGCGGATATGCGGGCATGAAGGATGGCGACGGACTGCTCAGCTTCAATTTCCGCGCCGATCGTGTGCGTGAAATTCTCGGCGCTCTGCTCGATCCGGGGTTCAGCGGCTTTACCCGCAGCAAGGTTATCGCCTTCGCCGGCGCCGTCGGCATGACGCAATATTCCAGTGATCTTGATGCCCTGATGGGCACCATCTTTGCACCGCAGAACCTCGCCAATGTCATCGGCGCTGTGGTGGCCGCTGCCGGCAAGAAGCAGTTGCGCATGGCGGAGACCGAGAAGTATCCGCATGTGACCTATTTTCTCAACGGAGGCGAGGAAGCAGTCTATCCCGGTGAAGACCGGATCATGGTGCCGTCGCCCAAGGTTGCGACCTATGACCTTCAGCCGGAAATGTCCGCGCCCGAACTGACCGACAAGGCGGTCGCGGCCATCGACAGCGGTGTTTATGATCTCATCGTGCTGAACTTCGCCAATCCCGACATGGTGGGTCATACCGGCAGCCTTCCTGCCGCGATCAAAGCGGTGGAGACGGTCGATGCCGGGCTGGGGCGCATTGCCGATGCCATCGCACGGCAGGGGGGCGCGTTGCTCTTCACCGCCGACCACGGCAATTGTGAGATGATGCGCGATCCCGTAACGGGCGGGCTGCACACCGCGCATACGACCAATCCGGTGCCGGTTTGCCTCACAGCGGGGGCAACGCGCCTGCGCGAGGATGGCAGGCTTGCCGATCTCGCGCCGACCTTGTTGCAACTGATGGGTCTGGCCCAGCCGGTCGAGATGGATGGCCGCTCGCTAATTGCTGCTGAAGGGGCCGCCTGAGGACAGTGGGGCGCGCGTTGTGTGGCCGATCCTGAGTTCAGTCGGGATCGTCACGCAACGCTCGACGACCGCGCCCTTGATGCGCGCGATGATATTCCGCGCGCCAATTTCTCCCATCCGGGTGCGGGGTGTGATGATGGTCGTGATCGGCATTGGCAAAATCTTGTTGATCTCAAGGTCGTTGAACCCGGCGATGCCGATGGCATCGGGGATGGAGAGGCCAAGACGCATACAGGTCGACAATCCACCGAACGCCATGTGATCGTTGAGGTAAGCGAGCACGTCTGGCCGGGGGCCCTCTGCTGCAAGCAGGGATTCAGTTGCGAGTGCGCCGGCTTCAAACGTCGCACGGTGGTCGATGCGCCTGACATCAACGGCGTCGATCCCTGCGCTTGCATACGTGGCGACGAGCCCGGCCAGTCGTTTGTCCGCCCGCGTGTCCCGCCCCTCAGGCACACCGATAAAGGCCGGACGCGTGTAGCCGCAGGCCAGCAAATGCTCCGCAAGGTCAGCGCCGGCTTTCCAGTGATCGATGCCGACGCAAACGTCGATGGGGTCATCCGTCGTATCCCAGAACTCAAGCGTGGGAATGCGAAGGTCTCGCAACCGCCGCCGAAGATCCGGTTCGTGATCAACGCCGCAAAGGACGAGCGCAGCGGCGTTCCAGTCCAGCATCCGTTCCGCCCAGTCCGCCTCGCGGGCGGTGTTGTAGTGCGTTGTGTCGATCAGGGTGTCGAACCCGGCATGATCGAAGGTGGCTCGCATCCCGTCGAGAATTTCCGGGAAAACATCGCTGAACAGACTGGGGATCGATACGCCGATCAGGGTCGAATGGGCGCTCGCCAGTGACCGGGCATTCCTGTTCGGGCGATAGCCCATCCGTTTTGCGGCCTGGATGACTTCGATACGAGTCCCTGCCGAGACGCCTTCTACACCGCGCAATGCCCGCGACACACTCATCATGCTTAGCCCGAGTGCATCACCAATATCCCTGATCCCAACAGGCGTTCGTCGTGTCATGCCAGCCTCCCCGCCAAAGATCACGTTAGCGCTAACGTTGTTTTCCGAACACCCCAATTCACAAGCTCCGTTCGCTGCGTCATCCTCCTAAAAAATACGGGGGGAGGAGTAGTTGCCGGAGATCGTCTTTGAGGGGGTCGAGAAACGGTATGGTGCCGTGCGGGTCTTGCAGCCGCTCGACCTGACGTTGGCGGACGGTGAGTTCACCGTTCTCGTCGGCCCTTCCGGTTGTGGCAAATCCACGACCTTGCGCATTCTGGCCGGCCTTGAAACCCTCAGCGCGGGTGAGATCTATTTCAACGGCAGGCCGATCAGCCGGCTTGATCCGAAAGACCGGGACATCGCCATGGTGTTCCAGGATTACGCGCTTTATCCGCACATGAACATTGCGAAGAACATGTCCTTCGCCCTGCGTCTGCAACGCCGCCCGAAGGCCGAGATCAATGCCAAGGTGCGGCAGGTCGCCAGTATGCTGAACATCGCCCATCTGCTGGATCGCAAGCCCGGCGAACTCTCGGGCGGCCAGCGCCAGCGGGTGGCGATGGGCCGGGCACTGGTGCGCGATGCGGGTACATTCCTTTTCGATGAACCGCTGTCCAATCTTGATGCCAAACTGCGCGCCAAGATGCGGACGGAATTGGCCGAAATGCGTGATCGCATCGACAAGAACATGGTCTATGTCACGCATGATCAGGTCGAGGCGATGACGCTTGGCGACCGCATCGTCGTGATGGATGGCGGTGTCATCCAGCAACAGGGCACGCCGAAGGAACTGTTCGAGAAGCCGGTCAACCAGTTCGTTGCGGGGTTTATCGGCTCGCCTACGATGAATTTTCTCAAGGGTGAGTTAATCGAGGATCATGGACGGTTGTTCGTGGCCGGGGACGGGTATCGGCTTGCCCTTGGCGACGGCGCGCGCCAGCGCATCGCTGCGACTAATGCCCGCGAGGTGGTGGTGGGGATTCGTCCGTCATCCTTCTCGTCCCGGGCGGATGCGGGAAGCGCCATCGATCTCAAGGTGGTTGTTGCCGAATACCTTGGCGCCAGCACCGTTCTGGCAACGCGTTGCGGTTCTTCCGATGTCCTTGTGGAGTTGTCATCGGAGGAACTGCCGCGCGTGGGCGACCGTGTTTCCTACGCGGTGAAATCCGAAGCCATTTTTGTATTCGATGCCAAAAGTGGAAAAACACTCTGATCTGGGAGGAAACAATGATCAGCACAGTGAAGAAAATTGCGCTCGTCGCGACATTCATGGCGGGGGTAGCGGGAGCTGCTCTCGGGGGACCGTATGACGCCTACAAGGGCAAGACGCTGGTTGTCAATTTCCCGGCGCATCCGCATTACAACGCAGTGATGAAGGTGCTGCCGGAATTCACCAAGGAGACCGGCATCAAGGTTGAAGTGGATCAGCTCGAATACCTGAAAATGCGCGAGAAGCAGACGCTGGAGCTGACCAAGGCCAAGGGCGACTATGACGTGATCGCCTATGTGGTTTTCTCGAAAGCTGACTATGTTTTTGCCGATCAGCTTGAGAATCTCGCGCGGTTCTTCATGAATCCCTTGCTGGCCGATCCGGCCTATGATCCGGCAGACATCATTCCCGGATACATGCAGAATATCGGGGAAGCCGGTGGCAAGAAGGGGTATCTGCCCGGCCCAACCGCCTCGCTGTTCGGCATTCCCTTCGGCGCTGAAACCTCGATTCTCGGCTATCGCAAGGACATCTTCGAAAAGCACAATCTGAAGGTGCCGGAGACCTACGACGAATTGCTCGACATTACCTGCAAGATCCCGAAGCTGGAGCCTGGCATGGGCGGGCTTGCCTCTCGCGCAGCCTCCGGCCAGCACGCCTCCCATGCCTATCTCCTGCATTTGGCGCCGCTGGGCGGAAAGGTGTTCGACGACCAGTGGAATCCTGTCATCAACAACGAAGCCGGCCTCAAAGCGGCGCAGACACTGAAGACCATTGTGGACTGCGGGCCGGAAGGCGCAAAGACGTTCGGCTTTGCCGAGGCCGGGGCGGCTTTCCTGCAGGGCAAGACGGCGATGTTCCTCGATTCCACGGTGTTTGCCGGGCAGGTTGACGATCCGTCGAAGTCCAAAGTCGTCGGAAAGGTCGGCTGGGCGATGCATCCCATGGGCGTTCGCCGCGCCTCGCAGACCGGCGGCTTCGGCATTGCGATCCCCAAGAACGCCAAGAACAAGGAGGCGGCTTTCCTGCTGATGCAGTGGCTGACCTCGAAGAAGGCGGACAAGCTGATCGCACTTCAGGGGGGCAATCCCATCCGTTTCTCGACCCATGGGGATGCGGATGTGAACGCCAAGTTTCCCTACATGAAGACCTTCGGAGAAGCCCTGAAGTATGCTGATCCGGATTGGCGCCCGATTATTCCGCCGTGGGGCAAGATCAACAACGATCTTGGCACGACCATGTCGAAGGTCATCACCGAGAATGCCGACATCAAGGCCTCGTTCGATGGTCTCGCCCAGCGGACGCAGGCAACCATGAAGGAAGCCGGTTACGACACCTGGAAATAAGCCAGCGGGCCGCCGGATATCCGGCGGCCCCTTTCGTCCTTAAACAGTATGCAGGGCTCCGATCATGCAGGCCGCGAACTCCCATCGGCTCACGCCCTATCTCTTTCTCGCGCCGGCGGGTTTGGTGCTGGCGGTCGCACTGCTCTATCCCATCGGCTACATGGTCTATGCGAGCTTTCTCGACTGGAACCCCAGTCAGAAGATCAACGAGG
Organism: Pseudomonadota bacterium; assembly: GCA_020161975.1. Classification (GTDB taxonomy): domain Bacteria; phylum Pseudomonadota; class Alphaproteobacteria; order Rhizobiales; family Beijerinckiaceae; genus JAIUNP01. The sequence goes on from JAIUNP010000014.1 coordinate 12,319, forward strand.
CGGCCTTTGTCGGTCTAAGAAATTACGCCAATCTTCTGGTCGATCCGGCCTTTCGGGAATCGCTGTGGGTCACGATCAAGTTCGCATCGGTTGTCGTTAGCCTCGAAATGCTGCTCGGGGTTGGCCTCGCCCTGCTGCTCGATCGGAAGTTGCGCGGCATGACGCTGCTGCGCACCCTGTTCATTCTGCCGATGATGATCGCTCCCATCGTGGTCGGTCTGATGTGGCGCTATATGTATCATCCCACGGTCGGTACATTTAACCGCGCTTTGAAAGGGCTGGGCCTGCCGCCGGTGGAATGGCTGTCGGATTCCAATTGGGCACTGGTTTCCATCATTATCGCCGATATCTGGCAGTGGACGCCGTTCATCTTCATCCTGGCGCTGGCGGCGCTGCAGTCTTTGCCGAAGTCCGCGATGGAGGCGGCACGGATCGACGGGGCGACGGGCTGGCAGCAGATTCTCCACATCAAGCTCCCTTTGATGATGCCGGTTCTGATCGTGACCTGTCTCCTGCGTCTTATCGATGCCTTCAAGGTTCTTGAAGTTGTGCTGGTGCTGACCAATGGCGGCCCCGGGCTATCGACTGAGATCCTTTCCCTGCGGATCGCGCGTACGGCATCAGAATTCCGAGAACTCGGTAAGGCGGCGGCAATGTCGAACTATCTCCTGCTGTTCCTGATGGTCCTGACCCTGGCGATGTTCTTCTATTCAAAAGCCACCGAGCGCCGCGCCGCCCGCTTGCGCGCAGAGGCAGAGGGAGCGCATTGATGTCTGCCCAGAGCGAAGCCGAACGTCAGCATCCGGCCTTCTATGCCTTGCTGGTTGCGCTTGTCGTCATGTCGGTTGGTCCGATTGTCCTCATGCTGATCACCTCGCTGCGGCTCAATGTCGAGATCATGTCAGACACGTCGAGCCTTCTGTTTGTTCCGACCCTGCGCAACTATGAAGCGGTGCTGTGTGATGTCCTCTGGTATGAGCCCAAGGGTGTCGACAGCTGCGATCCGACCTTCGGGCGGGCGCTGGGCAATTCACTGTTCATCGCCACCATCGCCACCATCATCACGCTCGTGCTGGGGTGCATGGCGGCCTATGCCATCGTCCGCTTCCGCTTCTACGGGCGTGATGGTCTGTCGCTGATGACCTTGCTGATGCGCATGGTACCGCCCGCCGTGCTGCTGGTTCCGGTTTTCGGCATCTGGACCTTCCAGTTTTGCGTGGGTGATCAATGCGCGGCGGGCACACATTGGGGTGTCATTCTGATCTATGTGGCCATGAACCTGCCCTTCGTGATATGGATCTTGCAGAGTTTCATCGTGCAGGTGCCGATCCAGCTTGAGGAAGCGGCGCGTATCGATGGGGCCGGACCGTTCCGGGTGTTCTTCCTCATCGTTTTGCCGATCATCAGGCCGGGCCTTGCGGCGGCGGCGATCTTCACCTTTCGCATTGCCTGGAACGAGTTCCTGCTGGCCAATGCATTGACGGACCGGAAGACGCGCACCGTACCGGTGACCATCGTCAACTCGCTGACCGAATACAACATCGACTGGGGGGTGATCATGGCGACAGGGATGCTGCTCGCGATTCCGCCGATCATCTTCACCTTCATTGCCTCGCGGCAGATCATCACCGGCATGACAGCCGGCGCAGTGAAGGGGTGACCAGTGCTCGACTGGCTGATGGTCCCGATCGATGTCGCGCGGCCTCATGAGATCGGCGGGCTTGTCGCCTGGCATGCCCGGCTGATGACCCTGGCCTGGGGTATTCTTGTTCCGCCAGGCATTCTGTCGGCCCGGTTTCTCAAGCTCTGGCCGGGGCAGCGCTGGCCAGAGCAACTCGATCATCCGGGATGGTGGCACCTGCATCGCGTCTTCCAGTACAGCGCCGGGGTGCTGACGCTGGCGGGATTGTGGCTGATCCTTCGTGCCGCCCCGCAGAGCGGCACAGCAATCGCCCACCACCTGTTTGGCTGGACCGTGCTGGCGCTCGCCGCCGTGCAGTTTCTCAGCGCCTGGCTGCGCGGCAGCAAGGGCGGGCCCACCGCGCCCGCTGCCGACGGATCATGGCATGGCGACCATTATGACATGACGTTCCGGCGTCTGGTCTTTGAACATGTCCACAAGTTCGGCGGCTACCTCGTCGGCCTGATCGCGGTCGCGGCTATCATCTCCGGTCTGTGGCAGGCCAACGCGCCGCGCTGGATGTGGCTGCTGATCGGCTTGTGGTGGGGGCTCTGCCTGATCGTCTTTGCCATTCTGCAACGGCGCGGCATGGCTTTCGACACTTACCAGGCCCATTGGGGCGCGGACGATGTCCATCCCGGCAACAGGATCAAACCCGTCGGGTTCGGAATCCGTCGGCATGAGGCAGGAGAGTGATCATGGTTGATATCGTCTCGCACGACAGCGCCTTCAACAGGTTGATCATCGGTCATGCCAAAGTGGAGCACCTCTGGACCGGTGGCCGGTGGCTGGAAGGGCCGGCCTACTTTCCGGCGGGGCGCTATCTCGTTTTTTCCGATATTCCCAACAATCGGCTGATGCGGTTCGACGAAACGGACAGTTCGGTCTCGGTGTTTCGTGCGCCCAGCAACCATGCCAATGGCAACACCACGGACAGGATGGGGCGGCTCATCACCTGCGAGCATCTCAGCCGTGCCGTGACGCGGACGGAGTTCGATGGTTCCGTCCGTATCCTTGCGGATCGCTGCGAGGGGCGGCGGCTGAACTCCCCCAACGATGTTGTCGTCAAGTCCGATGGAACGGTCTGGTTCACTGATCCGACCTACGGAATCGATGGTGAATATGAGGGCGACAGGGCGCCAAGCGAAACGGGCGGCTCCTTCGTCTACCGGCTGGATCCGGAGCATGGGACAATCACAACTGTGATTCGTGATCGCGTGCAGCCCAATGGTCTTGCCTTTTCGCCGGACGAAGCGGTGCTTTATGTTGGCGATACCGGTGCCTCGCACCAGCCTGGCCTGCCGGTCACAATCCATGCCTATCCCGTTTCAGGGGGCAGCGGGATCGGGAAACCCGAGCTTTTTGCCACATGCCGTAACGGATTCTATGACGGGTTCCGTCTCGATGTTGCCGGCAATCTCTGGACCTCTGCCGGTACGGATGTCCATTGCTACGCTCCCGGCGGGGCGCTGATCGGCGAGATCCGCATCGGCGAAATCGTCGGTAATCTCTGTTTTGGCGGACAGAAGCGAAATCGCCTCTATATCTGCGCCCAGACCTCGCTTTACAGCTACTTCGTCAATACGCGCGGTGCGGTCTGAGCGCGCCTCTGGGGGGCTTGATAGACCTGCCCCTCACGCCTTGCCGCGTTCGCGTTTCCATCTTGCCTGGAAGGTTTCTCCTTCAGGCGCTGCAAAGTCGCGGTATTTTGTCCACCCCCCCGCCAGCGGCAGGGTCGAGAACCGGCCCTTTGCCGACCCTGCCTTGCCCATAGCCCAAATGGCTGCGCGTGTTGCAAGGCCGTACAATCGCGGGCGCCTGGCAAAGAAAGCCCAGAGGCCAAGGCCATAGCGCACAGTGGCCGGCGTCAGATTGCGCTCGAACTCGCGCTCGCGCCAGTGCCGCATCATCTTGGGCAGCGGAATCCGCATCGGGCAGACGCTTTCGCAGCGTCCGCAGAAGGTCGAGGCGTTCGGAAGGTGTCCCGCCTTGTCCACCCCGATCAACGAGGGGGTGAGGACGGCGCCCATCGGTCCGGGATAGACCCAGCCATAGGCGTGGCCGCCGATAGCGTGATAGACCGGGCAGTGGTTCATGCAGGCGCCGCAGCGGATGCAGCGCAACATCTCCTCGAACTCTCCGCCCAACATTGCCGAGCGGCCATTGTCGAGCAGGATGACGTGATATTGCTCCGGTCCGTCCGGGTCCCCCTGCCGTCGTGGTCCGGTCGAGAAGGTCGTATAGACGGACATGTCCTGCCCGGTGGCCGAGCGCGCCAGAACGCGCAGGATCTGGCTGACATCCTCCAGCGTCGGGACCAGCTTTTCGATCGAAGCCAGGACGATATGCACCTTGGGCAGGATCTGCGTGAGATCGCCGTTGCCCTCGTTGGTGACGATGACCGAGGTTCCGGTTTCGGCAATCAGGAAGTTGGCGCCGGTGATACCGACATCGGCGCTGAGGAAGCGCTCGCGCAGCACGGTGCGGGCCTCGCCGAGCAGGCTTGCCGGTTCACTGAGATCGCGTTCCGGCTTGAGATGGGTATGGACCCGGCGGAAATCCGCTTCGACCTGATCCTGTGTCACATGCACGGCGGGTGCGATGATGTGTGAAGGCATCTCCCCGCGCAGCTGGATGATGTATTCGCCGAGGTCTGTCTCGACCGGCGTCAGTCCGTGGGCCTCGAGGTGGCTGTTGATGCCGATTTCCTCGGCAATCATCGACTTGCCCTTGGTGACGACCTTCGCGTTCACCGATTTGCAGATATCGAGAATGAGGGTGCGGGCTTCGGTTGCATCGCGGGCGAAATGCACGGTGCCGCCGGCTTCCGCCACCTTCTTCTCGTAGCGCTCGATATAGAGATCGAGATGGGAGAGGACGTGGTTCTTGATCTCGCGGGCGCTGTCGCGCAGGGCCTCGAATTCCGGCAGGGCGTCGGCTGCTGCTTTGCGTTTGTCAATGAAGCCGACGCGCACATTGCCCATCGCCTTCTGCAACTGGGCATCGGCAAGGGCGCGGTGGGCATTTCCCTTGAATTCGGACGAGGTGGAATGGACGCTCATGGTTCGTTCGCCAGGGTCAGTCGTTGCCGGTTTGGGGCAGACTAGCCGCTGTTGTTGCGTGAAGCGAGCGGGAAAACGCAGCGGCTCGCCTTCGAATGATGAGCGCTGTCACGGCGGAGGGGACTGCAACAGAAAAGGGACGCCCCCACAGGACGGCCGGTCTTTCAGGCAGGTCAAAACGTTGCTGTAATGTTGGAGCGGGTAGCGGGAATCGAACCCGCGCCAAGAGCTTGGGAAGCTCGCATGATACCATTTCACCATACCCGCGACGGTTTCTTCCTAACCGAAACCGGCTTGCAAGGTCAACACGCTCGACCGTGCAAAAACGCGCTCCGGGGCGCTCGGTAGCCGCGCGGCGGACAAGGGAGAGGAGCAAAGCTGCAGATCACCGGCGCTCCAACGCGGACGAGATGTCGGGGTGGCATTTGGAGAGCCAGCGCGCGCCCGGCGGCAAGTGCGTCTTTTGCCTGTCGTCAACCGGCGATCGACCAGGGCAGGGATTCTCCGCCCCGGAAGATGATGACTTCATCGTGTTCCACCGAAACGGCCTGTGGCAGCGTTGTCGGTTTCCGTTCCAGGCGGATCGTGCCCTCGTTCAGTGGCAGGCCATAGAAGCGGGCGCCGTTCTCGCTGGCGAATGCCTCGAAGCGGTCCAGCGCTCCTTCCTCGTCGAACACTTGAACATAGGTTTGCAGGGCGCTGGCCCCGCCGAATACGCCGGCGCTGCAACACAGCGCTTCCTTTGCTGACCGGTTGTGTGGCGCGGTATCGGTGCCGATGAAGAAGCACGCATCGCCGGAGGTTACTGCCTTGCGCAGAGCAAGGCGGTGTTGCTCGCGTTTGGCCACCGGCAGGCAATAAAGATGAGGCCTGAGGCCGCCCTGGAAGATCGAGGTTCGGTTGATGACGAGATGGTGGGGAGTGATGGTGCCGGCGGCCCGGCCATGGTGGGCGCGCACGATCTCGACCGTTTCGGCCGTGGTGACATGTTCGATCACGACCTTCAGGCCGGGATGGCGCTTCAGCAGCGGCAGCATGGATTGCTCCATGAAAACGGCCTCGCGGTCGAAGATGTCGACGGCAGGATCGGTCGCCTCGCCATGCACGAGCACGGGCATCCCGATCTTCTCCATCCGCTCCAGAACCGGGGACAACGCTGGAATATCCGTGACGCCGTGATGAGCGTTTGTGGTGGCGCCTGCCGGATAGAGCTTGGCGGCAACCCAGATGCCTTCCCGAAAGCCGTGCTAGATGTCGTCAGGGGCCGTCGAATCGGGGAGATAGCAGGTCATGAGCGGTGTGAAATCAGCGTTAGCCGGCATCACGGCCTTGATCCGCTCGCGATAGGCGGCGGCCTGAGCCGAGGTCGTCACCGGCGGCACAAGGTTGGGCATGATGACGCCACGCGCGAATTGCGCCGCCGTGAAGGGCAGAACAGCTTTCAGCATCGCGCCATCACGCAGGTGAACATGAAAATCATCGGGGCGGCGAATCGTCAGGCTCGGAGCATCCTTGCGCTCATCAGAAAACAATGTGCTCACGTTCATCTTGAGGCTTCTCCCTTCGCCATATCCGCCTGAAACAGTCGCAACCGGGCTGAAATTGCCGTCGCAGCAATCATGCTCGACAGCCCCACTCTGGTTAGACGATTGTTCCGCCAGTTTGAAGCCGTCCGACGTTTGTGGGATCAGGAAAGCAGTGTCCAACCCGAGGCGCAACGGGCGGCGGGGCAAAGGCGATCCCGTTCAGTCAACAGTGAATAGAAATGTGCCGCCCACGCTGGCGCACAATAGGAACGCTCGGGACTTAAGCCATTGAAAGCCGAGGGATGACTGGTGCTGCCAGAGAGGATCGAACTCTCGACCTCTCCCTTACCAAGGGAGTGCTCTACCACTGAGCTACGGCAGCATTTAACCAGTGGGGCGCACCATTGGCACGGCCCGGAGCCCGAGGCAAGCAGCAAGCCGCCGACCGTCAGGCATGGCGGCTATGTCGTGTTCGGAACCGAATGTCAACCGCCGGCGGGCGTGAAGACCGTAATTGATGCACCGCGGTGAACGGGATCGACCGTCGTCCGGTCGCGCGGAAGATCCAGCGCCTCCCACACCTCGCCCAGCGCGGTGACGAGCTGATCCACCAACGCGTCATTATGGAATGGCGTTGGCGTGACCCTGAGGCGCTCCGTGCCGCGCGGTACCGTGGGGTAGTTGATCGGCTGGACATAGATGCCATGCCGGTCGAGCAAGCGATCCGAGGCCAGCTTGGCGAGCGCCGCATCCCCCACCATGACGGGGACGATGTGGGTTGGATTGTCGAGCACTGGAATGCCGGCAGCCTGCAATGCTGATTTGACGCGCGTCACTTGACGCCGCTGAGCCTCGCGCTCGGCGGTCGAGCCACGCAGATGCCGGATCGCAGCGGCGGCAGCCGCGGCCACCGGCGGCGGCAGGGCTGTGGTGAAGATAAAGCCCTGCGCATGGCTGCGCACAGCATCAATCATCGCTTCAGAGCCGGCGATGTACCCGCCAAAGCAGCCAAATCCCTTGGCCAGCGTGCCTTGAATAATGTCGAGCCGGTCCATCGCGCCGACTTCCTCGGCATAGCCCGCACCATGGTCGCCGTACATGCCGACGGCGTGCACCTCGTCGATATAGGTGAGCGCGCCATATTTTTCGGCGAGATCGCAGAATGCATGGATGGGTGCCACATCACCATCCATCGAGTAGACGCTTTCAAAGACGATCAGCTTGGGTCGGTCTTTTGGCGCGGCGGCCAGCAGTTCCTCAAGATGGCCGATGTCGTTATGGCGGAAAACCGCGCGGGCGCGACCGGCCCGGCGCACGCCATCGATCATCGAATTATGATTGTCACTGTCCGAAAAGATCATGCATTCGGGCAGGAGCTGGGCGATGGTCGAAATCGCGGTCTGATTGGCGACATAGCCTGACGAGAAGACCAGCGCGGCTTCCTTGCCGTGAAGCTCGGCGAGTTCCTGTTCGAGTTCGATGACCGCATGGCTGTTGCCGGAAATGTTGCGGGTGCCGCCGGCGCCGACCGAAGTGGTCCGCGCGGTTTCCACCATGGCGCTGACGACGCGTTCATGCCGGCCCATGCCGAGATAATCGTTTGAGCACCAGACCACCACATCGCGCTTCAGGCCATTGGGGCCGTGCCAGGTGGCGTGGGGGAACCGGGTGACATCGCGTTCGATTTCGGTGAAGACGCGGTAACGCTTCTCGGCCTTCAATGCCGCGCGGGCGGCCTTGAAGGTGGCTTCATAATCGTACATGGACCCCTCAACACGCCATTCAGTGCAAGGCTCAAGCTATTCCAATTCCAGATTGATTGACAGTGCGCACTTCCAGCGGCAATGCAACCTCAATTATCGGTTATTGGTCACCTCAAGCGGTTCTCGTTGTCATGGATCAAGAAAATGCCGGAAAAGACGGTTCGATTCCGCCCGGGAGCGACGCTTCGCCGCAGCAGGATGCAACTGCGGCAAAAAGAGAACGCCTTGCCGCCGCCCTGCGTGACAATCTGAAAAAGCGGAAGGCTCAGGTGCGGGCCCGTACCGCTGCGGAGGTCCAATCTGCCACGATGCAGGAAAAACCGGACCGCTCATCCTAATTGGGGCTGTTTTTGCTGCGTAGTGTGTTATGCGCGGGGCCGGGTTTTGTTGGCGCGCCCACGGGCTGCGCCGGAACGGACATGTTCGGAAAGACGTACGAATGGATTCGATCAAGATCACCGGAGGCAACCCGCTCAAGGGCAGCATTCCGATTTCCGGCGCCAAGAATGCGGCACTGCCGCTGATGATCGCCGGTCTTCTCTCCGATCGTCAACTGGTGCTTGAAAACGTGCCGCGCCTGTCGGACGTGCGCGCGCTGACCCGCATTCTGGGCAATCATGGCGTCGACATCACCATCGCCGGGAAGCGCAAGGGCGATGCGCAGGACGGTGGCGACACGCTCGTCATCAATGCCTCGACGATCGTCGATACCTGCGCGCCGTATGATCTTGTCTCGACCATGCGCGCAAGTTCCTGGGTTGTCGGTCCGCTGGTCGCCCGCATGGGTGAGTGCCGGGTGTCGCTGCCGGGGGGGTGTGCCATCGGCACGCGTCCTGTCGATCTGCACATCATGGCGCTTCAGCGCCTCGGCGCTCGGATCGATATCGAGGAGGGCTACATGGTGGCCCGCGCGCCCAAGGGCCTCAAAGGCGCCGAAATCTTCTTCCCCATGGTCACGGTGGGCGGCACGCATGTGGCGCTGATGGCCGCCACGCTCGCGGATGGCACGACAGTGATCCATAACGCCGCGCGCGAGCCCGAAGTCGTCGATCTTGCCGATTGCCTCAACAAGATGGGCGCGCGGATCAGCGGCGCGGGAACCTCCACTATCGAGATCAAGGGTGTGCCGCGCCTCAATTCCGCAACGCATCGCGTCGTGCCGGACCGGATCGAGACAGGCACCTACGCGATGGCGGTCGCGATGACCGGCGGTGACGTGATGCTGGCCGGTGCCGACCCAGCCCATCTTCAGGCGGCGCTTGATGTTCTGAAGAAGGCGGGCGCAGAGGTCAGCGCTACCAACGAGGGCATCCGCGTGAAGCGCAACGGGCAGGGCATCGATGCTGTCGATGTGACGACCGCGCCATTCCCGGCCTTCCCGACGGATCTCCAGGCGCAGTTCATGGCGCTGATGACCAGGGCGAAGGGGACTTCGCATATCACCGAAACGATCTTCGAGAACCGCTTCATGCATGTCTCTGAACTGGCCCGGCTCGGTGCGAAGATCGCGCTGCGCGGGGATCTGGCGATCGTCGAAGGGGTGGACAAGCTCAAGGGTGCACCGGTGATGGCGACCGATCTGCGTGCGTCGGTCAGCCTCGTCATTGCCGGACTCGCCGCCGAGGGTGTGACGACGGTCAACCGCGTCTATCATCTCGACCGCGGCTTCGAGGCACTTGAAAAGAAGCTTGCCGCCTGCGGTGCACTGATCGAGCGGGTGCGCGGGTAAGTCATGCTGAGACTGGATTGCCGCCAGGACGGATTTGAACAGGCCTTCCGCGCGTTGCTCGCCATGAAGCGTGAGGTCTCGGAAGATGTCGATGCGACGGTGCGCGGCATTCTTGCCGATGTTCGGACGCGCGGCGATGCAGCTCTGGCTGATTACACGCTGCGCTTCGACAAGGTGGACCTCGGTGCGGTTGGTCTCGTCATCGGCGCCGATGAGCGTCAGGCCGCGCGGTCGGCGTGTGCGCCTGCCGCGCTGAGCGCGCTGGAACTCGCTGCGGTGCGGATCCGGGATTTCCACGAACGTCAGAAGCCCGAGGACATGCTGTTCACCGATCATCTTGGTGTCCGGCTCGGCTGGCGCTGGACGGCGGTGGAATCGGCTGGCCTTTATGTACCGGGTGGCCTTGCGACCTATCCGTCCTCGGTGCTGATGAATGCCATTCCCGCCCGGGTGGCGGGCGTCGAGCGACTCGCCATGGTGGTTCCGACGCCGGGCGGCGTCATCAACCCGCTGGTGCTGGCGGCCGCCGATATCGCCGGGATTGATGTGGTCTACCGGATCGGCGGGGCGCAGGCGATTGCCGCACTTGCCTATGGCACCGAGGCCATTGCGCCGGTTGTCAAGATTGTCGGGCCGGGCAATGCCTATGTCGCCGCCGCCAAGCGGCAGGTGTTCGGAACCGTCGGCATTGATATGATCGCGGGGCCATCCGAGGTGGTGGTTCTGGCGGATGATACCGGCCATCCCGATTGGATCGCCGCCGATCTTCTGGCGCAGGCCGAGCATGATACGGCGGCCCAGTCGATCCTGATCACCAGCGATGCGGCGCTCGCGGCTGCGACCGTGGCTGCTGTCGAGCATCAGTTGAAAACCTTGCCGCGTGCCGA
>JAIUNP010000455.1 GCA_020161975.1 Pseudomonadota bacterium
AAGCGCGGCTATGGCTCCGGCGCCTGGGGTTGGTCAGTCGCCTACAAGGAGGGCGTGTCGCTCTGAGGCGACGCGTCACGCGCATCCGGGCAAAACGCCCGATCGACGGTACATGAACGGGGGAGGCACCCTTGGCACAGACATTTTCAACCCTGCGCGGCCTGATTCTCGGGCTGGCGCTTATCCTGGGGGCGGCCATTGCCAGTCCGGCCATGGCGCAGTCCGGTTTCAACCCGACCCAGCGCGCGGTGAATGAAGATCAGCTCATGAAGGCCCTGAAGCCGGACGGGACGATCTCCGGCCGCGTGACCATTCCCAACCAGAGCGCGGGAACACTGATCCAGCCTGAAGGCAAGGAATGGCGGGACTATCGACGTGAAACCCTGCCGCGTATCGGTGCCATCGCCATTCTGGGCATGCTGGTAGTGTTGTGCCTGTTCTATGCCATCCGCGGCAAGGTTCGCGTTGCGGCGGGGATGTCTGGCAAGACCATCGTGCGCTTTAACGGCTTTGAGCGATTCACGCATTGGCTCACGGCATCGAGCTTTGTTATTCTCGGACTGTCCGGTCTCAATGTTACGTTTGGCCGGTCGCTGCTGCTGCCGCTTCTGGGGCATCAGACGTTCACGCCATTCTCGGCTTTCCTCAAGTTTCTGCACAATTATATCGGCTTCGCCTTCATGGTGGGCATTGTGCTGATGTTCGTGATGTGGGTTCGGGAGAACATCCCGAATGGCACAGACGTCACCTGGGTCAAGGAGGGTGGCGGCATTCTGAGCAAGGACAAGCATCCGGCGGCTGGCAAGTTCAACGGCGGGCAGAAGATCCTGTTCTGGGCAGTGATCGTCGGCGGTGTTCTGCTGTCGTTGTCCGGGCTGCATCTCCTCTTTCCGAATCGCGTGGATGGCGGGGTGATCGAGATCCAGTTCCAGAGCGAAATCCATGGCATCGTCGCGATGCTGATGATTGCGATGATCCTGGCGCATATCTACATTGGCACGCTGGGCATGGAGGGCGCGTTCGATGCCATGGGAACAGGTTCGGTTGATCTGAACTGGGCCAAGGAGCATCATTCGCTCTGGGTTGACGAGGTGCAGAAAGGCGGCCATGGCCTCCCGGCGGCCGCAAAGGTCGCACCCGCAGAATAGGGCCTTACGACATTCGGGCTTGCAAAGGGCGCGGTTTCGCGCCCTTTTTCGTTGAGTTGCAGCAAGCGAGTCCTGACGATTGCGGATCATCGGCATCACGGGCTGGAGCGGGGCGGGCAAGACCGTGCTGCTGACCAAGCTCATTCCACTACTGACAGCGCGAGGCGTTACCGTCTCGACGCTCAAGCACGCGCATCACAATTTCGATGTCGATGTGCCCGGAAAAGATTCCCATGAGCACCGCAAGGCCGGGGCAAGCGAAGTCCTGATCTCATCCGGGCGGCGGTTCGCGTTGATGCACGAGTTGCGCTCTGAGGCCGAATGGACGCTGGAGCAGTTGCTGGCCAAGCTGACGCCGGTGGATCTTGTCCTGATCGAGGGGTTCAAACGTGCGCCGCATCCCAAGATCGAGGTGTTCCGGGCGGCCAACGGCAAACCGCCGCTTTTCCCTGATAATGCCACGATCGTTGCGGTGGCCAGCGATGCGCCTGTGCCGGCGCGCGCGCCGGTGTATGATCTCGACGACATCGATGGACTGGCAGAAGCGGTGATGTCGCTGGCCCGGCCTGTGTCGGAGATTTTTCCGGGGGTGGCGCAATGGCGCAGTTGACGGATGATTGCTTCGCGTTCGGCGGGGCGATGTTGACGGTCAAGGCGGCGGTGGCGTTGATTCGCGAACGCGTGCAGCCGGTTGAAGAGAGTGAAACCGTTTCCCTCGGACAGGCAGACGGGCGGGTGCTGGCAGATGCGGTGCTTGCGCCGGTTGCCGTGCCGCCTTTCGATAACTCCGCTGTCGATGGCTATGCTGTCCGCCATGCAGACCTGAGCCCAACGGAGGAAACGCGACTTCCGGTCGCTGCGCGGCTGCCCGCCGGGACGGTCAATGTCGCGGCGATTGCGCCGGGAACGGCGGTGCGCATTTTCACCGGAGCGCCAATGCCCGCCGGCGCCGATACGGTGTTCATGCAGGAAGATGTGCAGACCGACGGCGTGTTTGTCCTGCTGCCATCCGGGCTTAAAGCAGGGGCCAACCGTCGCTTTGCGGGGGAGGATTTCGCGCCGGGCAAAGTGCTACTGGCGGCGGGCACGCGGTTGGATCCGCGCCATCTGGCGGCGCTTGCCGCGGTGGGCGTGGCCGAGGTTCGTGTGCGCCGCCGCGTCAGGGTTGCGCTCTTTTCAACGGGCGCTGAGCTGGTGCCGCCGGGAGCGGCGCTGCCGCCGGGCGCGCAGTTCGATTCCAACCGCTTTCTGCTGTCCTCGCTGCTTGTCCGTGCCGGGGCCGAGGTGCAGGACCTTGGCATTCTGCCCGATGATGTCGTGGTTATTGCGTCTGCGCTCGATGCGGCAGCGACGCGCGCCGACCTCATTCTGACATCGGGCGGCGTTTCAACGGGCGAGGAAGATCACGTGAAGACCGCCGTGGAACGGGTGGGGCAACTCACCTTCTGGCGGGTGGCCATCAAGCCTGGACGGCCGGTGGCGATGGGGACCATTCGCGGCGCGGCTTTTGTTGGTCTG
>JAIUNP010000015.1 GCA_020161975.1 Pseudomonadota bacterium
TCGACGGCATCGACCTCAAGGTCGGTCGTGGCGATGTCATCGGCCTCATCGGCCCGTCGGGATCGGGCAAGAGCACCGTGCTGCGGTCGGTCATCGGCCTGTTGCCGCCCAGCGCCGGCACGGTCCTGCTGGATGGAACGCCGATCGATTATCGCAACGCAGCCAGCGTCCGCACGGTGCGCGACCGCATCGCCATCGTGTTCCAGCAATACAACCTGTTCCAGAACATGAGTGTGCTCGACAATGTCACGGTCACGCCGGTCAAGATCAGGAAGCGCAATCGCGACGAAGCGACGGCCGAGGCCAGGGTGTTGCTCGAAAAGGTCGGGCTGGGCGACAAGCTCGGGCGCTATCCGGACGAGCTTTCAGGCGGCCAGCAGCAGCGCGTCGCCATTGCCCGCGCACTGGCGCTGAAGCCGGAAATCCTGCTGCTTGACGAGGTGACGGCGGCGCTTGACCCCGAACTCGTCTCCGAGGTGCTCGACACGATCCGCGTGCTTGCCGGCGAGGGCATGACCATGATCATCGTCTCGCATGAAATGGCCTTCATCCGCGAGGTTGCGACGCGCGTCTGCTTCATGGCGGACGGGCGCATGATCGAGAGCGGCTCGGCCACAGACATCTTCGATAACCCCGGCGAACAACGGACGAAGGACTTCATCTCGAAAATCCTTCGGCACTAGCGCCATTCAGGAGCACACCATGACCATCAGACTGACAGCCGGCGGCTTCACCTTCACCGGGCATTTCGAGGAGGAAGCAGCGCCCAAGACCTGCGCCGCCTTTCGCAGGCATTTGCCATTTGAAAGCAAGCTCGTGCATGTGCGCTGGAGCGGCGAAGGCATCTGGGCGCCGCTGGGCGATCTCGATTTCGGCGTCGGGCTGGAAAACAACACCTGCTATCCGGCGCCCGGTCATGTGATCCTGTATCCGGGCGGGGTCAGCGAGACGGAGATCCTGATCGCCTATGGTGGCGTCAGTTTCGCCTCCAAGGCAGGGCCGCTCTCCGGCAACCACTTCATCACCTTGACCGGCGGGCTCGAAAATCTGGCGCCTCTTGGCAAACGCACCCTGTGGGAAGGCGCACAGCCAGCACGGTTTGAATGGGTTGACCGGTAAATTGCTGTCCGGCGCCGACAAAGGCGTCACGGATTGAGACCTTGTGGCCGGGCACAGGCCCGCCGAAGCGCCGCCGCTGCGGCGCCTCGGGTTCCGGTGATGTTGGCAATCGCGCTCAGGTCGCCTTGATGTTCCGGCGCTTGACGATGTCGCGCCAGCGCTCGACATCCGCGTTGAGGATCTTGCCGAACTGATCGGGGCCGAGCCCGGTCGCGGAGAAGCCCAGTTCGCTGATCTTTTCAGCCGAGCCGGGGGCCTTCAGCGCGGCAATGGCCGCCCCGGCCAGTTTGTCGACCACGGGCCTGGGTGTGCCGGCAGGCGCCATCATGCCCGTCCAGTTCTCCAGTTCGACGCCCTTGACGCCGGCTTCGGCGAAGGTCGGCACGTCGGGCAGCAGCGGGATGCGCTTGGCCGATGTGACGGCCAGGGCCCGCAGGCGATCGCCCTTGATGGCATTGATCGATTCAGGAAGGTTCGAGACGATGAAATCGATCTGGTTGCCCATCAGATCATTGATCGACGGCGCCCCGCCCTTGTAGGGAACGTGGGTGAACTCGGTGCCCGACGCGAGCGCCAGAAGTTCGAGGCCCAGATGCGGCGGCGTGCCGTTGCCGCTGGAGCCGCCGTTGAAACGCCGCGCCTTGGCTGCGGCAAGGAAGCTCTTCAGATCCTTGTGCGGCGAGGCGGCATTGACCACCAGAACCAGCGGGCTGGTGGCAAGATGCGCCACCGGCTGCAAATCCTTCTGCACATTGTAGGGCAGATCGGAGTACAGCGACGGGTTGACAGCGTGGGTGAGCGTCACCGCCAGCAGCGTATAGCCGTCAGGCGCCGAGCGCGCGACCTGATCGGCGCCGAGATTGGCGCTGGCGCCGGGCCTGTTCTCGACAATCACCGGCTGGCCGAAGCCGTCGCTGAGTTTCTGACCGATCAGGCGGGCCATGACATCGGTCAGGCCGCCCGCCGCGAACGGAACGATGTAGCGCAGCGGCTTGTCGGGATAGCCCGCCTGTGCCCAGGCAGCCATCGGCGCAGCCGGGAGCATCGTGCTGCCGGCGAGAATTCGCAAGGTGTCGCGTCTGGTGATCATGGTCGTCTCCTCCGGTGAAAGGGGCGGGCAACCGTCCAGTCCGTGGCGGACGCCTCATGTTTTATCTTATATAAGATATAAGAGCTAGCCTTTGTCAATCGACCGGCAGGGCGCCGGACGGTGCTTCAGCTCTGCCGGGGGATCAGCACGATCTTGGCGGCGGCGATGCGCCCCGCATCGATATCGGCGAAGGCTTTCGCGCCATCGGCGAGCGGACGCTGGGCAAACCAGCCGAGCGCCCCGAGCCGCCGGCCCTCGATGGCGCGCACGGTCTGCTCGAAATCCTGCGGGGTGTAGCAATAGACGCCCCTGAAGGTGATTTCCTGCAACGTCACCTTGCGAACATCGAGCCCATCGACGCCGGGCAGCAGGCCGACATGCACGATGACGCCGCCGGGGCGCACCATGTGGCTGGCGGCTGCGCGCGTTCCCGCCGCGCCCACGGCGTCGATCACGAGATCGACCGAGTTTTCCGCTGGCCCCGTCATTGCGGGGTCATAGGCGGCAAGGCCCTCACCCTCGGTCAATGTGGTGCGGCGCAGGGCATTGGTCTCGCCGACCGTGATATCGGCGGCGCCGAAATGGCGTGCGACCAGCGCCGCGGCAAGCCCGATGGCGCCGCCGCCGAGCACGACGACGCGGGCCGCAGCGAGCGGCAGGTGCAGCGCCTCCATGCCCACGCGCACCGCGTGCCAGGACACGGCAATCGGCTCGGCGAGCGCGGCCTGCTCGATGGGCGTGGTGTCGGCGATCGGCACGACGTTGCGCGCCGGAATCGTCACATAATCGGCAAAGGCGCCGGGGCGCGGCGGCATCGAGATGATCTGCCGGGTCGGCGACAGATGCCAGCGCCCCTCCCGCGCGTAGGGACAGGCGGGATCGACCACCAGCGGGTTGATGGTGACGCGCTCGCCGGCGCGCGGCCCGGCAACGATGCGGCCCGCCGCCTCATGGCCGAGGATGAGCGGCGGCGGCCGGCGCGAGTCATGGCCGTGATAGGCATGCATGTCCGACCCGCAGATGCCCACCGCCTCGACGCGGATCAGCAGGTCGCCGTCCCCGGGCACGGGCTCCGGCGCGTCGGTGTGGATCAGCGTATGGGGTGCGGTGTAGAGGAGCGCCTTCATGGCCGGGGATCCGTCGGGTTATCGTGCGGTAAAACCACCATCCACCGCCAGGGTTTGCCCGGTGATGTAGGCGGAAGCGGGCGCGGCGAAGAACACCACCGCGCCGTCGAGATCGTCGAGATGGCCGTTGCGGCCGATCGCGGTCTGCGCGGCATTGCGGGCGGCGCGTTCGGGATCGGCGAAGACCGGTTCGGTCAGCGGGGTGGGGAAGAACCCCGGCGCAATCGCATTGGCGGTGATGCCCTTTGCCGACCACGCCTCGGCAATCGCCCGGGCCAACTGCACCACCCCGCCCTTGGCCGCGCCATAGGGCGCCGAATTGGCAAAGGCGCGATAGCTTTGCAGCGAGGCAATGAGGATGATGCGGCCATAACCGCGCGCCGCCATCGCCGGCGCGAAGGCCTGCGTCAGCAGAAACGGTGTGCGCAGATGCAGCGCCATATGCAGATCGAAGGCCGCCGCGCTCACCTCCTGGAACGGCTGGCGCAGGTTCACGCCCGCCGCGTTGACGATGATATCGACCGACAGCCCCGCCGCATCGCAGGCCGTTTTTAGCGTCGCACCCACATCGGGCTCGGCGAGATCGGCGGGGATGACATGGGCGGCGATTCCCTCCGCCCTCAGGCCGGCAGCGGCGGCTTCAAGCTCCGGCAGCCGGCGCGCCACCAGCACCACTCCGGCCCCGGCCCGGCCCAGCGCACGGGCCATGGCGAGGCCGATGCCGCTGTTGCCGCCGGTGACCAGCGCCGTGCGCCCCGAAAGATCGAACAGCGCCGGCATCCTCGCCCCCGCGCTCATTCTGTAACCGGCTGGCCGAGGTCGATGGTCTGACCCGCCGCATATTTTGCCATGCGCACATCGGATGTGCGGGCATGGGCCTCCATGCCCTCAAGCCGCGAGATGCGGGCCGAGACAGGCGCGATGCGCGTGCAGGCTGCCCGGTCCATGCGCTGCCAGGTGAGCGGCTTGAGGAATTTGTGCACCGACAGGCCGGAGGAGTAGCGGGCCGCGAACTTGGTGGGCAGGATGTGGTTGGTGCCCGAGCACTTGTCGCCAAAGGCGACATTCGTTTCCTCGCCCAGAAAGAGCGAGCCATAATTGGTCAGGTGTCGGAGCCACCAGTCGAGGTCGGCGCAATGCACTTCGAGATGCTCGCAGGCATAGGCGTCGGAAACCGCGAGAATCTCCTCGCGCGTGTCGCACAGTACGATCTCGCCATAGTCGCGCCAGGCGGCGCTGGCGGCATCACGCGCGGTGGGCGGCAGCGCGGCGATCAAGTCCGGCATCAGGCGGGAAACCGCGTCCGCGATACGGCGCGAGGTCGTCATCAGCCAGGCGGGGCTTTCATGGCCATGCTCGGCCTGGCCGACAAGATCGGTCGCCACGATCAGGGGATCGGCGCTGTCATCGGCAATCACCGCCACCTCGGAGGGGCCGGCAAAGACATCGATCCCCACCTTGCCGAACAGCATCCGCTTGGCCTCGGCCACGAATTTGTTGCCCGGACCGACGATGATATCGGCCGGCTTGCCGGTAAAGAGGCCGAAGGTCATGGCCGCAATCGCCTGCACGCCGCCAAGGCACATGATCACATCGGCGCCGGCCACCTGCATGGCATAGAGCACATCGGGGTGGATGTTCTGCCCGCGATAGGGCGCCGAACAGGCCACGACGGTCTTCACGCCCGCCGCTTTCGCCGTGGCAATCGACATATAGGCCGAGGCGATATGGGCATAGCGGCCGGTCGGCACATAGCAGCCCGCCGTGTTCACCGGCACGAGCTTCTGGCCCAGATGCAGCCCGGGCGAAATCTCGACCGAAAAATCCTTCACCGAATTGCGCTGCGCCTCGGCAAAGCGGCGCACCTGCCCGGCGGCGAACTCGATATCGGCCTTCACCTTGGGCGCGATGCCGGCGGTCCGCCCGGCAATCGTCTTCTTGTCGAGAACGATCGGCCCGTCCCATTTGTCGAGCTTCAGCGCGTAGTCGCACACCGCCTGTTCACCGCCCGCCTCGATGGCCGCCAGCATGTCGGTGACGACCTTCCGCGCGGTGTCGGTCTCGGTCTCGGGCGTCTTTGTGGCCGTCTTCAGGTAGGTCGTAGCCATGATGCGGGGTCCGTTCTTGTCGCGGGAAGGGGGCGACGGTGCCGCCGCCCCCGAAAACGTCACTTCTTGTCGAATTCGGTCGCAAAGGCCTTGAGCTTGGGGTCAGCCGCCACCTTCTTGAGGAATTCGTCGGTGATGTAGGATTTGGCCTCCGGCGCGGCGGTGATGGTGCCGACATCGGTCATGAACTTGCCGATTTCAGACAGCCAGCCGTCCACCGTCGAGGCGCCCTTGCCGCGATCCATGATCTTGAGCTGCTCGTCGAGGCCGAAGGTCGGGCGCAGCGCGAATTCCTGATCCATGGCGCGCGGCGTCACCTCAAGCCCGCCCTGCTTGTAGAAGTCGAGCGCCAGCGTCCGCGCTTCGGCCGGGTTGGCCTTGGCCCAGGACCAGCCGCGCAGGAACACGGCGAGGAACTTGGCCACATCGTCCGGCCGCTCCTTGGCAAAATCGCCGCGCACGATCAGCGCACCGGGCACGATGGCGCCCGCATCCGTGCCGTTGCAGAGATACTTGGCGTTGGCGCGGTCCTCGAGCGTGTAGGTGTTCGGCGCCCAGACGCCGGCGACATCGCCGTTGTTGGAGGTGATCGCGGTGATGATCTGCGCCTGGCCGAGGTTGACGAACTGCATGTCGCTGCCGGCAAGGCCGAATTTCGTCAGGCACTTGCGGGCGGCGTAATCCACCGTCGAGTTGGTGGTCAGCAGCAGTTTCTCACCCTTCAGCTTTTTGGGATCGGCCTTGATCGCGTCGAACTTGTCGCCGCGCACCATCATGGCATTGGTCTTGGATTCGTCGTTGGTGATGCCGATGGTCAGGATGTTGAAGCGCACGGCGCCGAGCACCGCCGGCACCGAGCCGGTGCCGCCCACATCCCAGGATTTCGCCGCCGAGGCGGCAATCTGCGGTGCGCCCGCCGGGAAAGTGGTGAAGTTCGGGGCAAGACCCACCTCCTTCCACCAGCCCTTGACGTTGGCATAGTGGAACGGCAGCGCCCAGTAGAGCGAGGGCTGGTAGGAGACACCGATGGCCGTCTGGGCCCGCGCCGGGCCGGTCAGGCTCGTGGTCATGAGCGTTGCAAGGGCAACCGCGCCGAGAAGCTTCTTCATCATTTCCTCCGTTGTGCTGCGGGCGCGGGGATCCGTGCCGCTGGTACTTTCTGGGGCAGGCGAAAGGGGGCGGCCTCCTCGGCGGCGGCGACAAGAATGTCGCCGATCAGCCGGCAGTCGGCGTCGCTCAGGGAGACCGGGGTGCGCACGTCGCACAGGGTGGCGAGCACGGAATGGGTGGCCGCAAGCGGGCCTTGCGCGCCGGCATAGCGCCAGTGGCGCGGCGCACTGGTGAAGCCCGCCTGCCGCTCAGCGCCGAACCATTTCACCGGCACGCCGCGCGCGCCGGCCCGCGCCACGAAATCGGCCATCGCATCGGGCGAAAAGCCGGGCAGCGAAAATTGCACCGATGTCGCGGAAAACGCCTCCGCCGCCGGGCGATGCGGCAGGCGAATGCGGTTGCTGTCGCCGAGCCGGGTGATGATCGCCGCATGAATTGCATTCCAGCGCCGCGCCCGTTCGGGCAGCAGCGCCAGTTGCGGACGCAGCAGAGCGGCGGCCAGCGCCGTCATGCGCAGCGAGAAATTCGGCGTCGTCTCGCTCCAGCGCGCCATCACATCGGGGTCGGGTACACTCTGATGCTGGGCATGGAGCATGTAACTGCCCGAATGCAGGATGGCGCGGGCGGCCCGATCCGCATCGTCGAGCACCAGAAAGCCGCCCTCGCCCGCGTTGAGATGCTTGTAGGTCTGGGCGCTGAAGCCGGCAGCCGCGCCGAAGGTGCCGGCGGCCCTGCCGTTCCAGCCGGCGCAGAGCGCATGGGCGCAATCCTCGATCAGCTCAAGCCCCAGCCGCGCGGAGAGTGCGACGACGCGGGCCATATCGGCGATGTGCCCGCGCATGTGCGAAAGCATCAGCACGCGCGCCCCGCTCGCCCGCGCCTTGCGTTCGAGATCGTCAAGGTCGATCACATAGTCTTCGGTCACATCGACGATGACCGGCACCGCCCCGGCATGGACGATGGCGCCGGGCACGGGAGCGAGCGTGAAGCCGTTGACGAGCACCGGATCGCCCGGCTGCACATCCAGCACCTTGAGCGCGAGAAACAGCGCCGAGCCGCCCGAATTGACCGCGATGCAGTAGCGCCGGCCGATGAAGGCGGCAAACTCGGCCTCCAGCAGGGCGGCGTCGCACTGGTCGGCACCCATTTCGCCATAGCGGAACAGCCGGCCCGTCTCCATCAGCGCGAGGGCCCGCGCAATGCCCTCGGCGGGAATCGGCGTCGGCTCCGTCAGGTCGCGCGTGAAGGGCGGCAGGCCGCTGTCAGACCGCATCGGAACCCTTCTCCTCGCGCAGCGACTTCCAGATCTGGGTGCGCAGATGGACGAAGGATTCGATGTCCATCACGTCCTCGATCCTGGAATGCTTGTCCCATTGCTCGGCTTCGCGGATCGACTTGATGTCGAGCACTTCCTTGATCCGGCCCGGACGCCGGGTCATGATCGCCACCCGGTCGGCGAGATAGACCGCCTCCTCCACCGCATGGGTGATGAACAGCACCGTGCGCGGGTTGACGCGCGAGATCCGCACCAGCTCCTCCTGCATCACCACCCGCGTCTGCGCATCGAGTGCGCCGAACGGTTCGTCCATGAGGAGCACGCTGGGATCGAGCACATAGGCCCGCGCAATCGCCACGCGCTGCTGCATTCCGCCCGAGAGCTGATGGGGGAAATTGTCGGCATGGCTCTCGAGATTCATCAGCTTGAGCGCGCGGGCGATGCGGTCCTCGCGCTCGGATTTCGGCAGGTTCTTGTTGCGCAGGCCAAGATCGATGTTCTCGCGCACGCTCTTCCAGGGAAACAGCGCGAACTGCTGGAACACCACCGCCCGGTCCGGCCCCGGCGCCACGACCCTGGCGCCGTTGACACTGACCGTGCCGCCCGTCGGATGCTCGAAGCCGGCGACCATGCGCATGCAGGTCGTCTTGCCGCAGCCCGAGGGCCCGACGATGGCGACGAATTCCTTCTCGCCGATCTCGAGATTGATGCCCTCAAGCGCGTTGAACGTGCCGAACCGCATACTGACATTGTCGAACCGGATCGACCCCATTCCTACCTCCCGGACATCTGAAGACCGCGCCGCCGGAGCACGATGGCCTCGCCCTGGCGCAGCAGCACGTCGATCGCCATGCCGATCACGCCGATGGCGATCATCCCCACCATCACCGTGGGCGTGGCGACATTGGCCTGTGCCTGCACCATCATGAAGCCGACCCCCGCCGCCGCGACGATGAGTTCGGCGCCGACCAGCGATTGCCAGCCAAGCCCGGCGGCCACGCGAAGCCCCGCGACAATCGAGGGGAAGGCCGCCGGCAGCAGAATTTCGAGAATGGTCCGGGTGTTGCCGGTGCCCAGCATCCGCGCCGCCTCGATCAGCCGCGGCTCGACAAAGCGCGCGCCGCGATAGGCGTTGATCAGGCAGGGCGGGAAGGCCCCCGCGAAAATGATCATCACCGGCCCGCCGATGCCGGTGCCGAACCAGAGCGCGGCAAACGGCACCCAGGCAATCGGCGCAATGAAGCGCAGCATGTCGAAAATCGGCGTCACGATGTCGTCGAGCAGGCGGAACCAGCCCATCATCAGGCCAATCGGCACGCCGATCAGCATCGCCAGCCCCACGCCATAGATATAGCGCTCGAAGCTCGACGCCACATGCACCGGCAGCGTGGCGCCCGCAAAGGGCGTCGTCATCAGCTGCATCATGCGGTCCAGCACATCAAGCGGGCCTGGCAGGAACTGCCGGGGCACGAGGCCGCTGCCCGAAAGCCCGGCCCAGAGGCCGAAGAACAGGCCAAGCCCGAGGCCGGCATAGAGAATGCGTTGCGACAGCGTGAGGGGTGCGTCGTTCATGGCTCAGTCCCTCGCCGCCACGTTCCAGGCCAGCGCCCGTCGTTCCACCATGCCGAGCGCCCGCGTCGTCACCCAGCCGAGGACGCCCACGGTCGCCATGCCCACGAGGATCATGCCGGGGTAGATGTCCTGCTGCGCGACATTGAGCACGAAGCCGATGCCCAGCAGCGCGCCGACGAGTTCGGCGGCGACCAGCGTCGTCCACGAGGCCTGAAGCGAGAGGCGCAGGCCGGTGAAGATCATCGGCAGGGCCGCCGGCATCACCACCTCGACGATCTGCCGCAGGCGCGGTGTTCCCAGCATGCGCGAGGCTTCCAGAATCGGTCGCTCGATGGTCCGCACGCCGGCGAAGGTGTTGATCACCGACGGCACGAAGGCGGCAAACCAGATCACCATCACCTTGGCGGCATCGCCGAGGCCGAGCCAGAGGATCGCCAGCGGAATCCAGGCCAGCGGCGGGATCGGCCGGATGATCAGGAACACCGGGTTGATCGCCGCCTCCGCCTTGCGGCTCCAGCCCATCCAGAGGCCGAGCGGCACGCCCGTCACCACCGCCGTGGCAAAACCCATCAACACCAGCTTGAGGCTGTGCAGCGAATGGGCCAGCAGGGTGCCGTTGGCATAGCCGCGCGTGGCAATCTGGTGCAGCGCGGACCAGAAATCCCGGGGCGAGGGAAAGCGCATCGTCGAGACCAGCCCGGTCGCGGTGGTGAGAAACCAGATCCCGATCAGGGCGATCATGGTCGCAAGACCGATCCAGCTACGCCTGCTCATGCATCCTCCCTGAATCCTCGTGATGACGGTTTCGTTGATGATGACGCTTTTATGAGAGCGCCTTCATGAGGACGCATTTATGAGAGCGCTTTCATTCATGCTTTCATCGTTTTTCTGCGAGGTCAACCAGCAATTTGCGAATCTTATAGAAGAATTTTCGATTGAATTTTTGCATGTTTCGTCTTGCCAATGAAATTTCTTTCAAGCATGGTTGCCGGATGAGATCCCGCCCGCGTCTGATCGATGTTGCCCGCGATGCCGGCGTTTCGCCGGCGACGGTCTCGCGCGCCGTCTCGCAACCGGAGTTGCTGGCGGCGGCCACACTGGCGCTGGTGCAGGCGAGCGCGCGCAAGCTTGGCTATGTGCCCGATGGCGCGGCGCAGGCGCTGGCCTCGGGCCGCACCATGACGGTGGCCGCCGTGATGCCAACGCTGGACAGCATCATCTTCGCCAAGGCGCTGCAATCGATGCAGGTCGCGCTGTCGGCTGTGGGCTACCAGTTGCTCGTCGCCTCGCATGAATACAGCGTCGGGGCCGAGGCGGAGGCGGTGCGCCTGCTGCTGGCCCGCGGCATCGACGGGCTGATACTGGTGGGGGCCGAGCGGCCGGAAGCGACCAACACCCTGCTGCGGCAGGCGAATGTGCCGGTGGTGCTCACCTGGTGCCCGGACGGGGTGAACGCCTCGGTGACGGTGGACAATGCGCTCGCCGGACGGCTGGCCGCCGAGCATCTGATCCGGCTCGGGCACCGGCGCATCGGCATGGTCTGCGGGCATCTGCTGTTCAATGATCGCCAGCGCGCCCGCCTTGAAGGGGTCCGCGCCGCGCTGGCCGAGGCGGGGCTGGACCTGCCGGACTGGCGCATCTCGCACCAGCCGATGACGATCAGCGGCGGGCGCAACGGATGCAGCGCGCTGCTGGAATGCGCTGATCGTCCCACCGCGCTGATCGGCGGTATCGATCTTTTCGCGCTTGGCAGCATCGCCGAGGCGCAGGCGCGCGGCCTTTGCGTGCCATCGGATCTGTCAGTGGTCGGCATCGATGATACGGAAATGGCCTCGCAGGTCTCGCCCTCGCTGACGAGCGTGCACATCCCCACCGCGCAGATCGGAGAGATGGCCGCGCTCACCCTGCTGGGGCGGATCCGCCATGCCGAGCCGCCCGCCGACAGGCTGCTGCCCATCAATCTGATCGTGCGCCGTTCCTCGACCGTACCGCCGGCCGCTGATGCGCTTCAGCGCAGCAGTGAAACGTAGGAACAGCTCTCCGTCACGCAATAGGAGCGGCGCCATTCCACCGGCGCGCCGTCGAGCGCGGTCGCCACCCGGTCGATCAGCAGCACCGGCGCCCCGGCCTCAAGCCCGAGCAGCGGCGCATCCTCGGCGGTCGCCGGCAGGGCTTTCACCCGCTCGCGCCCGCCCGCCACCGTCACGCCGAAGCGGTTCGCATAATGGGCGTAAAGGTTGTTGGGCAACGCGCCGTCGTGCCCCAGTTCGGGAAAGAGCTGGGCGGAAACGGTGATGTATTCCGAAATCACGGCCTGCCCGGCCAGCGAGCGGAGGCGCGCGATGCGGATCACCGGCGCGCCCGCCCTGAGGTTCAGCGCCGCCGCTTCCCCCGCATCCGCCGCCGCTTCCACACAGGCGCGCAGGATGCTTTCGGGAAACACCGGCTCGCCGGTATCCGGCGCGATCTTGAAGAACTGGAACAGGATGCGCGCTTCATCATGCTGGGCAACGAAGGTGCCCCGCCCCTGCTGGCGGACGAGCAGGTTCTCCACCGTCATTTCATCCAGCGCCTTGCGCACCGTGCCCTGGCTCACCCCAAGCTCCGCCGCGATCTGCATTTCGGAAGGGATCAGCACGCCGGGTCGCCAGTGGCCCTCGGCGATCCTCTGAATCAGCAACGTCCGGACCTGCCGGTAAAGCGGGCTGAGACCGGGTGCCTTTCGCGGGGCGGAAACTTCAGGACGCTTTGGCATGGCAGGAGTCCTTGGCGAAAATCGGTTTGACAGGCCGCAACTCTTGTATCTTATACAAGATATAGGTTGAAGCCATCTGTCCTTTCGCGCGTATCAGGCTGCCCGCCTTATCGCAAGCGAGGGATGATCGGGGCTTCTCAACGCGAAAGAGGACATCGTGGCCGAAATCGTCATCACCGAATTCATGGACGACAGCGCGGTGGCCATGCTGAAGGCGCGCCACGACACCCTGTATGATCCGGCGCTGGTGGATCGGACCGAGGCGCTGATGGCCGCCCTGCCCGGCGCGCGGGCGCTGATCGTCCGCAACCGGACCCAGGTGCGCGGCGCGCTGCTGGCGGCGGGTTCACGGCTCGAAGTCGTCGGGCGCCTCGGCGTCGGGCTCGACAACATCGATGTCGCGGCCTGCGCCGCCCGCGCCCTGCCCGTGATCCCGGCGACGGGCGCCAATGATCTGTCCGTGGCCGAATGGGTGATCACCACGGCGATGGCGTTGCTGCGCGGCGCCTATCATGCCACCGATGCCGTGATCGCCGGGGAATGGCCGCGCAACCGGCTGATGGGGCGCGAGCTGTCGGGCCGCATCATGGGGCTGGTCGGGTTTGGTGCGATTGCGCGCGAAGTGGCCCGCCGCGCCGAGGCGCTGGGCATGACCGTGATCGCCTATGACCCCCTGCTGCCCGCCGACAGCCCGCACTGGCGGCTTGCGCAGCGCGCCGACCTCGATACGCTCCTGAAATCGGCGGATGTGGTCTCGCTGCATGTGCCGCTGACCGAGGCGACAAGGAACATGCTCGATGCGGAGCGCCTGAAACTGATGCGCAAGGATGCGGTGCTGCTCAACGCGGCGCGGGGCGGCGTGGTGAACGAGGCGGCCCTTGCCGCCGCGCTGAAGGCCGGTGCGCTCGCGGGTGCCGCGCTCGATGTCTTTGCCGAGGAACCGCTGACCGCCGCGGCGGGCGCGGTGTTCCGGGGCTGTCCCAACCTGATCCTGACCCCGCATATCGCGGGCGTGACGCAGGAATCGAACGTGCGGGTCTCCTCCCTGATCGCCGAGAAGGTGCTGGCTGTTCTGGGGGCGCGGGCATGAGCGATGTTGTCCTGAGCCTTGCCGAGGCTGAACAGCTGGTGGCCGCAGCGCTTCAGGCCTGCCGCACCGCGCCCGACACCGCCGGCCTCGTGGCGCGGCTTCTGGTGGCGGCGGAAGCCGACGGCCTCAAGGGCCATGGGCTCTCGCGCGTGCCGAGCTATGCGGCGCAGGCCCGCGTCGGCAAGATCGACGGCTTTGCCAGGCCCCGCCTCGAACAGGCAACGCCGGCGCTGGCGCGCATCGATGCCGCCCACGGCTTTGCCTATCCCGCGCTGGAGCTTGCGACCGATGCGCTCTCGACCATGGCCCCGACCATGGGCATCGCGGCTGCGGCGATCCGCCGTTCGCATCATTGCGGGGTGGCGGGGCATCATGTCGAAAAACTGGCAGCGCGCGGGCTGGTGGCGCTGCTGTTTGCCAATACCCCGGCGGCCATGGCCCCGTGGGGCGGGCGCACCGGCGTTTTCGGCACCAACCCCATCGCCTTTGCCTGCCCGCTGCCGGATGAGCCGCCCATCGTCGTCGACCTGTCGCTGTCGAAGGTGGCGCGCGGCAACATCCTCAATGCCCAGCAGCGCGGCGTGCCGATTCCCGAAGGCTGGGCGCTCGACAAGGACGGCCAGCCGACGACCGATCCCTCCGCCGCGCTCGCCGGCACCATGCTGCCGATCGGCGATGCCAAGGGCACCGCGCTGGCGCTGATGGTGGAGTTGCTCGCCGCCGGCCTGACCGGCGCAAGCTATGCTGCCGATGCAACCTCCTTCCTCGACGACAAGGGCGGCCCGCCCGATACCGGCCAGCTGCTGATCGCGCTCGACCCGCTCCGGGTGGGCGGCGCGGGAACGGTGGCGCATTTCGCCCGCCTTGCCGGGCAGATCACCGGGCAGGACGGCGCGCGGCTGCCGGGCTTGCGCCGCATCGGTCTGCGCCGGAAAGCCGCCGAAACCGGACTTGCCGTGCCCGAGAAACTCGTGCGAGACATCAGGGCCCTGGCCGGGATCTGACCCCCGCCCTGCCCTATCAAGGAGAATGCGTCATGTCGGACGAAGCCTTCTTTCGCAAGGAAGCCTGTCTCATCAACGGGGCATGGGTGGCAGCGGAAAGCGGCGCGCGGATCACCGTCACCGATCCTGCGACCGGCGAGACCGTCGGCACCGTGCCGAACTGCGGACCCGCCGAAACCCGCGCCGCGATTGCCGCCGCCGAAGCGGCCCTTCCGGCCTGGAAGAAACTGCCCGCGGCCGAACGCGCGGGCCGGCTGCTGCGCCTTGCGGCGCTGATCCGCGAGAACGCCGCCCCCCTCGCCCGGCTGCTGACGCGCGAACAGGGCAAACCGCTGGCCGAGGCGACCGGCGAGATCCAGATTTCCGCCGCCTATATCCAGTGGTTCGCCGAGGAGGCCCGCCGCGTTTATGGCGATGTCATCCCCTCGCCCTGGGCTGACCGGCGCATTCTGGTGACGCGTGAGCCGGTGGGCGTCGTCGCGGCGATCACGCCGTGGAATTTCCCCGCCTCGATGATCGCCCGCAAGCTCGGCGCGGCGCTGGCGGCCGGCTGCACGCTCGTCATCAAGCCGGCGGATCTGACCCCCTATTCCGGCCTTGCCTGGGGCGTTCTGGCGGACATGGCCGGCATTCCGGCCGGTGTCGTCAACATCGTCACGGGCGAGGCCGCCCCCATCGGCGCGGCGCTGATGGACAGCCCGGTGGTGCGCAAGATCACCTTCACCGGCTCGACCGCCGTGGGCAAGCTGCTGGCCGGCCAGGCCGCGCCCACCATGAAGCGCGTCTCGATGGAACTGGGCGGCAACGCACCCTTCATCGTCTTTGACGATGCCGATCTTGAACGGGCCGTGCAGGGCGCGATGGTCGCCAAATACCGCAACGCCGGACAGACCTGCGTCTGCACCAACCGCTTTTATGTGCAGGCCGGCATCTACGACACCTTTGCCAAACGGCTCGCCGAGGAAGTAGCGAAGGTGACCGTCGGCGGCGGCTTTGAGGCTGGCGTACAGCTCGGCCCGCTGATCAACGACCGCGCGCTCGCCAAGGTCGAGGCGCATCTTGCCGATGCGACCGGAAAGGGCGCCACCGTGCTCACCGGCGGCCGGCGCCACGCCCGCGGCGGCACCTTCTTCGAACCGACCGTGCTCTCCGGCGCCACGCAGGCCATGACGGTGGCGCGCGAGGAAACCTTCGGCCCCCTTGCCCCCATCTTCCGGTTCGAACGCGAGGAGGAGGCCGTGGCCTGGGCCAACGATACCGAATTCGGCCTCGCCGCCTATTTCTACACGCGGGATCTTGCCCGCGCCTTCCGCGTCAATGATGCCCTGCGTTATGGCATGGTCGGCATCAACGAAGGGCTGATCACCACCGAGGTCGCGCCCTTCGGCGGCGTCAAGGAAAGCGGCGTCGGTCGCGAGGGCTCACGCTACGGCCTCGATGATTATCTCGACATGAAATACACCTGCCTTGGCGGGCTGGTCTGAGCGTCGGTCAGGAGACGGCCATGACAGTGCGGGCATTCGGAGTGGCCGGCGATACGCCGGTTGAAGACATCACCCTGGCCAACGCCGCCGGCGCCGTGGCGAAGGTCATCACCTATGGCGCGGTGGTGCGCGATCTTCAGGTCCCGCGCCCCGACGGCACGCTCCAGCGCGTAGTGCTGGGGCTGGAAACGCTCGACGACTATCTCGCCCATTCCCCGCATTTCGGCGCGATTGCCGGCCGCTTTGCCAACCGCATTCGCGGCGGGCGCTTCACGCTGGACGGGGAGGCCCATCAGCTGCCGCTCAATCAGGAGGGCCGCCATTCGCTGCATGGCGGCGGCCAGGGGTTCGGCAAGAAGCCCTGGCGGCTCGTTCATGCCGATGCCGCCTCCGTCACCCTCTCCCTCGTCTCGCCCGCTGGCGAGGCCGGCTATCCCGGCTGCCTCACCACCACATGCCGCTACACGCTGACGGATGACAACGCGCTGAGGGTCGAACTCTTCGCCTTCACAGACGCGCCGACGATTCTGAACCTCTGCCATCATTCCTATTTCAACCTCGACGGCGGGGCCGATATTCTCGACCACGAACTGATGGTGCGGGCCAATCTGATGACGCCGGTCGACGGCGACCTGATCCCTGACGGCTCGCTCGCCCCCGTTTCCGGCACGCCGTTCGATTTCCGCCGGGCCCGCCCGGTGCGGCTGGCTTCCGGGGATGGCACGCGCGTCTGGTATGACCACAACTTCGTGCTGCGCCGCGACCGGCGCGAGATCGGCACGGACGGCTTCGACCTTGCCCATGCGGCGACGCTCGCCAGCAACCGCTCCGGCCTGAAAATGGATGTCTGGACGACCGAACCCTGCCTCCAGGTCTATGACGGGTTCAAACTGAACCTGCCGGTCAAGGGCCTCGGCGGCGCCCAGTACGGGCCGAATGCCGGCATCTGCCTGGAACCGCAGCACGCGCCCGACAGCCCCAACCTGCCGCACCTGCCCAGCACCGTGCTGCGTCCCGGCGCGCTCTACCGGCAGGTGACGGAATATCGCTTCGGCCCCAGGACGTGACGACCTGACGGGGCTGCGGCGGCGCCTCAGCCCTTCATGCCGCCGCTCGTGAGGCCCGACACCACCCGCTCCTGAAACAGTGCGATGACGATGCAGATCGGCACGATGGCCACCACCAGCGCCGCCGAGATGATCGGCCAGGGAAACGAGAACTCGCCCTGATAGAGCGTGATGCCCACCGGCAGCGTGCGGCTGGCGACGCGCGGGGACAGCGTGAGCGCGAGCAGGAACTCATCCCAGGAATTGACGAAGGCGAGGATGCCCGCTGTAAACACCCCCGGCGCCGTGAGCGGGATCACCACATGCCAGAGCGCCCCCAGCCGCGTACAGCCATCGATCATCGCGGCGTTCTCAAGATCGCGCGGGATATCCTGAAAGAACGAGATCAGCACCAGAATGCAGACCGGCATGGACAGCACCGCATGGGGAAACACCAGCGCCCACCAGGTGTTCAGAAGTCCCAGATCCCGCATCACCTGAAACAGCGGCACCATGATCGAGACCAGCGGAAACATCGCAATCGCCAGCAGCACGGAGAGGATCAGCCCCGCCATGGGAATGCGCATCCTGACCAGCGCGTAAGCCGCCAGCGCCGAGACAAAGACGCAGAGCAGCGTCGAGAGCACCGCCACAACCACCGAATTGAACAGGAAACGCAGGATCGGCTGATCGACAAAAACGCGGATGTAGTTCTCGATGGTGGGCGCGGCAGGCAGAATGGTGATCGGCACACGCATCAGCTCCGCCTCGGTCTTGAACGAGGTGAAAAGGATCCACAGCGCCGGGAAAAAGCCGTTCAGAGCCACGATCAGCGCAGCAAGGATGAGCACCGCGCGGCGATTGTTCAACAGCGGCATCAGCGTCTCCCCCGCTCGCATGGCGCCACGGAGAACCGATGCCCACGTCTGCTGGCCATGCCAAAGGCTTTTGGATGTTCGCATGGCGCCACGCAGAACCGGTACCCACTTCTGCTGGCCATGCTCAGTGCCTCCCCGGATCGCGGCGGGTGTATTTCAGATAGCCGGTGGTGATCACCGCCGAGACGATGAACATCAGCACCGCGAGCGCCGAGCCATAGCCGATGTCGAGGAAGTCGACGGTCGTCTTGTGGATGTACATCGCCAGCGTTTCGGTGGAATTGCCCGGCCCGCCGTTGGTCATCGCATAGGGAATGTCGAAGGTCTGGATGGCCGTGATGGTGCGGAAGATCAGCGCGACGAAAATCGCGGGCCGCAGCATCGGCAGGGTGATTTCGCGGAATTGCTGCCAGTCGCTTGCCCCGTCCACTTCCGCCGCCTCGTAATAGCTCCTGGGAATGGTCTGCAACCCGGCCAGCAGCACCAGCGCGACAAAGCTCGACGACTTCCAGATGATCGCAAGGCAGATGGTGAAGAAGGCGAGGTTCGGATCACTCAGCCAGTTGAGCGGCTGGAAACCAAGGCCGCGCACGATCGCGTTGGCGATGCCCTGGTTGTACTCGAAGAACCAGCGGAAGATCATGCCGGAAAAGACCAGCGGCAGCGCCCAGGGCAGCAGCAGCCCGAGGCGGACCGGCCATTTGATCGTAAACGGCTTGTTGGCCAGCAGGGCGAGGCCAAGCCCGAGGACGACCGCGCCCGGCACGGTAACAACGATGTAAAGCACCGTGTGCCACACCGCCTCGTGAAACCGGCCATCGCCGAGCGCGCGGGCGTAGTTCTCGAAGCCGACGAAGGGATTGCCCATCCACGGCTGGGCAAGGTGCAGGAAGGTGAAGCTCGTGCGGATCAGGTCGATGATCGGATAGAGCACCACCGCAGACAGCAGCAGGAAGGCGGGCGCCAGCATGGCAAACCCCAGCCGCCTGTCAGCCTTCTCAAGCGGTGTCAGCCGGTGGCGGATCGTGCTCATGGGCCTGTTCCGGATGGTTGGTGGCCCCGCCGGCAGCGGGCGGGCGGGGCCAGTGAAGCGTCAGCGCAGAATGGGGCCGAGGCGGCTGGACATGTCGGCCAGCGCCGCATCCGCCGTCCTGGTGCCGGCAAGGAACGCATTCATGTTCGTGCGGATGATCTCCGACACCTCCGTATAGCGGGGGCTGACCGGGCGGGACTTGGAGGCGAGCACTACCGGCAGCGCCTGCGCAAACCACGGGTTGGCCGCCAGCACCTCCTTGTCGGTGTAGACATCCGGGAACACCGGCAGATGCGAGGCGAGGATCGCCTGCATCTTCGACACCTCCGGCGAGGAGAGGAACCTGGCGAGCTTGGCCGCCTCCGCCTTGTTCTTGGAGAAGGCGGACACCGCCACCTGCCAACCGCCGATGCAGGTGGCCGGCTTGTCAGCCGTGAAGCCCGGCAGCGGCACCACGCCCACCTTGCCCTTGACGGTGGAATCGGCGTCGTTCTGCGCCCGGTTCCAGACATAACCCCAGGTCATGCCAAAGATGAGATTGCCGGCCTGGAAGTTCTGGCGGATGCGGTCGGTCGCGATTTCAGCCAGATTCGGCGGGGTCACATTCGCGGCCTTGAGGTCCGCCCACAATGCGAAGGGCTTCTTGGCCGCATCGCCCGCAAGGTTCAGTTTGCCGTCCTTCATCAGGTCTTCGCCCACGCCCCACATCGGCACCAGATAGGTGCAGACCGTGCCTTCGATCGGCGCGCCCGCCGTCTCGAAGCCGCGCAGGTTGGGGTTGTTCTCCCCGGCCATGATCTTCTGGCTGGCCGCCTTCAGCTCGTCCCAGGTCTTGGGCGGCTGGAGACCGTATTTCTCCAGCAGATCCTTGCGGTAATAGAGGAACTGCGCATCGGCGAAATAGGGCAGCGCGATGACCTTGCCGCCGACGATGTTCGCCGCGCGATAGGCCGGCAGATAGCGGGCCATGATCGCATCCTTCTCGGCGCCGAGATAGGAATCGAGCGGTTCGGCCCATTGCGCGGCAGCCCACTGGGCGGGGCGGATCACATCGATCAGCACGAGATCGAGCGCCGAATCCTTGGATGCGAGCACGGTGTTGAGATATTGCTGCTGCTGCTCGGAGGTGGCGCCGCCCACCTCGACCTCGACCTTCACGGCCGGGTTGTTCTTCTGGTAGACATCGACGATCTGCCGCATCACATCGGGGCGCTGCTGGCCGCCGGTGAAGATGCGCAGGGTCGTCTGCGCCTGGGCCAGCGCGGCCGAGCCAAGCATCAGCGCCGCAGCGAGACCGAAGGACGCCACGCGGCGCCGATCAAGACCTGTTTTCATCTGTTCCTCCCGTTTGATGATCATGCTCTTGCCTTGGGCATCAGAGCGCCCGCCCTGTTTCCGGATCGAAGATGTGGGCCCGCTGAAGCTGGACCGAAAGCGCGATGTCGGCGCCCGGCTTCAGGCCGCTGTCGGGCGGGAAGCGACCGGTCACCTCCACCGTACCGATGCGCACCAGCGCCAGCGTTTCAGCCCCCAGCGGCTCAACCAGCGTCACCCGCGCTGTCAGAGGCGCGCTGCCGCCGGCATCAAGGCCGATATGCTCGGGCCTCAGCCCCAGCGTCACCGGCTTGCGGGCAAGCCCCGTCAGGCGGGGGCGCAGGGCTTCGGGTGCGGCAAGGCGCACCCCGCCCGGCAGATCGAGCGCCGTGCCGTCCGCCGCAATCGTCGCGGGGATGAAGTTCATGGCCGGGGAGCCGACGAAGCCGGCAACGAAGGTGGAGACGGGCTGGCGATAGATGGTGTCGGGCGTGTCGAACTGTTCGAGATGCCCGCCGCGCAGGATGGCGATCCGGTCGGCCAGCGTCATCGCCTCGACCTGATCATGCGTCACGTAAAGGATCGTGGTGCCGAAGCGCTGGTGCAGCTTCTTGATCTCGGCCCGCATTTCGCCGCGCAGATGCGCATCAAGGTTGGAAAGCGGCTCGTCGAACAGGAACACCTTCGGCTCGCGCACGATCGCCCGGCCCATGGCGACACGCTGGCGCTGGCCGCCCGAGAGCTGGCCGGGCTTGCGGTCGAGCAGATGGCCGATTTGCAGGATCTGCGCCGCCTCCTTCACCTTCTTCTCGATGGTCACGGCATCCGCGCCGCGCATTTTCAGGCCGAAACCGATGTTCTCGGCGACGCTCTTGTGCGGATAGAGCGCGTAATCCTGAAACACCATGGCAATGTCGCGGTCGCGCGGGGGCAGATCGTTCACCACCCGCTCGCCGATGTGGATCGCGCCGCCCGTGATGCTCTCCAGGCCGGCGATCATG
The DNA here is from genome assembly GCA_020161975.1 of Pseudomonadota bacterium. GTDB lineage: Bacteria > Pseudomonadota > Alphaproteobacteria > Rhizobiales > Beijerinckiaceae > JAIUNP01. Next base: position 21,008 of record JAIUNP010000015.1, read on the forward strand.
CGCAGCAAGGTCGATTTTCCACAGCCCGACGGGCCGACGAGCACAGCGAACTCCCCATCGCGAACGGAAAGGCTTATGCCGTGGATGACAGGCGTGGCTCCGTAAGCCTTGACAACAGTGTCAATCCCGATCGCCGCCATCATGCCTCCCGTGCTGGGCGTAAGTTGGTCGCTTGGGTCTTGTAAAAGATATAAGACTATCTAAAATCCAACGTCAACAGCATTCCGCCGGGACGGGCGGTGCGAAGGAGAGACGGAGCGCAAGACCTGAAATGGTTGAGATCGTCACCATCGGCATCGTCGTTCTGGACGATGTTCTGCCCATCGCGGTGCCGCTGGTTCCGGGGGAAAAGCACCGCGCTCGACGGATCGAAACGGTCGTGGGCGGCAATGCCGCCAATGCGGCGCGGGCGATCGCGCGGCTGAAGGGCCGGGCGCGGCTGATTGCGCGGATCGGCGATGATGCGGCGGGGCGCGAGCTCCAGGCCCGGCTGGAGCAGGAGGGGATCGACCTGTCGCTGTCGCAGGTGGTGGAGGGCACGGCCACCTCCCGCTCGGCGGTCATTGTCGAGCCGGATGGCGCACGCACCATCGTCAACCATCTCGACCCCGCCCTGCCCGACCAGCCCGCCTGGCTGCCCGGAACCCTGCCGGCAAACACCGCCGTCGTGCTGGGCGATACGCGCTGGGAAGCGGGCGCCCGCCATCTTTTCATACGCGCCCGCCGCGCCGGTATCCCGGCCGTTTTCGATGGTGACCGCAAGCCGCAGGATCTCGAACTGATCGACCTTGCGAGCCATGTCGTCTTTTCCGAACAGGGGCTGGCGGAACTCTCCGGCAGCGCGGACGCCGCCGAGGGGCTGGCGCGGGTGGCACGCGGGCGTAGCGGCTTTTATGCGGTCACCGCCGGCAGTGCCGGGGTTTACAGTTTTCAGGCGGGCCGTGTCCGCCATCACCCCGGCTTTCCGGTTGTGGCGGTCGATACGCTGGGGGCGGGTGATGTCTGGCACGGGGCCTTCGCGCTGGGCCTCGGCGAGGGTATGGGGCTTGATAGGGCGATTGATTTTGCCAGTGCCGCCGCCGCCCTCAAATGCACCCGGCCCGGCGGCGGCGCAGGGGCGCCGCACCGGCACGAGGTGGACGACTTTCTGGCGCGGCACGGCGCCGGCATGAACGGGGAGAGACGGCAATGAAGGCTTTGAGCGCGGGCAAGCTCCGCGGCATCCGGCGCATGGCTGATGCGGGCGGACGCTTCAAGATGACGGCGGTGGACCAGCGCCCGCCGATCATCAACCCCATCGCCGCCCATCACGGCGGGGCGGCGCCCTGGGGCGAGGTGGCGCGGTTCAAGACGATGCTGGTGGATATCTTGCAGGGCCAGTCGACCGCCATGCTGCTCGATCCGAACTTCGCCTATCCGATGGCTGCGGCCACGGTGCTGGATCCGCGCCTCGGGCTGATCATGACGCTGGAGGATTCGGTATTCACCGAAACGGCGGAGGGGCGCCTTTCCAGCGAGATCGACGGCTGGTCGGTCGAGAAGATCCGCCGCTCCGGCGCCGATGCGGTCAAGGTGCTGGCCTGGTATCGGCCCGATGCGCCCCGATCCGTCAACGAGCACCAGAAGGCCTTCACCAGACGCATCGGCGAGGCCTGCCAGCGCTATGACATCCCCTATCTGTTCGAGCTTCTGGTCTATCCCCTGCCCGGCGAGAAAAACCAGACGACGCAGTATATCGAGATGGCCGACAAGCGCGCCGATCTCGTTCTGGAAAGCGTCGCGGAATTTGCCAGGCCTGACT
>JAIUNP010000456.1 GCA_020161975.1 Pseudomonadota bacterium
CGCGGTAGCCCGGCAATTTGACCTTCCGGTTCTCGCCATCCCAGAGCATCGTGTCATAGGCGTCCGAGGAAAATTCGAGCAGGTTGGCGGCGAGCCATTCCTTGTAGCCGCCGCGCTCGCGCTGGACGACCGGCTCATCCGACCCAAGATGCCACTTTCCGATGTAGCCGGTGTGATAGCCGCCCTTGTTGAACAGCTTGGCCAGGGTTTCTGCGTCCTCTGGCAGCGGAATGTGGTTGCGCCAGCAGCCGGTCTGCGTGGCATAGCGTCCGGTCTGCATGCAGGAGCGGGCCGGTCCGCACAGTGGCTGGCAGGTGATCGAATTGAACAGATGCGTACCCATGCGTCCGTAACGGTCGAAATTGGGCGTCAGCCCCATCGGATTGCCATGCAAGCCCGTTGAATCGAACCGCTGCTGATCGGTAAAAAATACGATGACATTCGGCTTGCGCATCTGCCGATCCTCCCTGATGGTCGAGACTACGAAAGACGCCGCATGGCGCGAAATGATTTTGCAGGCGGGGTTCCATAGCCCGAAGGCATGGATCGTCGCTGTCGGTCACGGCGCGATGCGCGCCGCAATCTGGGTGATGAAATGAGTTGCTGTCCGCCTTCCCCGGCGCGCGTTGGATGCGCTTCGCCGGCTAAAACCATCGACGAGACTGGCGGTAGCCCCGGCGCTGTCGTGCGGTTTCCAGACACGGCATCTTTCATCGGCACCGATCGACCTTTCCTGAAATTCGATGGGGAGGCGCCGCGTCGGGCCGTCAGGCTCAAGGCATTCGGCATCGAGACGGAGACCGTCACCAACGCCCGATTTGATGCTTTCGTCGCGGCGACCGGCTATGTCACGGAAGCCGAGCGTTTCGGCTGGAGCTTTGTTTTCCAGATCTTTCTCGATGAAAATCTCAGTGCGCCTGCACCGGTCGAAACCCCCTGGTGGCGCAAGATCGACGGTGCCTGCTGGCGCGCGCCGGAAGGCCCGGGGTCGTCCGTCGCTGACCGCCGTGACCATCCGGTTACCCACGTTTCCTGGAACGATGCCGTGGCCTTTGCCAACTGGTGCGGCGGACGCCTGCCGACAGAGGCTGAGTGGGAACATGCAGCGCGGGGCGGCGCTGATGATCGCCGCTTTCCCTGGGGTGATGAGGAGCCGACCGACAGCACCATCCTGTGCAATATCTGGCAGGGCCGCTTTCCGGATATGAACATCGCGGCTGACGGCTACACCGGCACGGCGCCCGCGCGCAGCTTTGCGCCGAACCCGGCAGGCCTGTTCAACATGGCCGGAAACGTCTGGGAATGGTGCGCCGATCCGTTCCGCACCCGGTCATTAGCCCGCGCGGGCCGCGAGCGCGACCGTATCGCCGCCGCCGAGCGCGAGCGCCTGATGAAGGGCGGCTCGTACCTCTGTCATATTTCGTATTGTTATCGCTACCGCATCGCCGCCCGCATGGGGCGAAACCCCGATACATCGACCGGACATATCGGCTTCAGGGTCGCCTACGACTGAAACTATTTGACCGACCCCAGGGTGAGCCCGCGCACGACGAATTTCTGGCCGAAGAACATGATCAGGATGGCGGGAATGGTCGCAAGGATCGATGCCGCAGCCATCTGTCCGTGCTGGATCTCAAATTCCTGTGCGAATTTTGCGACGCCCACGGGAACGGTCGCTGTTGCGCGCGAGGTGAGGTTCAGCGCGATCGAAAACTCGTTCCACGAAAAGACAAAGGCCAGCACGCCCGCTGCAATCAGCCCCGGCACCACCACCGGCAGCACGACATAGAGGAAAGCCTGAATGCGCGAGCAGCCGTCGATTTCCGCCGCCTCCTCCATCTCCACCGGAACTTCCTTGAAAAAGGCCATCATCATCCAAACGGTCATCGGCAGGTTGATCGTGACATGTGTCATGATCAGACCGAAGTAGCTGTCATAAAGGCCGAGGCGCCGGAAGATCAGGTACCAAGGGCCGACCAGCGTCATCACCGGGATCATGTGGAAGAACAGCATCCAGCCGATGATCACCTTCGACACCCAGCCGGGCCACGGAAAGCGATGCAGGGAATAGGCGCAGAGGGTGCCGAGCACGAGAACGATCACTGTGCTGAAGGATGCGACGACAATCGAGTTCCAGAGGTTTTCGCGGAACTGCGACCGCAGCGAAAACAGCACGTCCTCGTAATTGAACAGGGTCGGCTCGAAGATCCAGCTGCCTTGATAAATGGCGATCTGGTACTTGAATGACGTCATGGCAATCCAGGAGAAGGGCCCGATCACCATGAACACGGCGAGCGCCAGAACACAGCGCTGAAAATGGCTCAGTCGGCCCATGTCACTGCCTCTCCACGGCGGCCGTCGCCCGGCGTGACACCAGCAGGAAGCTGACGACCATCAGGATCACGACGATGGAAAGCATGGCGCCGTACCCAAGGTTGTTCTGCACGAAGAACGTCTTGTAAAGGTGCAGGCTGACGAGTTCGGTTGCTGTTCCCGGTCCGCCCGATGTCAGCAGGAACACTTCATCGAAGGCCTTGAAGGCCAGGATCGACCGGAAGGTGAAGGCGACGATGATCGCCGGCAGCAACATCGGCAGCATGATGTAGCGCGTCACCTGCCCCTGGGTGGCCCCGTCGATATGGGCCGCTTCCAGAA
>JAIUNP010000457.1 GCA_020161975.1 Pseudomonadota bacterium
CTCGACAGGCGCCCGAAGTGTCTGACCGGATCTGCAATCACCCTCGTGCGTTTGGCTCGTCCAAATCCGCGAGGGCGGCACGCCCGCGTAGCCGACCCCTCTGGGGTTGAGTGTCAAAGAGACGGATCGGACCAAGGACAGCGAATGGAAGCGGGGGATGGGGCTTTGACCCTGTACAGGAGCCCTGCCCCGTCAAAGGATGCCATCCGCTCGCCAGCCTTGACGCCATGTTGGTCGCCGAGGATCGGCAGGTTTCGGGCCGGAAAGGAAAAGCGGAAGGCTGCGACTGATGAATACGGGCGGGCTTGCCCGACACCTGGAAATCCTTGGCTTCAGGTCAAAGTGCCGAACCCTTCGGGATCTACTTCTTGCCGGCCAGACTGGCCGTCGCGCAAGGGATCGCTGCCCGAATGGGGGGAGACTGCTTGGCAGGCTCCCGTCGGCACGACCAGAGCCCGGTCCCGAGTCTGCCGGGATGTGCCATGATCTTCTGTGGGAACGCTCTTGCCCTGCCACCGCACTGATCCAGGCTCAAGATCACCACACTTGATTGTCAGAAAAACATAGCCTATTTTCTGACACATGACGATCTCATCCGCCTCTGTTCCCGATCGGGTCATGAAGCGTGTCCGTGCAAACGGGCGCGGCAGCGTCTTCACGCCGCGCGATTTCCTCGACATCGCCTCCCGCGCTGCCGTCGACCAAGCCCTGTCCCGGCTGGCGAAGTCCGAACAGCTAAGGCGGCTTGCCCGCGGGCTTTATGATTTTCCCAAGCTGCACCCCAAACTCGGGGCGCTGTCCCCCGCGCCAGACGATGTTGCCCAGGCTCTCGCCCGGGAAACCGGATCGCACCTGCAAATCGACGGTGCCCGCGCGGCCAATGCGCTCGGCCTTTCGACCCAGGTTGCCGCCCAAAGCTCCTGGCTCACCGATGGCCCCTCCCGGCGCGTCGTGCTGGGCAAGCGCATCGTGGACCTCCGCCATGCCTCACCCAAGCACCTGATTGCGCCCGGCAGTCCTGCCGGGACCGTCGTTCAAGCGCTGCGGCATGTCGGCGTGTCCCGCGCTGCAGATGTGGCGCAAGTCGCGGCCCGTACCCTGTCGGACGGCGACAAGAAGATCCTCAGCAAGAGCGCAGCTCAAGCGCCTGCCTGGATGCGCGCTACTCTTCTGTCGATTGCCGGTCATGGATTGGGCGACCTTCGTGGATAAGGTCGCCCGTCTCCCCTCCACCGAACGGGCTGCACTCTTCGGAGAAAGCGCCGCCATGCGGGGTATCGCCAATACGATCATCGAAAAGGACTTCTGGGTCTGCTGGACCCTGAGGCGCATCTTTGCCTTACCAAAGGGCGAGACGGCCTCACTTGTCTTCAAGGGCGGGACGTCGCTCTCCAAGGCATACAACGCGATCCGGCGGTTCTCCGAAGACATCGACCTGTCATTTGATCGCGCCGACCTGGGATACGCAGGCGAGCGTGATCCCGAGAAGGCGGGACTCGGTCGGAAAAAGGCCGAGAAGCTGATCGATGACCTCGGGAGCGATGTCGCGGCCCATATCGCTGGCAGGTTTCTCCCTGCTCTGCAGGCCGCCTTTGTCGGAGCGTTGGGAGAACCTGACGAGGGAGAATGGTCTCTGGTCATCGATCCTGCCGATGCCCAGACAGTGAACTTCCACTACCCGACAGCTTTCTCCAACATCGAATATGCCGGAATGTCTTACATCACCCCCCGCGTGAAACTCGAACTCGGAGCCCGCGGCGATCCCTGGCCGACCGAGGAGAAGGTGATCCGGCCCTATGCGGCTGATGACTTCCCCGCCTTCTTCGAGGACCCTGACACAACTGTGACCGTCCTCTCGGCCCAACGCACGTTCTGGGAGAAGGTAACGGCCCTCCATGCGGAAGCCCATCGACCGGATGGCTCACCCACGCCGCAATATTTCTCGCGACACTTCTACGATATCGCCATGCTGCTTGAGACCGCCGAGGGGAAGGCGGCCGCGCAGGATTTCGACCTCCTGGCACAGGTTGCGCGGCACAAGTCGATCTTCTTCCGCTCAGCATGGGCGAGCTATGACACCGCAAAGCCCGGATCGCTGCGGCTCGTGCCCAGTGATGAGAGGATCAAGGATCTCCGCGCCGATTACCGGGCCATGGCCCCGATGATGTTCGACGCGAAGGCTCAAGCCTTCGACGAAATTCTGGCTCGGATAGGTCAGTTCCAGGACGATGCGAACCGCTGAGGCCCATCAGGCGCCGACTATCGGTTATCGCTGATCTGGAAGAAGCCATCGGCCCCGGTCTTTCGACCGGGGCCTTTGCCTGTGGCGATCAGTCGCCGCGGCGGGTGTTGGGGCGGGACCAGATGAGGCTATAGCCGTCGCCGTCTTCGTCATCGAAGAGGTTGGCGTAGATCGGGGCGGCGAAGCTCGGATCGTCCAGCTTCAGGCCCAGGTATTCGCGGCCCTCGTTCGATTTCTTCGTCCAGGCGGCACCGATCTCGGCGCGGCCGACCAGAACCCGGTGGGAGGGGGCGTTCTCGCCCGAGGCCCGCAGATCGGGGACGAGGCGCACACCCTTGGCCTGCAGGCTGAGGGTGAAGATTTCGCCGGTGTATTCGGTGCCGGTCTTCTTGAAGGTGCCGA
>JAIUNP010000016.1 GCA_020161975.1 Pseudomonadota bacterium
CCCGATGGCTACACCCTGTTCATGGGCGCGGTTCATCACGCAATCGCTCCTGCCGTCTATCCCTCGCTGACCTATGACATCCAGAAGGATTTCGAGCCGATCGCTGTCGTTGCAGTGGTGCCGCAGGTCGTCGTGGTCAACCCCAAGAACGTGACGGCGACGAACCTCACCGAACTTCTGGCCGCCGCAAAGGCCGCGCCCGGCAAGATGACCTATGCCAGCGCGGGTGCCGGCACATCGCATCATCTCGCCGGCGAACTTTTCAAGGCGATGGGCAAGGTCGACATCCTGCATGTGCCCTACAAGGGCGCCGGCCCGGCCCTGCAGGATCTCGTTGGCGGGCAGGTCGACATGATGTTCGACGGGCTTGGCTCCTCCGCGTCCCATATCGCTGGCGGGCGGATCAAGCCGCTGGCGGTCGCTTCGAAAACGCGGGCGGTGGGGGTGAACGGTAATATTCCCACTGCGGCGGAGGCTGGTCTGCCGGGTTACGAGGTTTCGACCTGGTATGCGCTCTGGGCACCCAAGGGCACGCCGAAGCCGATCATCGACCGGCTTGTCGGCGAGGTGAAGACGGCGCTCGCCAGCGAGAACGTCGCCAAGGTCTGGCTTCAGCAGGGCGCGACAGCAGGCGCTGCAACCCCTGCCGACATGGCGAAGTTCGTCGATTCCGAAATTGCCCGCTGGGGCAAGGTTGCCAAGGACGGCAACATCAAGGTGGAGTAGGGCGGCGTGCCCGCGCTGCACGTCCAGGAGCGGTGACGCCGTAACTGGAGCCCCGTCACGTCGCTTCAGAACATCGGGTTCCGGGCATTTTCCTGCGAAATTGCCCGGAAATGTGGCGGTCCGGTTTCCGATCAGGAAAGCGGGCGCACCGCTGCCGCTGTCTTTGCTTTAGGCCTTCCCAAGTCTCTTCAGCCACCAAATCCGCTTGACTTTTGCGGGAATTTTCGCACATTTCATTCGTATTCCGAATTTATGTTCGCATTCCGAACAACGAGATTGCGATAACAGGGAGAGGCACCATGAGGAAGCGTGATTTTCTGAAATCCGCAGCCGCGTTCGGCGGCATGTCGATCGTGTTCGGCGGGGCATCGGCCCAGACGGGTTGGCCGCAATCGGGCAAGACGATCAAGGTGATCGTGCCCTGGCCGCCCGGTGCGGCGAATGATGCGCTTGGCCGGCTTGTTGCCCAGCGTCTGCAGGAGACGACCGGCGTTGCGGCAATAGTCGAGAACCGGGTGGGCGGCGCCGGGCTGATCGGCACCAATGCTGTCATTCAGGCCGAGCCTGATGGCTACACGCTGCTCGCCTCGGCCTTCAACACCGCCGTGATGCATCGTGTGCTGAAGGCAGCCACCTTCAATCCTGAGACGGACCTTGAGGCGGTGGCGCGTACGGCGGTCGCGCCGCTCGTGCTGGTGATGACCGGCGCGCGGCCGGAAAAGACGCTTCAGGAGATGATCGAATCGGCGAAAAAGTCACCGAAGGACTTCAACTTCGCGATTTCGTCGCTGGGGTCCGCCGGCCATCTCGCCACGGTTGAATTCCTGCGCCGCACGGGTCTGAAAATCGATATGGTGCCCTATCGCGGCACAGCGCCCGCGCTTCAGGACATCATGGGTGGCAACGTGCAGTTGCTGATCGATCCGTCCTTTGCGCTGCTGAAGCAGGCGGACGGGGTGAAGGTGAAGGCGCTCGGCATCGCCAGCAAGGCCCGCTCGCCGCTGGCGCCCGACCTTCCGACCATCGACGAGCAGGGCGTGAAGGACTTCGTGTTCAACTCCTGGTACGCGATCTGGGCGCCGAAGGGCACGCCGCGCGACATTCAGGTGAAGATCAACAAGCTGGTGCAGGACACGATGAAGGACCCGCAGATCGTCGCGACCTGGCGCGGGCGCCTGCTGGAACCGGTTTCCGAGAGCATCGAGGAGACGCGCGCTTTCATTGCGGGTGAGGTGAAGCGGTCCGGTGAACTCCTGACGGCGATCAACTTCCAGCCGGAATGACTGTCGTGAAATCCGTGCTTGTCACCGGTGCCAGCTCCGGCATCGGGGCAGCGATTGCGACGCGCCTTCTGGCCGATGGCTGGCAGGTGCGGGGCGTCGCGCGCCGGGTGATTGCCCGCGATGAGCCGGGCTGGCGTGGATTTGAGGCGGATCTGTCCAGCATCGCGGGCTGTGATGCCGTGTTGGCGGCGGTGGGGCCGGTCGATGCCTTTGTCCATGCCGCAGGCTTCATGGAGACCGCCGCGCTCGGCGGGCTCGATGCAGACGCCGGCGCGCGGATGTGGCGGCTGCATGTGGCGGCGGCGGAGCGGCTTGCCAACGGGCTTGTCGGCGGCATGGTCGCCGGCGGGCGGATCGTGCTGGTCGGCAGTCGCACGGCGCAGGGGGCGGCGGGGCGCAGCCAGTATGCCGCGACCAAGGCGGCGCTGGTGGCGATGGCGCGCAGCTGGGCTATCGAACTTGCGCCGCGTGGCGTTTCGGTCAATGTCGTCGCACCGGCGGCGACGGAAACGCCGATGCTGGCCGACCCTGCGCGTGGCGGCACCCCTCCGAGACTACCCCCGATGGGGCGTTATATACAGCCTGCCGAAGTTGCTGCTGCTGTCGCCTTCCTTCTTTCGCCAGAAGCGGCGATGATCACCGGACAGACGCTGACAATCTGTGGAGGGTCGTCGCTATGAAGGGTGATGAAAACCCCAAGAACTTTGTCAATTCAGTCGCCAAGGTCTTTTCAGTGTTGAAGGCCTTTGATGCCGGCCTGCCGGAACTGACCATCTCCGAGGTGGCGGCACGGGCCGGGCTCGACCGGGGCACGAGTTTCCGCCTCGTCAATACACTGTGTTTTCTTGGCTATCTTGCTGCCGTGCCGCGCTCGCGGCGTTACCGGTTGACGCTGAAATGCCTCGAACTCGGCTATACTTCGCTCGCGCGTGCCGACCTCAAGATGCTGGCGCGACCGCTCCTGTCCGAAGTGGTGCCGGAGATTGCGGATGCGGCCTCGCTGGGGATGCTGGACGATACTGATGTTGTCTATGTTGAACGGGCGCAATCGGACGTGTCGCCGCTCAATCTCGACCGGCGAGTCGGCAGCCGGACCGGCGCCTATGGCGCGGCGCTGGGGCATGCGATTCTGGCGCAATTGCCGTCCGAGCAGCAGCGCGCCATCCTTCAGCGATCCAAGCTCATCCGATTGTCGGAGAAGACGCTCGTGGGCATCGAGGACATTCTGGAGCGCCTCGTTGCGGTGCGTGCGCAGGGCTATGCCGTTTCGGACGGTGAGAATGCCTATGGGCTGCGCACGGTGGCCGCGACGGTTCTTGATGCCGATGGTCAGCCGATTGCCGGGGTCAGCCTCACCATTCATGCCGACCGGATGCCGATTGACCGTTTTGTTGCCGAGGCGGTGCCGGTGGCGACGCGCATCGCCGGCGATCTGACGAAGGCGATCCGGCAGAGTTTCGGCGCCATCGCCCAAAGCCACTGAATGTTCGACAAGTGAGGTTTCCATGTCCCTGCATCGTACAAACCAATTCAAGGCCCGGCTCGGCAAGGCGCAACAGATCGGCTTTTTCGCGACTCTGGGGTCCCCGGGGCTGACCGAACTCCTCTGCGGTTGCGGGTTCGACTGGGCGCTGATCGATACCGAACACTCGCCGATCGAACTGCCTGATGTGATCGACCACATCCGCGTGATCGAGGGGGCAGGGCTGCCGGCCATCGTGCGTCCGGCCTGGAACGATACGGTGACGATCAAGCGCGTGCTCGACCAGGGCGCGCAGAACCTGCTGATCCCCTACGTCGAAAGCGCCGAGGAAGCGCGGCAGGCGGTGGCGGCGGTGCGGTTTCCTCCGCATGGTGTGCGGGGTGTCTCGGGGTCGTCGCGCTCGTCGAATTATGGGCTTGATCAGGACTATTTCGCGCGCGCCGAGCAGGAACTCTGCCTGATCGTGCAGATTGAATCGACCAATGCGCTCAATCAGATCGAGGCGATCGCCAGCGTTGATGGTGTCGATGCGGTGTTCATCGGCCCGTCCGATTTGGCGGCCTCGATGGGGCATATCGGCAATGCGCAGCATCCGGATGTGCAGGCGGCCATCGACGATGGTTTCAGACGTCTTGCCAAGATTGGCAAGAAGCGTGGCTATCTCACTGGAAACGAAGCGGAATTTCATCGGAGAATCGCCGAGGGCATCGATTTTGTCAGCTTCGCCACCGATGCGGTGTTCATTCGCACCTCCACGCTGGCGCTGACCAGCCGGCTGAAGGGGAAAGCGTGACGGAACTGCGGCTCATTGCAGACGATCTGACCGGCGCGCTCGACAGCGCGGCGGCGTTTGCGTCTGTCATTGGGCCGCAGCGGGTCGTCTGGCAGGAGGGGCAGGCGGGCAGTGTGTTCAACACCGGCACGCGGGAGGTGTCGGAAGCGGATGCTGCGCGGCGGCTCCACCGGCTTGCGTTGTTTCTGGCGCCGGCGCCGGATCGCCTGGGCTTCTTCAAGGTGGACAGCCTGCTGCGCGGCCATGCCGGCGTGGAACTCGCCGCCGTGCTCGGGCAGGTGCCGTTCGACCATGTGATCATCGCCCCCGCGATTCCGTTTCAGGGCCGCGTGACCCGGCAGGGGCGGCAATATGCGCGCGTGGGCGATAGCTGGACGGTAACGGGCGAAGATCTTGCGGCGCGTTTGCGCGGGCAGGGGTATGATGTGATGACGGCGCGCGCCGGCGATGCCCTGCCGCGCGGCATCTGCCTGTGGGATGCCGAAACCATGGACGATCTCGATGCGATTGTCGGGGCTGGCAGAGCGGCACGCGGCCGTGTGCTCTGGGTGGGGGCAGCAGGGCTTGCGGCGGCGCTGGCTGGCGCCTCGGGCGCGGTGGCGGTTGCCCCGCGTGCGCCGTTGCTTGGGCTGATCGGCACGAACCATCCGATCATGCGGGGCCAGCTTGCCGCAGTGCAGGCGCTGTCACTTGCGCGGGATGAGGATGTTCGTGGCGTTGTCGAGGATATTGAAGCGCTGCTTGCGTCCGACGGCGTGGCTTTCGTCAATGCCGGGCTGACTGATGCGGCGGATCGGGGCGCAGTTCAGGCGGGCATCCTGCGGCGGATTGCCGGGGTGTTGGGGCGGGTGACGCGCCCCGGCGCGCTCTTTGTCAGTGGCGGCGAGACGTTGAGTGGCGTTGCTACGGCCCTTGGTGCTGTCGCGCTGGATGTTTTCGGCGTGTTTGAGCCGGGCATTCCCGCCTCACGCCTCATCGGTGGGCGCTGGGACGGGCTCACCGTATTTTCAAAGTCCGGAGCGTTCGGCGCGCCGGATGTGCTTTCCCGGCTGGTTGCCAGCCTCGTTCCTGATTCGAAGGAAACCAGACCATGACACCGCATCTTGCCATCACCATGGGCGATCCTGCCGGCATTGGCCCTGAGATCATCGCGCGCGCCTGCGTTCGCCTCAAGGATCGGATGGCAGCGGGGACGTTGAAACTGCTCGTCGTCGGCGATGTCCCGGCGCTCCGCCGGGGCGAAGCGCTGGTAGGGGCGGCCCCGATGCCTGAAACGCGCGCCGAGGCGGACTGGCCGGCGCTCGCCTGCCTTCAGGCCGGCGATGCCGGTGGGCCGATTATAACCGGCGAGATTGGGGCGCCGGGTGGGCGCATGGCCTATCTCGCCATCGAGCAATCGGTGAAATTCGCGCTGGCCGGGCGCATTCAGGGCCTCGTCACCGCGCCGCTGAACAAGGAAGCGCTCAACCTTGCCGGCTATCATTATGCCGGCCACACCGAGCTTCTGGCGGAACTCACCGGCGTCAAAGGCTCGGTGATGATGCTGGCCCATGGCAACATGAATGTGAGCCATGTCACCACCCATTGCGCGCTGGAAGACGTGCCCAAGCGCGTGACGCCCGAGCGTATCCGCCGGGTGATCGACCTTACCCATGACGCCATGAAGCGGCTCGGCAAGACCAGACCGAAGATCGCGGTGGCGGCGCTGAACCCCCATGCCGGGGAGGGCGGGCTGTTCGGGCGGCAGGATATCGACATTTCCATGCCGACGATTGCGAAGGCGGTGGCGGATGGGCTCGATGTCGTCGGGCCGGTGCCGGGCGATACGGTGTTCGTGAAGCTGCGCGCCGGGCAATATGACGCTGTGGTCGCGATGTATCACGATCAGGGACACATTCCGGTGAAGCTGCTCGGGTTCAATGTCGATCCGAAGACCGGCAAGTGGGAGGCGCTTTCAGGCGTCAACATCACGCTCGGACTGCCGATCATTCGCACCTCGGTTGATCACGGCACTGCCTTCGACATCGCCGGCAAGGGCATCGCCAGCGAGACAAGTCTGATCGAGGCCATCGACTACGCCGAGACCATGGCTGCGGAACGGGCGTGAGGAGGCTGGCATGAGCGATGATATTTCCCACCGGATGGATGGCATCCTGCGTCCGCGCGCTGCGCATCCCGGCCAGCGCGAAGCCTTCCTGCCTTCGCCTTCGCCGCAGAACCATGCCGCGAATCTGATGGTGCTGGGCGATGGTTCGCTGGGGTGCGTCTGGTTCGGCGGCACGCAGGAGGGCATGGCCGATATTTCCGTGCATTTCTCGCGACTTGCGCCCGGCGCGTCGCGCTGGAGCGAGACAGTGAAGCTGGTGGATGATCCCGCGCGCTCGGAGCAGAATCCGATCCTGTTTCCGACGCCCTCGGGGGATCTCTGGCTGCTCTATACCTCGCAGAAATCGGGCAATCAGGACACGGCAGTGGTGCGCCGTCGGGTGAGCCGCGATTATGGGGCCACATGGTCCGAGCCCGACACCATGATCGGCGATGCGGGGACCTTCGTGCGCCAGCCCGTGCAGGTGCTTTCCAACGGCGACTGGCTGCTCGGCACTTTCCTCTGCCGTACGCTGCCGGGCGTAAAATGGGTGGGTGACGACGATATCAGTGCCGCGCGGCTCTCCTCTGATCAGGGGCGGACATGGCGGCGCATCGACGTGCCGGACAGCGTGGGCGCGGTGCACATGAACATCGTCGAGGCGGGGGATGGCGAACTTCTCGCGCTCTACCGCAGCCGCTGGGCGGATTACATCTACGCTTCGCGCTCGAAGGACGGCGGCCATTCGTGGAGCGCGCCGCAGCCCACCGAACTGCCGAACAACAATTCCTCCATTCAGGCGACACGGCTTTCCGACGGGCGGATTGCGCTCGTCTACAACCATGCGAGTGCGCTCGATGCGACCGAGCGGCGGTTGTCGCTCTATGACGAAATCGAGGATGACGAAGGCACGACCGATGTACAGCCCGAGCGGACGCGTCACGCCTTCTGGGGGGCGCCGCGCGCGCCGCTCTCACTAGCGATTTCATCCGATGGCGGGCGGACCTGGCCAGTGCGGCACGATCTTGAAACCGGCGATGGCTATTGCATGACCAACAATTCCACCGACCGGAAGAACCGGGAACTGTCCTATCCATCCGTGCATCAGGGGCCGGACGGGCAACTCCACGTTGCCTTCACCTATTATCGCCAGGGCATCAAGCATGTCGTCCTGCCCGTGCCGGACGCGGTGTGATGAACCTGATCAAGCGGCTTGGCGCCATCGTCGGTCCTTCGCAGGTGCTGACCGATCCTGTCGATCTCGACCCCATTCTGACCGATTGGCGCGGGCGCTATCACGGCAAGGCGCTGGCGGCGGTGCGGCCCGCGAGCACCGAAGAGGTTGCGGCCATCGTGCGGCTTGCCCGCGAAACGGGGACGGTGATCGTGCCGCAGGGCGGCAACACCGGCATGTGCGCGGCGGCGACCCCGCTCTCCGGGCGGCCGTCGATTGTCGTGAAACTCGACCGGATGAAGCGGATTCGCGCGGTCAGTTCGCTCGGTGATTCCATCGCGGTCGATGCGGGCTGTGTGCTCGCGGAGGTACAGGCCGAGGCGGCAAAGGCCGGGCGGCTCTTTCCGCTCTCGCTCGGTGCGGAAGGGTCCTGCCAGATCGGCGGCAATCTTTCCACCAACGCAGGCGGCACGGCGGCGCTGCGCTATGGCGTCATGCGCGACCTGACGCTGGGGCTTGAAGTGGTGCTGCCCGACGGACGTGTGCTCGACCTGATGACCGGCCTTCGGAAAGACAGCGCCGGCTATGACCTGAAACACTGGTTCATCGGCGCGGAAGGAACGCTCGGCATCATCACCGGCGCTGTCCTGAAACTCTTTCCGCGCATGGCGGGGCGGGCGGTGGCGCTCGCCAAGCTTGGCAGCATCGGAGATGTGCTCTCGTTCCTCGCGCTCGCCCGGGCAGAGGTGGGCGACAGGATCGGCGCCTTCGAGGTGATGAACCGTGAGCAAGTGGCCGTCATCGCCGAGAAAATGCCGCAGGTCGCCATTCCTTTCGCGCTCGATGCGGACTGGTTCGTGCTGATCGAACTCGGTGACACCGTGGCGGATGGTCTGCCTGCCTTGATGGAAAGGCTGCTGGAGCGCGCTTTCGACGCTGTGCTTCTTTCCGATGCGCTGGTGGCAGCAAGCGAAGCGCAGGCGCAGGCTTTCTGGAAAATCCGGCATTCTGTGTCGGAATCTTCGAAGGCGGCGGGCTATGTCGTCAGCCACGACAGCGCCGTACCGCTGGCCGGGCAGGGCCGCTTCGTCACCGAGGTCGAGGCCAGGGTCAAGGCGCTCCGGCCTGATGCGCGGGTGGTGATGCACGGGCACATCGGCGACGGCAACATCCATATCCTCGCGATCATTCCGCCCGTTGCCGATGCGGATGAACGCTTCCGGCAGGTCGATGTCATCAATGCCATCGTCGATGAAGTGACGCGTGACCTCAGGGGCACGATCAGCGCCGAGCACGGGATCGGCTATGCCAATATCGGGCGGCTGGCCCGTGTCACCGATCCGGTCGAAATCGACATGATGCGCATGTTGAAACACACGCTCGACCCGGACAACCTGTTGAATCCGGGCAAGATTTTCACATAATGCAGGAGGAATGAGATGAAGCGTACCCTTGTCGGCCTCGTTATGGGCCTGTTCGCGGCACTGACGCCCGCCGTGGCGCAGGACTATCCCAGCAAGCCGGTCACAATCATTGTGCCGTTTGCGGCGGGCGGCACCGCAGACATCTTTGCGCGGATGACCGCGCAGCATCTTCAGGACAAGTTCGGCAAGCCGGTCATCGTCGACAACATCGGCGGTGCGGGCTCGATCATTGGCGTCAACAAGCTCGCGAAAGCCGCGCCGGACGGATACACGCTCGGGCTGCCCTCCACCTCGGGGCTGGCGATCAACCCCTCGCTCTACGGCGCCAAGCTGCCCTACAATCCGCAGAAGGAACTGACGCCCATCGCGCAGGTGTCGATGGTGCCGAACGTGCTCGTGGTCAATCCGGACAAGATCAAGGCCCGCTCGGTGCCCGATCTGATCGCTTATCTCAAGGCTAATCCGGGCAAGATCACGTTCGGCTCGGCGGGGCCGGGCACTTCGCAGCATCTGGCGGGCGAACTCTTCCAGCAGATGACCGGCACGACCATGACGCATGTGCCCTACAAGGGCTCCTCCGCCATGCTGCCGGACCTTCTGAACGGCACGATCGACCTTGCCTTCGATAACGTACCGCTGCTGTTGCCCCATGCGAAAACAGGCAAGCTTGTGCTGCTGGCCGCCGCCACCGCCAAGCGCGCCGAGTTCGACCCAAATCTGCCGACGGTTGCCGAAACGCTGCCCGGCTTCGAGGCGGTGGCCTGGCATGGCTTCTTTGCGCCTGCGGGTACGCCGAAGCCGGTGATCGACAGGCTGGCGACCGAGATCCTCGCCTTCCAGAACCTGCCGGCCACCCAGGCGAAGTATCGCGAGTTGGGCGCAACCCCGGTTGCTATCGGGCCGGCTGAATTCGCGGCCTATGTCGATGCTGAAACTGCGAAGTGGAAGAAGGTGATCGATACCGCCAAGATCACCGCCGATCTGCCCTGACGGAGTTCACTCGGGCGTCACAAATCCGTCCGCGGCAAGGATGCGGCGGGCGGCGGGACCCGACAGAAAAGTGAGAAACGACGCTGCATCCGGGTTCGTGGACGCAGCGGTCAAAGCCGCCGGGTATTCGATGGGCGCGTGCAAGCGGGTCGGGAACGTTGCAACCACGCGCACGCGTGGTTCCGCCTTGGCATCGGTGGCATAGACGATGCCGAAGCGCGCTTCTCCGCGCGCAACCAGTGCGAGGGCTGCGCGCACATTGTCTGTGCCGGCGACCTTGGGTTCAACTTCGTTCCAGATGCCCAGTTTTTCCAGCGCGGCCTTGCCGTATTTACCGGCCGGCACCGCGTTCGGTTGGCCCATTGCCAGTCGCGAGGTGCCGATTTCGCGCGCCAGCGGAAAACCGGGCCCGACGCTCAGCATGGCTGTGTCGTCTTTCGGTGCAATCAGCACGAGGCTGCCCAGCGCGATCACCTTGCGGGCGCCGGGTTTTGTGAGATTGCGCTGTTCCAGCCAGTTCATCCAGTCCTGATCGGCGGAGATGAAGACATCCGCCGGCGCACCGGCCTCGATCTGGCGGGCCAGCGCAGAGGAGGCACCGTAGGACGCGATGCCGCTTCTGCCGCTCTGGCGCTGCCATTCCGCCAGCAGGGCGGGCAGGGTCGATTGCAGGCTGGCGGCGGCAAAGACCAGCACGGGTTTTGGCTGTGCGACGACCGGCGTCGCTATGAGCGCAAAGCAACAAAACAGAGTCCGGCGCGTCAGCATGGGCAGCACTCGTTAGTTGCGATTGGATATAACGATGCTAGAGAAAATTCGATGTCTGTCAAGGACGTTGGGATGCGCCGAGGAATGGCGTATCGAACTGAATGCGGTGGCGCACGTCGCGCTTGCACTTCCTGCATGATGTCATACAACTTGCAATGATCAGTGCTGCGTGATTTCGCGCGGCGTGTGGCCGCCTTGGCGCGGACATTGGCTGCGAGACATTGCAAGAGACTGCGAAAGGCCCGTCTATGTCCAGGATCCCATCCCGTGTCCTCATCACCGGTGCAGCCGGCAGTCTGGGGCGCATGTTGCGGGCTCGTTTTGCGGGATCGTTCGATCTGCTGCGGCTGGCCGATGTTGCGCCAATGGCTCCGGCCGGGAAGGGCGAGGAGGTCGTGCCTTGCGATCTTGGCGACGAGGCCACTGTTGCGGCGATCTGCAAGGACATCGACGCGATTGTGCATCTCGGCGGGCAGGCGACCGAAGCGCCGTGGTCGGTTGTTCACAAGGCCAATATTCTGGGCGCGATCCACCTGTGGGAAGGGGCGTTGAAGGGCGGGGTTGAGCGGGTCCTGTTCGCCAGTTCCAACCATGCCGTAGGCCTTTGGCGGCGGACGGATGTTCTCAACCACACCGCGCCAGCGCGACCGGACGGGCGCTATGGTCTTTCCAAGGCGTTTGGCGAAGATATCGCCCAGCTTTATGCCTACAAGCATGGCATCCGCGCCTTTTGTATGCGCATCGGGTCGTGTTTTCCGAAACCCGCCGACCACCGGATGCTGTCGACCTGGATGTCTTACGATGATTGCGAACGGTTGATCCGCACCGGGCTTGGCGCCGATTACATCTACGAGATCGTCTATGGCATCTCGCGCAACACGCGCGCCTTCTGGGACAATGCCAATGCCTACCGGCTCGGCTATGACCCGAAGGATGATGCAGAGACCTATGCCGATGAAGTTGCCGGCAAGATGATCGGCAATCCCATCGCCGATGCCTTTCAGGGCGGTGGGTTCGTGACGCCCGAATTTGTCGGCGATCCCTCACGCATCCCGTAAGCCCAAGGCATTGGAACCGGAGACAAACCGATGAAGATTGTTCGCCTGCGCAGTTTCATGTCGCGCGATGCCAACCGGCCGCGCGTCATCATCGCTATCGATACCGATGAGGGCATCACCGGCTGGGGCGAATGCTACAATCACGGGCCGGACAAGGCGCTACCGCCGCTGCTCGACTACTACTTCGGGCAAATTGTCGGGCATGATCCGACGCGGATCGAGTTTCTGTATCTGAAGCTGTTGCAGCACAACCGCTTTCCGCCCGGAGCCCTCGGGCTTGCCGCGATGTCGGCCATCGATCACGCGCTGTGGGACATTTCGGCAAAAGCGCTCGGCGTGCCGGTTTATCAGTTACTTGGCGGGCGTTGCCGCGACCGGGTGCGCGTCTATTCGGGTGTCTATACCGCGCCCGATCCGGAAGCCGCGAGGGACCAGCTCGGTCGCCTGAACGCCGACTGGGGCTTCACCGCCTTCAAGCTCTCGCCCTACCGCATCGATCATCACGCCAACCGCTGGGGCGAGGTGGTGCGCACCTCCGCCGAGTATTTCCGGCAATTGCGCGAGGTCTGCCCGTCGCATTACGAGATCGCTTTCGATGCCCATGCCAGGATTTTCGAGGTGGGCCAGGCCATCCAGCTTGGCAATGCGCTGGCGCCTTACGACCCCCTGTTCTTCGAGGAGCCGATCCGTCCCGAGCACATTCCCGCCTGGGGGGAACTGAAACGCGGCCTCAAATGCACGCTAGCGACGGGGGAAAGCCTCTACAACCGCTATGAGTTCCTGAACCTGCTCTCCCACAAGGGCTGCGATATCGTGCAGCCGGACATCTGCGTCGTCGGCGGCATCACCGAAATGCGCAAGATTGCCGCGCTCGCCGAGGCGCATTTCGTGACCATCGCGCCGCATAATCCGATGGGGCCGCTGGCAACCGCAGTGAATCTGCATTTTTCCGCAGCAACGCCCAATTTCCGCATCCTCGAATATCGCCTGCCGACGCAGCGCTACATGGGCACGGAGGATTCGGACGAAGGCTGCTATATCGAGGACCCGTATCTGCCGAAGGATGGCTTTCTCGAACTCCGCCCCGACCGGCCCGGCTGGGGGGTCACCATGGACGAAAAATACCTCGCTTCAGACCGCTACATTCACTGGGAGCGGAAATTGCCGGTGCGACCGGACGGGTCCTTCGCCTTCATGTGAGGCGCGGACGGAAATTTTCGACTTACGGGACGATGCGCGGTAATGCCACCCGTCATGGTCGGGCTTGTCCCGACCCTCCACGTCTTGGTGCCGGAATTTCCCGCTCGCACGTCCATTTTCAACAGGGCTTCGCAAGACGTGGATGATCCGCCTTCGCGGACCATGACGGCTATCCGTTCAACGCTTCAGCTTCAACCGCCGCTGCAATCGGGTCTGGAAATAGACTGCTTCGTCGGGCGTGCCGCGTTCATAGGCCCAGCCGTCGTCGTCGGGCAGCATCGAGATGTTGCGGATCGACGGGTGCTTTGCGATTTCCTCGGGCACGATATCGACGCCGAGGCCGGGGGCGGTCGGCAGGTGGAGCGTTCCGTCCGTTACCTGAGGCGCGGGGATAATGACCGTATCGCGGCCCGGCCAGTCGTTTTCCATCCGCTCCAGCATCAGCGCGTTAGGAATGGTCGCCATCACATGCAGCGCGGCATATTCGGCAACCGGGCCGAGGGAGCCCGAGTGCGGCGCCATGGTGATGTAATGCGCTTCGGCCATTGCGGCGATCTTGCGCATCTGCGTGATGCCGCCGGCCCGGCCCGTGTCGGGCTGCACGACATCGACAAGTTCGCGCTCGATCAGCGGGCGCAGGCCCCAGATGGTCGAAAGGCGCTCGCCGGCGGCCAGCGGAATGGTCACGTTGTCGCGCACGCGTTGCAGGGCGTCGAGATTTTCGGGCGCGATCGGGTCCTCGTAGAAGAGCAGGTCGAATTCCTCAAGCGCGCGACCGACCTGAATGGCATCCTGCGGCGTTGCCCAGCTCGGACCATGCGCATCCACCATCACGTCGATTTCCGGGCCGACGGTTTCGCGCACGGCGGCGACTTTTGAGATATCGACCGCGCCGGTGAAGGAGACTTTCATCGCCTTATAGCCCTTTTCGAGCAGGGCTTTCGCCTGCGCGGGCGTTTTTGCGTGGCCGTAAACGGGAATGCGGTCGCGGAACTTGCCGCCGAGAAGGTTCCACACCGGCTGGCCTAGCGCCTTGCCCTTGATGTCCCACAGCGCCATCTCGATGCCGGTGAGCGCACCGCCGCCGACCGTGCCGAGCACGCCGTGCCCCATCGAGCCGATGAAGAGTTTCGACCACAGCCGGTCGATGTTGGCGGGGTCCTCGCCGATCAGCAGGTTGGCATAATCCTTTACCGCCGTTTCGATAACGCGCGGCCAGCCTGAGCATTCGCCGATGCCGTACAGCCCCTCGTCGGTCAGCACCTTCACGAACAGCCAGTTCCGCGAGCCGCGAAAATCGGCGTAGATGCCCTTGGTTTCGCTGGCCGCCGAAGGGCGGGCCCCGACCTGCATGAGATAGGTTTCGATGCCGGTGATTTTCATGCCTGCTCCCGATAGCGCGTGCGCACCCGTGTGCCGCGCATCCGGGGGTCCGGGTGCGGCACGGCCGAGAGCAGCGATTGCGTGTAGGGGTGGACGGGGCGGGAACAGACCTCTTCGGTCGGCCCTTCCTCGACGATCCGGCCCTTGTACATCACCGCGACGCGGTCGCAGAAGTAGCGGATCACCGCGATGTCGTGGCTGATGAAAATGAAGGAGAGGTCGAGCCGCTCCTGCAATTCGAGCAGCAGGTCCAGCACCTGGCTGCGCAGCGACACGTCCAGCGCGCTCGTCGCCTCGTCGGCGATGATGATGCGCGGTTCAAGCGCGATGGCGCGGGCGATGCCGATGCGCTGGCGCTGGCCGCCCGAAAAGGCGTGCGGATAGCGCTCCATTGCGGTCGCCGGCAGGCCGACGAGCCCGAGCAGTTCCGCCACCCGGTCGTTCAGCGCCTTGCCGGAGAGGACGCCGTTGACCAGCAGCGGCTCGCCGATCAGTTGGGCGACGGTCATGCGCGGGTTCAGCGAGGCGAAGGGGTCCTGAAAGACCATGCGCAGGTCCCGCCGCGCCGCCATCAGCGAGCGGTCGGGCAGGGTGGCGAGATCGGAGGTCATGCCATCGCGGTCGGTATAGCGGATAGCACCGCCGCTGATGTCGTAGACGCGCATGATGCAGCGCCCGAGTGTCGATTTGCCCGAGCCGGATTCCCCGACGATGCCGAGGTTCTCGCCCGAGCGCAGCGTCAGCGTGACATTGTTGACGGCGTGCAGTTCGTCACCCTTCCTGAAGAAGGAGCCGCTGTCGATGAAGAAGGTTTTCTTCAGCCCCTCCACGTCCAGCAGCGTGTTGCCGGGCGGATGTTCAGCGCGGCGGGCGAGACGGCGCGGTGCGGGACGGTCGAGCTGCTTCACCGAACCCAGCAGCATTTTCGTGTAGTCGTGCTGCGGGTTTTCGAAGATGGAAATCGTGTCGCCGTGCTCCACCAGCTTGCCGAAGCGCATGACGGCCACCTCGTCGGCGATTTCCGCCACCACGCCCATGTCATGCGTAATGAAGAGGACGGCCATGCCCTCGTCGTCCTGCAATTTCTTGATCAGGCTCAGGATTTCGGCCTGGGTGGTCACATCAAGCGCGGTGGTGGGTTCGTCCGCAATCAATACGCCGGGATTGCAGGCAAGCGCCATGGCGATCATCGCGCGCTGGCGCATCCCGCCCGAATATTCAAAGGGATAACGATCTATGGTCTTGTCCGCGTTGGGGATTTCCACCTTGCGCAGCAGTTCGATGGTGCGGGCGCGGGCCTCCGCCTTCGAGACGTTTTCATGCAGGCGGATCGCCTCACCGATCTGGTTGCCGATGGTGTGCACCGGCGAAAGCGAGGACATCGGCTCCTGAAAGATCATGGCGATGTCGCGCCCGCGAATGGCGCGGATGGCCGAGGAACGCGGGTTCAGGGCGGCAAGATCGAGCGTGTCGGCGGTTTCGCTGCGGCCGCGACGGGTCATGTGCCGGTTCAGCAGGATCTGGCCCGACATGATGCGCCCCGGCGGATCGACGATCTGGAGGATCGAGCGGGCGGTGACGCTTTTGCCGGAGCCGGATTCGCCGACGAGGCAAAGGGTCTTGCCCGGCATCAGCTTGAACGAAACGTTATCAACCGCGCGGAAGGGGCCACGGCGGGTCGCAAATTCGGTGACGAGATTCTTGACCTCGATGACAGGGGTTTCCGCAGTCATCAGCGGCCCTCCTGCGCATAGGGGTCGGCGGCATCGCGCAGGCCATCGCCCAGGAAGTTGAGCGCCAGCACGGCGAGGCAGACGGCGACGCCCGGCGAGAACAGCCAGGGCGCCTCGGCGATGGTGCGCACGTTCTGCGCCTCCTTCAGCAGGACGCCCCAGGAAATCGTGGGCGGCAGCAGGCCAAGGCCGAGGAAGGACAGTGAGGTTTCCGCGATGATCATCATCGGAATGGCCAGCGAGACCGAGGCAATGATGTGCGAAACCATGGAGGGCAGCATGTGGCGGAAGATGACACGCATCTGCGAACAGCCGTCCAGCCGCGCGGCGATGACGAAATCCTCGGTGCGGAGCGCAAGAAAACGGCCCCGCACGACGCGGGCGAGTTCCGTCCAGCCGATGAGCGACAGGATGATGGTGATGGCGAAATAGCGCCAGGTCGGCGGCCAGTCCTGTGGCAGGGCGGCGGATAATCCAAGCCAGATCGGGATTGTCGGCATGGCCAGCTTGAACTCGACGATTCGTTGCACTGTTGCGTCGATCCAGCCGCCGTAAGAGCCGGACAATCCGCCCAGAAAGATGTCGAGGACAAGGCTCATCAGCACGCCGAGAAGCCCGATCGACATGGAAATGCGCGTGCCGTAAAGCACCCGGCTCAGCATGTCGCGACCGAGGCGGTCAGCGCCGATCAGGTAGAAGCGCTCACCCAGCACCTTGGGGGCAATCAGCCGTCGTTCGACCGGGAAAATGCCCCAGAGTTTGGTCGGCTCGCCCTTGCCGAAGAACTGGACATCGACGGTTTTGGTCGGGTCCGGTGTGAAGGTGGTGGCGAGTGTGATCGGGTCGCGCTTCTGCGTCATGCCGATGACATAGGGCTGGAAGCTCCAGCCGCCGTCCTTTTCCTTTTTGATGAAATGCAGGGCCTGCGGCGGGTGGTTGACAGCCCGCGCATTTGAAAGGTCGGGGTCATAGGGCGCGAGCAGTTCGACAAAGGCCGCGATGAAATAGAGCAGGCCGACGATCATGAGCCCGAGAACCGCCAGCCGATGACGGCGGAAAGCCCACCACATCAGCGTCCATTGACTGGCCTGATCGGCGGCGTTGCCGGTTGTCGATGCGATGGAGCTCATGTCAGCGATACCGGATGCGCGGATCGATGATCGCGAGGAGGATGTCGCTGACAATCATGCCAAAAACCGAAAGGCAGCAGAGCAGCAGAATGAAGGCGCCGGCAAGGTACATATCCTGTGCGAGCAGTGCTTGCAGCAGCAACGGCCCCGCGGTCGGCAGCGACAGCACATAGGAAATGATCACAGAGCCGGAGACGAGTTGCGGGAAGGCCCAGCCGATGGTGGAGACAAAGGGGTTCAGCGCCAGGCGCACCGGGTATTTCACCAGAAGGTGCCATTCGCTGAGGCCCTTGGCGCGCGCGGTCGTCACATAAGGCTTGTGGAGTTCATCCAGCAGGTTCGCGCGCATGATGCGGATGAGGCTGGCCGTGGACGAGGTGCCGAGAATGATGACCGGAATCCAGAGGTGTTTCAGCAGGTCGATGAACTTGTCCCAGGACCATGGCGCCTGCTGGTACTGCTCGGAAAACAGCCCCGATGTGTCCGAACCGAAGTGGACAACGGCGATGTACATCAGCACGAGGCCGAGCAGGAAGTTGGGGATGGAGAGGCCGATGAAGCCGATGGCGGAGATGATGTAGTCGCCGATCGAGTACTTTTTCACGGCGGAATAGATGCCGACCGGAAAAGCGATGGCCCAGGTAAAGAGCAGAGTCGCAATTGCCAGAACCACCGAGAGGCCCATCCGCTCCCAGATCAGGTCCGAAACCGGCTGGTTCCACTCGAAGGACTGGCCGAAATCGCCGTGCAGCACGCCGGTGATCCAGCGCCAGTATTGCACGAGGAAGGGCTGGTCGAGACCATAGCGCTCGCGCAGCGCGTCAAGCCGAGCCTGTTCCACCACGTCGCCGGATTGGGCGAGGGTGGCGGCCAGGCTAGTGACGAAATCGCCCGGCGGGGCCTGGATCAGCGCAAATGCGACGAGCGAGACCGCGAACATGAACGGAATCGACCAGAACAGGCGCTTCAGTACGTAGGCGAGTAGCATGGCGTTTTGCACTCACGCGGGAGGATAGAATGGGGCACCGACCGTGCAGGCGGTGCCCCGGCGCGTCAGTTCGCGTAGTAGTATTGCTGGAGCAGCGAGGGGCCGGGGGTGGGCCAGTACCACGAGTTTGTCATCGCATCCGGCGCGTTGCGCAGGTTCTTCTTGCGGATGCCGAAGGTCGGGGCGCTGGTGGCGACGCCCATCACCTCGAACTCATCCGCGGCGATGTCGGCGATCTTCGCGATCAGCACCCTGCGCTTCTCCTGATCGGCGGTGGCGCGCGCATCGTCGTAGAGCTTCATCCGCTCTTTCACCGAGGCCGGGGGCTCCTCGCCCTGCTTGCCGCCGCTCTTGTACCAGTTCACCCACGGGATGCCCCAGCGGCTGTCATGGTGGACCGGCACGATCTGCTGGGGAATGTCGCCCGGCACCCACGAGCCCTGACCGCCCCAGACGGCGGCATCATGGTCGTTGGCGTTCGAGGTGCGCTCATAGAAGAATGTGCGCTCGAGCGAGTTCACATCCATGTCGATGCCGATCTTCGCCCATTGCCGCTTGATGATCTGCAACATGTCCACCTGCTCGGGTTGCAGCGTGGGGATCACGTCGATCTTGAACTTCAGCGGTTTGCCCTTCCACATGCGCATCCCGTCCGGGCCGCGCTCCTTCAGGCCGATCTTGTCCAGCAGGGCATTGGCCTTGGCGGGGTCAAAGTCGAGGTTCTGGGTGGAAATCCGCTTGTGGAAGTTCGGGTGGCCCTCCCATGGGCCCTGATGCCAGGGCTTGCCCTGTCCCAGAAGCGCGGTCTCGATGATCTCCTTGCGGTCCATGCCGACCGAGAGGGCAACGCGGAAGTCCTTGATGTTGAAGAGCTCCCGGAGTTCGGGGTTCTTGTGGGTCAGGTTGAAGTCGATCACCATGTTCGAGCCGCCCGGCGCATTCGCCGTCCAGAACTCATAGCGACCCTTCTCACGATTCTGGGCGAGAACCGGGCGGTTGGCCGGCGCGTCGAGATGGCGAAGCTGGAAGTCGATCTTGCCGCCGATGGCGTCGAGGATCAGGCTTTCCACATCCTGGGCGATGGGGGCAACAAGCTCGTTGATGTAGGGCAACTGATTGCCCGCCGTGTCGATCTGCCAGAAGTAGGGGTTGCGGTCGAGAACGACGCGGGTGGCGCCGCCGACGTAGGGCTCCTTGATCACCCAGGGATCGAGGGTGGGACGCTCGGGATTGCCCCAGCGGGCGGAAATTTCGAGATCGCCGCATTTGGACTGGAACAGGCCCTTCCAGTCGGTCTGGTTGTTGGCTTTGACGAGTTCGTCAATCTTCGGATTGTACTTGGGCAGGAACTGCGCGCAGTAGTGCTTCGCATAGAGCACAGGGTTCTGGCCGAGCGGGGAGGCGAGTTCGGCGAGGAAATCCCCATAGGGTTCGGTGAAGGTGAATTTCACCGTCTCGTCATTGACCTTCTCGACCACCACCGGTTTGCCGCCGGCAGAATAGCGTGGGCTGACCGGCGCGAGCGCAGCGGCCAGCACGATGTCGTTCATGTTGAACATCACGTCATCGGCCGTAAACGGCTTTCCGTCCGACCACTTCATGCCCTTGCGCAGGGTGAAGGTGAAGACCTTCGCATCCGGGGTCACATCAATCGCCCGGGCGACGTTCGGGATCACCGTGGTGTAGCCGAGGTCCCAGCGCACCAGCCCCTGCGAGGAAACCATGCGCAGGATGTTATTATAGTCAGAAGAGCCACGCAGGCCGAAGCGGATTTGCCCGCCGTATTTGCCGATGCTTTGCAGTGGCTTGATGATTTCCGGCTCCGACCCCACGCGTTCGGCCACAGGTGGCAGCTTGCCTTCCTTGACCAGGGCGGCAAGGGCAGGGGCTTCGCCTGTGGCCTTCTGGGCCAGCGCGGTGCTTGCCAGCAGGCTGCCCGCCAGAATCGCAACGCCGATACGGGCGCCATCCTTACATTTCATCTGCATGTGCTCCTCCCGGTGAATTTTGTTTGCGGAAGACTAGACAGACATCATACAACCTGCAACGGGCAATTTTCTCATATTTGGAGATTTTAAATGAAGCTTGGGACCCAGCTTCAGGCGCGCGATGAGACGGATTTCGAGGTCTGGGCGCAGCTTGGGATCACGCATCTTTGCCAGGACCCGGCGGGCAATCCGCATGACTGGACGCTCGACGACCTGCTGCGTCTGCGGGAGACGATCGAATCCTACGGCCTCGTGCATGATATGGTGCAGCTTCCCCTGTCCTCGCGACCGATCGAGCAGGGGCAGAGCCCGGATATTCTCACGGCCGGACCGGACCGCGACCGGCAGATTGATTCCATCTGCAACCTCATCCGAAATATTTCCCGCGCCGGCATTCCCGCGGCAAAATACAACCTCAACATCATTGGCATTCCACGCACGCCGATGGAGGCGGGCCGCGGTGGTGCGCAGGCTGAAGCCTTTCGCTGGGACCTTGCTGACCAATCCGCTCCGCCCGGCCTCGCCGGCGTTCTGGATGCGGATACGAACTGGGAGCGGATCGACTATTTTCTGGAGCGGGTCGTGCCGGTGGCTGAAGAATACCGTGTGCGCCTCGCCTGCCATCCGCATGACCCCTATACGCCGCCGGGCTACAAGGGTGTGACGCGGGTTCTGGGCACGGTCGAGGGGCTTCAAAAGTTTGTGATGATGCGGGAGAGCGCGTTTCACGGGCTCAACTTCTGCCAGGGTACGGTCGGCGAGATGCTGGAGGATCCGGCGCGCGAGATTTTCGACGTGATCCGCTGGTTCGGCACGCGTGGCAAGCTGTTCAATATCCATTTCCGCAATATCGCGGGGGGCAGGCTCTCGTTCCGCGAGACCTTCCCCGAAGAGGGCAGCATGGATATGTGGGAAAGCATGAAGGCCTACCGTGCCTGTGGCTACCCCTACATGTTCATGCCCGACCACATGCCACATATCAGCGGGCCGAATGAGCGCGGCGTCGCCTTCGCCTTCGGATATGGCTACATCAGGGCTCTCATTCAGGCAGCGGAGGCCGAACATGGCCGTTGAAATCACTTGCATCTGCGACCTCAAATCCGAGGTGGGCGAGGGCGCTTTCTGGGACGAAGCAACGCAGGCTCTCCATTTTGTCGATATTCCGGCGGGCATCCTCTATCGCCTGAAAGACGGGCGGCTGGCGCAATGGGCGTTCAACGAACCGCTGGGCTGCCTTGCGCTTGATCGGTCCGGCGATCCTGTGCTGGCACTCACCTCCGGTATCACGCGTGTGAACCTAGCGACCGGTGCGCGGCAGGTCATTGCGCATCCCGAGGCGCATCTGCCCGGCAATCGCTTCAACGATGGCGTCGTGGACCGGCAGGGGCGGTTCTGGCTCGGCACGATGAAGCGGCAGGGGCCGCCCGAACCGACGGGCACCTTCTACCGGCTCGACGGTGATGGCCGCGTCACGGCCTTCTGGGACGGCATTTTCACCACCAACGGTCTCTCTTTCAGTCCGGACGGGCGGACCATGTACCTCGCCGATTCCAACCCCGGCGTGCGCACCATCTGGGCCTGCGACTATGACCCCGCTACCGGCACCCCCGGTGAGCGCCGCGTGTTTTTCGATACGCGGCAGGTGGCGGGCCGGCCCGATGGCGCGACGGTGGATGCGGATGGCTGTTACTGGATGGCGGGGGTCGGCGGCTGGCAACTCTATCGCATCACGCCGACGGGCGTCGTTGACCGGGTAATCGACATGCCGTGCGAAAAGCCCTCGCGGCCATGGTTCGGCGGGCCGAAACTCGACATCCTCTATGTCACCAGCCTCGCCGCAGGGCTGACGCCGGGCACTGAAGCGCGTCAGCCGAATGCCGGCGGGTTGTTCGCGGTCCACGGCCTTGGCGTCACCGGGCTGCCGCAGCCGCGTTATGCGGGGTGACGCTGAGTATTGACCGGATTCCTTGACCTTCGGGGCGATTTCCGTCAAAGAGAACCCGAATTTGGCGCCGGGCGTGCTTGCTCCGTCAAAGTGGTCGCCGCATTCTGGCCGGGCCTCAATTTCGGATTTCCTGCATGGACAAACACGCTCCCACTCTTGCGGATATAAAGGCACCTGAGCGCGTTCCCGCCGGGGTTGTCGTGCCCACGGCAAAGCCGCTGTTCTCCTACAAGAAGTACTGGGCGCACCGGTTCGGCACCGCGCCATTCTTCCCCATGTCACGGGTGGAGATGGACGTGCTCGGCTGGGATTCCTGCGACATCATTCTGGTGACGGGCGACGCTTATATCGACCATCCGAGTTTCGGCATGGCGCTGGTGGCGCGGCTTCTGGAAGCGCAGGGCTTTCGGGTCGGCATCATTTCGCAGCCCGACTGGAAGGATGCCAGTGCGTTCAAGGCACTTGGCAAGCCGAACGTCTTTTTCGGCATCACGTCGGGCAACATGGATTC
>JAIUNP010000017.1 GCA_020161975.1 Pseudomonadota bacterium
GGCATTGAGAAAAGTGAAGATGGAGTTGCCCAAGTCCTGATAAACGGCCCCTCCCCCACTTCGCCTTCTCGCCAAAGTCACCCCTTGTGCTTCCATCTCCGCTACCTTGCACTCCTTCCACGGGTTCTGATGCTTTCCAATCACCACCGTTGGACCATTTCGCCATAAAAACAGGATCGGTCGCGCTGCATCAAGGTGGTTGAAGATGTACTCTTCAGTCGCCAAGTTCATTAACGCATTTTGACTCGTACTCCTCAACACTCGCACTGACTACTCCCTCCCGTCAGAAATATATTCCCAAGCGCTACTACCATCATTTCACCACCTCCTCACTGCTCAGAATTTGCGCCAAGCCGGGATTTAGCGAAAAGTGAAAGCAAACAATTTGGTGGCGTACTTTAGCTGTTGAATAGCCTCTCTTGGCACTCCCCAGTCCACGGGCTCGTTTAAAAAACGATCTCTGGCAAATTTGTCTTCGAGCCGATGTTAACATCGCCGACGTGCAACCTTAATTGAGGCTTTTCGCTAATTCTACTAAGAAATCCTCTTCTTGCTTGTCTCACCTTGAATCAAGTCTCACTATTCGTGGATACTAGAATCACTTGCCAGCGAGACCAGAAGATTGCAGTCACCCTCGCTATTATCCATTTAACTTAGTTCACCAATATTTGCTTTTGCTGTTGAAAAGAACCCTTGAATGCCTCCACCAGAATCTTCATTTCATTTTACAATTGTCTTGAGCTAATTTAAATCCATTTGACCAAGCTACAGATCAGTCAATGTTTTTCAAACAGACAAGTCACGACTCCTCTCATTTGTCTCCAACAATGCTGTTCGCAGGTCCAATTTCCTGTTAATGTGGGTAGGGAGGAGACAGAAGAGTCAATTCATCCCACCACTGGCTTCTGCAAAAAAAAAAATGCAAATTTTTTTTGACCACTGCCTGCTGCCCGTCAGCCTTCGGAAACCTATCGACAGTCCTGCACTCAACTGTACGTTGTAAACTTGGTTCCAAGTTTGGTCTCAAACGAGCTTAATACCGCGTATTAGAATTATTGGAAGTCGGAATGGGAGGTTTGAGAGCGATTGAGATGAATGAGCGAAAAAACTATCGAAAATGAAATAAGAGTCATTATAATGGATCATTAGGCGATGAAAGCCTATAATAATGGTAGTATGAGAGGACTATGACGATAATAATTGGTAAATAATGGGATAAGAAGCGACGAGAAGGCAGGAATGAAGAAACGATGGAAGTGAAAAAAGTTTCGTATTTTGTGAGTGAAGAGGAGGAAGCTGACAAGAGATGGTTTGTATGATGGAATGAAAATGATGCGTGTGAATGAATGGAAAGAAGAAGAACAGAAATGTCTAAGGTTAACCACGACAGCGCTGCTTTGCCCCTTGCCACCTCTGATGTGGTCTTCCAGATCACCCGTAAGCACAATGCTTTCGCCCGTGCTGGTCGCAACGATCTTGGTGTTGGATTCACTGCTGAGCCTAACAATGTGTTGAACATTGCCAAGCGCAAGTACTCCGCTTATGGTTCTTCCCGCACTGTCGGTGTTGAGATCCGTCGTGGTGCCAAGAAGGGTGAGATTTTGACCGTTGCTACCCCTGACTCCCACACTCCCGCTAAGAACACCAAGCGTACCCACCTTCGTATCAACAACAAGCGTTCTTTCGCCCTTGCCCGCAAGAACCTCGCCGTCCACGTTTCTCTTTCTCGTCTTCAATTGCCAAACAGCAGGGCAACAACTTTCTCGTCCCGGAAGAGCCAGGTCTTGGACCAACTCGTCGTTCAGAGGAAGCGTCGCCGGCGCCGCCGAAGCAGCGCGTCAACATGGCGGCTGTATAGCGCCGCCTTTCGTCAGGTGTCAACGGGCTTTTTTCAAAAAACTTCGATTTTTTTTGCGCCGCACACGCATCCCCTGGAAAACGCATAAAAATGGGCATTTTTCGGCAGATGAGCGCTAAAACTTTTTTGCGCCGCACCATTTGGGGTTCAATCGGAAGCCTTTGAAGCCGATTTTCACTGCTCCTGAGCCCATTTGCCACGACATCGCCGCATCTGGCGGGCTAGTGCGGCTCCTCTACGTGCGTGGGCGACACGCGCGTGGACGCACACACGGGCGCTCTGATAGGATCGTCCGCGTCGGAATCAGGGGTAAACCCCGTGATTTCGGCTTCCGCCCTACCGGAATGGATATCTCGACCGTGTACGCACAACGCGCGCTCCCGCCTTACGATGTCATTGACCTTGGAATGGAACCGGCCCTGCCGGGGTTCAGCCAGGGCGCGGACCTGCCGCCGAAGGGGCGCATTTCCGCCCGCTGGCTGGCCGGAACGGTTCTCACCGGCATGGCCGGCATGGGCTTGATGCTTGCGGCTGCAACCAGCGCCATTGAGCATCGCGGCGCGCAGATCGCACGCCCCCAGATGATCAAGCCGCGCGAAACTGCCTCCCAATTGATCGGCGAGCTGCTGGTCGCCGGTCGCAAGGGCGACCGCCTGATCCAGAAGGCCGATATCATCGCCGCGCGGCAAACCTACCGCACGCCCATTGTGCGCAAGAGCGGTGGCGCTGACGTGATCCGGCCCGCCAGCTTCACCAAGATCAGCAGCCCGCTGGCGCTCGAATCGCTGGGCTTTGCCGATGTCATTCCGAAGTTCAACGCCGGCCGGCTGGTGGCCGATGCCAGCGAGGATCGCGCCTTTGACGGCGCCCCGCCCAGTACGCTGGATGCCGATGTGGCACTGAACAGTCGGGCATTTGAGGAAAGCGGCCCGTTGCCGCCGCTGGCCGGCAGCCGGCTGAATGACGAAGAGGCGCGGGCGCAGGCGATCGAGGCCCTGGCTGCTGCCCGGCGCACCGCGCCGAGCGTGCCGGCCCAGATGCTTCTGGCCAAGGCAATGCGCAATGTCGCCCCCCCGCCGGTAATGCCATTTGGCACCGACGCGCGCGAACCCTTCTCAAAGCTCGTGGTTCGTATGGTGCCGGAGAATATTTCGGTATTCCCGCGCTTTGACGCGGCCCTTGCCCGCAACACCATCGAGGAGCGCGCGCTGACCGTGAAGAACGACGACAGCGCCGAGGGGCAATTGCGTGCCCTGGGGCTCACCCAGGCCCAGTCGCGCGAGATCGTGAAGCTCTTGTCACGCTCGGGGCAACAGATTGACGGCGGCAAACGATTGAAGATCGCGCTTCAGGCTCTTGAACCTGGTGCGGCAAAATCCGTCGTCCGGATCGATCTTTATGCCGAGGACGCGCGGATCGCCGCCACCGGGCGGCGGGACGACGGCACGTTCTCGCTCATCGACACCGCGCGCCCCGCCGCCCCCGCCCGCAAGGCGGATGACGAGGACGGTGAAAGCGAAGGCGGGTTCACCCTGTTCCAGAGCCTGCACGAAACCGCCCGCAAGCATAACGTTCCGGTCCAGATGATCGACGACATGGTGCGGGTGCTGTTCTTCGATGTCGACCTGCAACGGGCGGTTGCGCCGGGCGATGCCATGGAAGTTCTGATCTCCAACGATGACACGGACAATCCATCGGAATTGCTGATGCTGAGCGTGACGCTCAGCGGGGAGACGCGGAAATTTTTCCGGTTTCCGCTGCCGGAAGATGATGTTGTCGATTATTTCGACGATCAGGGACGCTCGGCCAAGAAATTCCTGATTCGCAAACCGATCGCTGAAGGCGAGTTGCGCTCCACCTTTGGCAGCCGTCGCCATCCGATTCTCGGGTACTGGCGGATGCACAACGGGGTTGACTGGGCAGCCCGCATCGGCACGCCCATCATGGCGGCCGGCAATGGCACGGTGCGCTTTGCCGAATGGGATTCGGGATATGGTCGCCGCGTCGAGGTGCAACACACCAATGGCTATGTGACGACCTACAACCACATGTCGGCCTTCGGGCGCGGTATCACGGCGGGCGTCCGCGTCCGGCAGGGGCAGGTCGTCGGCTATCTCGGCAGTTCAGGCCTGTCGACCGGTCCGCATCTGCATTACGAGGTGATGATCAACGAGCGCCATGTCGATCCTCTGGCTATCAAGCTGCCGCGCGGGCGTGAACTCGAAGGCCCGCAACTGGCGGAGTTCAAACGCCAGCGCGAGCAAATCGACCAGATCCTCAAGAAGGCGCCCGGCGCAGCAGCGACGGTCGCCGCGACGCCGGCGCCGCGGCGCTGAAATCGCTCCGGGTCTGCTGCGGTCTTACGCTGCGCAGCGATGGACAGACAGCAATCCCGTCGCCCGCAAGGCCTTGCGCAATTCGTGAATGGTCAGCGGCTTGTCCACCCAGGCATCGCAGCCAGCAGCCTTCAGCGCCGCATGATCATCGGCGGACGTATGCCCGGATACCGAGATGACGGGGAGACGGGCCGCTTCGCCCGGCAGGGACCGAACGGCCGCGATGAATTCGAACCCATTCATTTCCGCCATGGAAATATCGGTGCAAACGCCCGCAAACGAGCCGGTTTCCAGCCATTCGAGGGCCTGACGCGGCGATTCGGTTTCCCGAGTCTCGAACCCGAGGTGATCGAGCACGGTCCGGAGCAGGCGACGCCCCGTTGCATCGTCATCGACCAGCAGGATCGGACGACCGGCGTTGATGTGGGTTGCGGTCGCAGGTTCATCCTTGGCAGCTTCGCAATACCCGATCACCGGCAACGTGAACCAGACCATGGCGCCGGGCCGGTCCGGGCGCGGCGAGGCGCCGCACGTGCCGCCGTGGCTGGCAGCGAGTTTGGCGACAATCGCAAGGCCAAGGCCGGAACCACTGGACCGGTCATCGAGCGTTACACCACGGGCAAAAATGCGCTGTGCCTGTTCGGTCGTCAGGCCCGGGCCTTCGTCCAGAACATCGAAGCGGACGACCGGCGCGCCATCGGGGGCGAGAGCCGGCGTGACCCTGAGTGAAACTACGCCCTTTTCCGCATGTCGGAAGGCATTATCGACCAGATTTTCGAGCATTTGACGCAAGACGACGCCGCTTCCCACCAACGCGGTTTCGCACGGAGAAGCGACCTCCTGCATATACAGTAGCTCGCGCGCGCGGGCACGCGCGACCCCCGCGACCGAAAACTGCTGGAGCACCACGCCCACCTGCGTTGCCTCACTCCGCGGTTCAGCACCGGGCACGATCACTTCGCGCGCCAGCGAACGCATATGCGCCGAGGCTGCGCGGAGCCCGGAGATCAAACGCTCCTGTTCGGCGTTCGGCTTGGTCGAAGCGAGTAGCTCGATCATCGCATCGATGCCACCGAGCGGCGAGCGCAGCTCATGCGCCATGTCCGCCAGCCGTTCAGCCAGAGCAGCGCCACTCGTACCACGCGACTTTTCACGTTGTCCCGTCATTGAAAAACTCCCACAATGCCGCGCTTGCCCTGCTTGTCCGGCCAGCGCCCCCATCCGCGAAAAGATGTAGCGGACGGAGTTTAAATGGCGGCCAACGGGATCGATAAAATGCCGTATATCGGCGGCGGAAACTGGCGATGCTTGAATCCTTCCTGACCGTTTTCCCCATTTTTGCGCTGATTCTGATCGGTTGGGCCGCAATTCGGACCGGTTTGGTGCGTGAAGAGACCGGTAACGGTGTTGCCGATTATGTGTTCATGATCGCCATTCCGCTGATGCTGTTCCGCACCCTGGCCACGGCCCCTCTGCCGGCAAGCCCGCCCTGGGCCTTCTGGGCATCCTATTTCATCAGCCTTGGCCTGATCTGGGTTGCGCAGACGCGGATTGCATCGCACACCTTCACACGTGGACAACAGGAAAGTGCCATCATCGGCTTCACGGCGGTGCAGTCGAATATGGTGCTGATGGGCATTCCGATGGTGCTGCGCGTGTTCGGTGATGCGGGCGCCATCCCGCTCTTCCTGCTCGTCGCGGTAAACCTGCCGATCACCATGACCCTGGCCATGCTCCGGATCGAATCGACCGGCGCAAGCGGATCGGTCGGCCTGACCATCCTGAAAAAGCTCGCCACCAACCCGATCCTGATTGGCATTTTTGTCGGCGCCGCTTTTCGCCAGACGGGGCTTTCCATCCCGGCACCGGCTTTGGCCACCCTGAAATTCATCGGTGACTCGGCAGCGCCCTGCGCCCTTTTTGCAATGGGCGCCGGGCTGGCGCGCTACGGCCTTGGCGGAGAGACCTGGCTGCTGGCAATCGTTGTTGCATTGAAACTGCTGGTCTTCCCGATCCTGGTCTTCAGCCTCGGCACCTTCGTCCTGGGCATTGATCCGTTGTGGGTGGGCGTTGCAACCGTGCTGGCCGCCTGCCCCTGCGGTGTCAATGCCTACCTGCTGGCCGAACGTTACCGCCTCGCACAAGGCATTACATCGGGCGCCATCCTGATCTCTTCCGTGTTCGCGGTCGCCACCACGACCTTGTTCGTCTGGCTGGTGACGGCGCGCTAGCGCGCATCTCAACCGAGGTGCACCAGTCCGCGTCAAGACATGCGGCAACGCTATAGCGCGAACCCCAACGAGGCCCTGATCGCTTCAGGCATCACTCCCTCCGCCCGCAAACTCCGCAGCGGCGTCGAAAACCGGCTCTTGGCCAGCTTGTGGCCATCCGCATCGGTGATGAGCGGATGGTGCCGGTAGCTTGGCTCAGGCAAACCAAGCAGCACCTGGAGCAGCCGATGGATCTCGGTTGCTGCGAAAAGATCTTTTCCACGCACCACATCAGTCACGCCCTGGAAGGCATCGTCGAGGACAACGGCGAGGTGGTAGCTCGTCGGCGTGTCCTTCCGCGCGAGCACAACGTCCCCCCAACGCGCTGGATCAGCCGCCTGAACCCCCGCATCCGCATCATGCCATGTGAGCGGGAGCGTCACGCCTTCAAGCGCCCGCGCCATATCGAGCCGCAACGCAACCCCCAGACCGAGGGGCGGCATGGGCCCTCGCACCCAGCTCCGGCAGCGCCCGGAATAGATGAGAGCTCCGTCCGGATCACGCGGGGGCGGCGCGCCCCTGGCGCGCGTGATCGCATCGGCCTCGATATCGCGCCGCGTACAGGCACAGGCATAGAGAAGCCCTCGCGACCAGAGCTGGTCCAGAGCCGCCGCATAGGCCAGAAAACGTGTCGATTGGCGGAGCACCGGCTCCTCCCATGACAGCCCCAGCCAGCGAAGATCGTCGAGCGCATCCTGAACCAGCTCAGGGGTGCACCGCGCCTGGTCGATGTCCTCGACCCGAACAAGAAAGCGCCCGCCCACGGCCTGCGCGGCTTCGGCATTCAAGAGCGCCGAGAACGCATGGCCGAGATGGAGATGTCCATTCGGGCTAGGCGCGAAGCGGAAAACGGGTTGCATGGCAAAGCACACGGCGGTCTGATCAGCCCCGGAGTGGAGCAGCCATGAGAATCATCCAGACCGAGGCCGACATTCAAGAGGCAATAGAACACCTTGGCCGGATTGATCCGCGCCTTCGGCCTGCAATCGCATTGGCAGGCCCCATTCCGCTACGAAGACACCGCCCCGGCTTCGTGGGCCTCTGCAAGATCATCATCAGTCAGCAACTCTCCGTTGCCAGCGCCGATGCCATCTGGAGCAAGACGGAAGCCGGCCTCGGCACCGTTGAACCCGCCGCGATTCTCGCCACCGACGATGCCGCGCTGCGCCGCTGCGGCCTGTCCGGCTCCAAGATACGAACTTTGCGTGCCATCGCCGAAGCGGTCGCATCCGGCGCCCTGCCCATTGACGATCTCCACGCCATGCCGATCCCCGATGCGACCGCCGCACTGGTCAGCGTCAAGGGGATCGGCCCCTGGACGGCGGAAATCTATCTGATGTTCTATGCCGGCCACGCGGATGTCTTCGCATCCGGCGATCTTGCCCTTCAGGAGGCGGCAAAGCTGGCGTTTGGTCTTGAAAATCGCCCCTCGGCCAAGGCGCTTTCCGCACTGGCGGAGGCTTGGTCGCCCTGGCGTGCGGTGGCCGCGCGTCTTCTCTGGGCCTACTACCGCGTGGCCAAAAGCCGCGAGGGCGTGACAGGCTGACAAGAATCAGTGGCGATTTCCCCGCCAGGCGATTAAGAGGGGCAGGAATTTTCCCGTCAGGTTGCCATGATCCCGAACGAACCGAAAATCACGCCCGAACTCGTTGCCCAACATGGGTTGAAGCCCGATGAATACGCGCGCTTCCTGGCGCTGATGGGACGCGAGCCGACGATCACGGAACTCGGCATCGTCTCGGCGATGTGGAACGAGCATTGCTCATACAAATCGTCGAAGGTGCATCTGAAGACCCTGCCAACCAAGGGGCCCCGCGTCATCCACGGTCCGGGCGAGAACGCCGGCGTCGTTGATATCGGCGATGGCGATGTCGTTGTTTTCAAGATGGAATCGCACAATCACCCGTCCTATATCGAGCCTTATCAGGGCGCGACGACAGGCGTCGGGGGCATTCTGCGCGATGTTTTCACCATGGGCGCCCGGCCCATCGCCTGCCTCAATGCCCTGCGCTTC
Organism: Pseudomonadota bacterium; assembly: GCA_020161975.1. Lineage (GTDB taxonomy): Bacteria > Pseudomonadota > Alphaproteobacteria > Rhizobiales > Beijerinckiaceae > JAIUNP01. The sequence continues at coordinate 8,479 of JAIUNP010000017.1, forward strand.
GGCGCGCCGGACCACCCCAAGACCCGCCATCTGGTGCATGGCGTTGTCGCTGGCATCGGCGGTTACGGCAATTCGTTCGGTGTGCCAACGGTGGGCGGACAGGTCGGCTTTCACGAGCGCTACAACGGCAATTGCCTCGTCAATGCCATGGCCGTCGGCATCGCGAAGAAGGATCTGATCTTCACCTCGGAAGCCACCGGCGTCGGCCTGCCCATCGTCTATCTCGGCTCGAAAACCGGGCGCGACGGCATCCACGGCGCCACCATGGCCTCGGCAGAATTTGATGCCGATTCCGAAGAGAAGCGTCCCACCGTTCAGGTCGGCGATCCCTTCGCCGAAAAGCTCCTGCTGGAAGCCTGCCTTGAGATCATGGCCAGGGGGTGTGTCGTCGCGATTCAGGATATGGGCGCGGCGGGCCTCACCTGCTCGGCGGTTGAAATGGGCGCCAAGGGCGATCTCGGCGTCGAACTCATTCTCGACAACGTGCCCTGCCGCGAACCCGGCATGACCGCCTATGAAATGATGCTCTCGGAAAGCCAGGAGCGGATGCTGATGGTCCTGCATCCGGAGAAGGAGCAGGAAGCGCGCGACATTTTCACCCGCTGGGGCCTCGATTTCGCGGTCGTTGGCCATACGACCGACACCCTCCGCTTCGTCATCAAGCACAAGGGCGAGGTGAAGGCCGATATGCCGATCAAGGATCTCGGCGATCAGGCCCCCGAGTACAACCGCCCTTGGGTGACGCCGGAAAAGCGGCCTGACAATGCAGCTTTGGCGCCAACCATCGCCAGGCTTGCTGCGGAAAAGGCGCCAGATAGCGCTGCCGCCCTCGTCAAGCTCATCGGTTCGCCCGATTTCTGTTCCAGGCGTTGGGTCTGGGAACAGTATGACCACCTTATTCTCGGCAATACCGTGCAGAAGCCGGGCGGCGATGCCGCCGTGGTTCGCGTCAACGATGGGCCGAAGGGTCTTGCACTCACCTCCGATGTGACGCCCCGCTATGTCGAGGCCGATCCCTTCGAGGGGGGCAAGCAGGCCGTTGCCGAATGCTGGCGCAACCTGACCGCCACCGGCGCCCTGCCGATCGCGCTGACCGACAACCTGAACTTCGGCAACCCCGAAAAGCCCGAAATCATGGGCCAGTTCGCGCTCGCCATCAAAGGCATCGGTGAAGCCGCCCGCGTACTCGATTTCCCGGTCGTTTCAGGCAACGTCTCGCTCTACAATGAAACACTGGGCCGCGCGATCCTGCCGACTCCGACCATCGGCGGCGTCGGCTTGCTGGCGGATGTCGCCGATTCGGCATCGATCAGCTTCAAGGCAGACGGCGAAACCATCATCCTCATTGGCAAGACCGAGGGCTGGCTGGCGGCCTCCGCCTGGCTTGCCATCTGCTGCGGTTCGGAAGAGGGCGCGCCGCCCCCGGTCGATCTCGTGGTTGAAAAGCGAAACGGAGATTTCGTACGCGATCTCGTGCTGAAACGCCGCGTCAGCGCCGTCCACGATCTCTCGGACGGCGGTCTTGTCATTGCGCTGGCCGAAATGGCGATGGCCGGCAATCGTGGCGCCGCCATCACCGCCCTGCCCCCGGGACTTTCCGAACCCGCCGCACTCTTCGGCGAGGATCAAGCCCGTTACATCCTGACGGCCGGCGTCGACGAAGCGCAACGCATCCTGTCAGAGGCCACCGCCGCCGGCGTGCCGGCTCGGATTATTGGCGCGACAGGCGGCGATTCGCTGCGCCTGCCGGGCATCGCCCCCGTATCCGTTGCCGCGCTGTCCGCAGCGCATGAACACTGGCTGCCCGCCTATATGGCCGAGGGCGTGTGAGGACCTGATCATGGCAATGAAAGCTGCAGATATCGAAACCCTGATTCGCGAGGCCTTCCCCGATGCGACCGTGGAAATCCGCGACCTCGCCGGCGATGGCGACCATTACGCCGCGACCGTCGTCTCTCCGGCCTTCAGGGGCAAGAGCCGGGTGGCGCAGCACCAGATGGTCTATGCCGCGCTCAAGGGCCGCATGGGCGGCGAGTTGCACGCCCTCGCCCTGACGACCCGCGCGGAATAACATCCCTCTAAGGATTGGCCGGTCTCGGCCCATATGGAGCCCGTCATGACGGACCGCCTCGCGATTTTTGGCAATCCAGTCCAGCATTCAAAATCGCCGCAGATCTACCACCGATTCGCTGAACAGGCCGGGATCGACCTGACCTACGAGCGGATCGAAGCGCCGCTCGATGGTTTCCACGAGGCATTCATGGCCTTCCGGGCCAGTGGTGCGCGCGGCGGTAATATCACCGCCCCGTTCAAACTCGACGCTTATGCCGCCAGCACAAAGCGGATGCGGGAAGCGGAAATCGCCGGCGCCTGCAACACCTACAAGTTCGTGGGCGACGACATTCTCGTCCAGAACACCGACGGCATCGGCCTCGTCAACGACATCCAGCAGAACCTGAATGTCCCGCTCGAGGGAAAACGCATCCTGATTCTCGGTGCCGGCGGCGCGGTGCGCGGTTGCCTTGCCCCTTTTCTCGATCAGAAGCCAGGCACGCTGACCATCGCAAACCGCACCCTTTCCCGTGCGGACGATCTGGCGGCGCGATTCGCGGGCTTCGGCAAGATCGAGGCCGTGGGCCTCGACGGGCTGGATGGCCGCCGCTTCGACGTGGTGCTCAACGCGACCTCTGCCGCGCTGTCTGGCCAGAGCCTCGCCCTGCCCGCCTCCATCTTCCGCGAGGCGGTGCTGGCCTATGACCTGAACTACGGCAAGGGAAAGACACCATTCCTGAAAAGCGCAGAGGCGAACAGTAGCGCCCGCCTCGCCGATGGCGTTGGCATGTTGGCAGAACAGGCCGTCGAAGCCTTCGCCTGGTGGTACGGCACTCGCCCCGACAGCCGCGCCGTCATCGAAATGCTGACCGTTCCGCTCGTTTGAAGCCCCGGAGACCCCTGCGATGTCACGCCTGATCTACATTCTGAATGGCCCGAATCTCAATCTTCTGGGCAAACGCCAGCCTCATATCTACGGCCACGAAACCCTCGCCGATGTCGAGGCCGAATGCCGGACCCTGGCACGGCAACACAATCTTGAGGTCCGCTTTCACCAGTCGAACCGCGAATACGAACTCATCGACTGGATTCACGAGGCACGCGAAACAGCCGGCGGCATCATCATCAATCCTGCCGCGTTCACGCACACATCGGTGGCCCTTCTGGATGCCCTGAACACGTTCGAGGGACCGGTCATCGAGGTTCATATCTCGCAGGTTCACAAGCGCGAGGCCTTCCGCCACCATTCGTATGTCTCTCACCGCTCCGATGCTGTGATGGCCGGCTTCGGCACGCAGGGCTACACTCTGGCGGTTCTCCGGCTCGCAAAATTGCTCAAACCCGCAACCTGATCCGTCAGGTTATGGCAACGGGGCGGTATTCAAAACCGACACGCGCCCCTATATTCACAGGCAGAAGCCGGACCTTGAACCCGGCAAGGAGATGACAATGAGCGACGTCAACAGCCGGATTGATTCGGAAGTGAAGGCCAACGATGTGGTGCTGTTCATGAAAGGCACCCCTGAGTTCCCCATGTGCGGGTTTTCCGGGCAGGTCGTGCAGATTCTCGACTACCTCGGCGTACCCTACAAGGGCATCAACGTTCTTGATGATGGCGCCATCCGCGAAGGTATCAAGGCGTATTCCAACTGGCCGACCATTCCCCAGCTTTATGTCAAGGGCGAGTTCATCGGCGGTTGCGACATCACGCGGGAAATGTTCCAGGCCGGTGAATTGCAAGGTTTACTGGCCGAAAAGGGGATCAAAACAGGCAAAGCCTGAGCAATATTTGCTGCCGGCGGCGACAGTCTTTCAGGGCTGGCCGCCGGCATTTTGATGTCTCTCAATTAACGATTCAGTAACTCTTTGAATACGTGACGACTTTTCGTGTCTGTTGCGCTTTTGTCACTAGATTGTGGTTAATTCTGTTGTAGGGTGCCTTGCGTTGCTGCTGCAACCGGCATCTGCCGGGTGGCGGCGCAGCGCATGAATCTCACTCGCGAGGACTAAATCATGAAGAAGATTTCGATGGTTGCGGTTGCCCTGCTGGTCGCTTTCAGCGTCAGCGCTTGCGGCACCATGGGCAAGGGCAAGGGCAAGGGCAAGGGCGTCGTCTCTGCTCCGGTCGTTACCAAGGGCTAATCCCCTGAGGCCAGGCTTGCGGGCTTTCCTGCTGGCCTGGCTTCCCCACCTTGCGGAATGAGTGGCCCTTTGGGTCAAATTCCGGTGTGCGCGCGTATTTGCAATTTCCGTGTCCGGTTCCGGGCATTCCCTTTCCGAGCGCATTAAGCAGATCAGTTCCGCATGTTTGCCAAACTCATCCCCGGTTTTCGCCTCGCCCCTGTTGCCATTCTCGGCCTGACCATGGTGCTCGCAGGCTGTGAGAGCCGCCCCCCGGATCCTGCTTTCACATCGACCCTGAGTTCCGGTTCAGCCCAGAAAAAGGCTGCAGCCAAGGGAACCGGTTATTTCATCGACTTCCGCTCGCGCTATGCGATGAGCTACGGCCACACCTTCGTCGTGTTCGGCAAGCTGGGCTCGAACGGTCGCATCGTTTCGAGCAAGGTCGCTGGTCTCCACCCTGCGGGCGATGACGTCGCCCCGTGGTCGCTCGGCCATATCGTTCCCGTTCCGTCGGAAACCGGCGCCAGCGATGGCGACACTGAAGACCAGTATGTGACGGCAAGCTACCGTATCTACCTGACCCCCGCCGAGTATCAGAACGTTAGTGCGTTCATTCGGAAGCTTCAGGCAAGTTCGCCGGTGTGGCATGCGGTTCTTTATAACTGCAACGCCTTTGTCGCCGACATCGCCCATCACATGGGCCTGAAGACGCCTGGCACCATGGCCATGCCGCCCGACTTCATCAATGGCATTCGCTCCATGAACGACGGGATCTCGCGCCTGCCCTCCGGCGCGCTCTCGGCGGTTGCCTCCGAGCCTTCGGCTGGTGACTGAGACCAGCCTGAAAAGGCGCCGGATCGTCGTTCAGCTCGGCGGATATCACCCCATCCCTCCCGATGAGGCCCATGCGAAGGCCTCTCGGGATTTTGCACGTTTTCTTGCGGTTTGGCATCTCAGCGGCACGGTTGCGCCCGGCGCAAGGCAAACGACATCCCAGGTGCAATGGGCCGTGACCTTGGCGGGCCCTGACTGGCAAACCGAAGCAAGCCATCGCATCTTCCGCTGGGATGACCTGATCACGACAGAGCGAAAACGCAGCTGGCTGACGCGGTTTCCGCTTGGAATTACAAGCCTTTTCGACTTTGCCGCCCATGGTGCCCTCGTCCGTTATGTCGGTTCAGCCTGGCGCTATGCCCTGTTCTTTCTCTATCCCGCGATCCTGCTGACGATCATCGCCGCCGCTGCCTGGTTCGTCACCGGCTTCATTCCGGGGATCGGCACGCCGCTGCGTGCTTTGGCCGCGATGGTGACATTCGCGATTTTACTGCCGTTCATCGGCAACCGGCTCTATCTCGATCACCTGCTCGATGACTGGATCCACGCAGCGGCGCTGGTGCGTCAGCCAACGCCTGAGGTCGAGACAAGGCTCGACGAACTCGCCGATGAACTTGCGCCGCAGGAGGGTGAACTCCTCATCATCGGCCACAGTCTCGGGGCAGTACTGGGGCTGCATCTGATCGCAAAACTGCTCGACCGGGGCTACACCCGCCCGGTGCGTTTTGCGTCAGTCGGGTCCTCGGTGCTGAAAATTGGCTTTCATCGCAAGGCGGTGCGACTGAGGGGCGATGCCGCCCGCGCCGCAGAATCCGGCCAGGTCCTTTGGGTCGATTTTCAGGCCCTCAACGATGTGATGAACTTTTACAAATCCGAACCCGTTGCGGCTCTCGGCATCAACGCTCCGCCGGCACATACGCGCACAGTCCGGTTCCGGTCGATGGTCAGACCGGATCGCTACCGCCGACTGGAACGCAACTTCTTTCGCCTGCATAACCAGTTCGTCAACGCGAACGACTTCCGCGCCAATTACGACATGCAGATGATGGCCTTCGGCCCCTTTACGCTGGAAACACTCACCGAATCACCCGATGGCGCCATGTCCATGCTTGACGACAATGGTGGATTGACCGAAGCCGGTCGCATGGCCCTGCAATCGCAGGCCACGTCGCGCGCAAAGCCATAGACGGAGACGGTTGTGACCCCGATGATCGCCAAGCTGGCCTGGGTGTGCCTTGCGGTGGGCTGGTATGCCCTGCGTATCCCCCATGACCGCCGCTCGAAAAAAACCCCCGTTGCCTTCAATGCCATGGATACCAGCGAGCGGACCCGTCTGATGATTTCGATCACCGGGCTCGGGATTTTTCCGTTTCTCTATGTCATTTTCGGCTTTCCGGCCGTCGCGCGCCGCGATTTCAGCGTGCCGCTCTCCTGGCTTGGCATCGCAATCGCCATAGCCGCGCTTGTGATGTTCCACCTCACCCACAAGGCACTCGGGCGCAACTGGTCCGTCAGCCTCCAGATGCGGCAGGATCACAAACTGATCACGGACGGCGTTTACCGGACGATCCGCCACCCGATGTACACCGCCTTCTGGCTGATGGCGATTGCGCAGGCGCTGCTGCTGCCGAACTGGGTCGGCGGACTTTCGGGAATCATCGGCTTTGGCGCACTCTATCTGCTGCGCGTCCGGGCCGAGGAGGAGATGATGGTCGCAACCTTCGGCGAGGAGTATCGGGCCTACATGACCCGCACCGGTCGGCTGATTCCAAAATTGTTCTGACAAAAAAAGCGCGGCACCAGGCCGCGCTTTCAACGGATGCTCTGGCTGAAATCAGCCCTGAAGCGCCTTCATCCGGGTGTTGCACTGGCTGTAATAGCCACCGCCCTTCTGGATCCACTTCAGATCGCCATTGCCGCCATTGGCCTTGTTGGCATTGTACTGGTCGAGACAGGTCTTCATGCGCTGCTTCGCCGGCGTTTCGGTCGCATATTTGCGGTCGATCGACCGGGGAAACACCGCGTTGGAAGCCGGCATGGCCTGCTGCTTGGCAGCGGGGGCCGTCGTCTGCCGGGCGGCCGGCGCGGCCTGCTGAGCCTTCGGCGCTGCGGCGGCCGGGGCATCGTCGCTGCACTGGCTCTTGCGGAAGTCATTCCAGGATTGGCCACCAAGCGCATTGCCGGCTTTGGCGGCATTATACTTGGCGCTGCACTCCTGCATCGTCAGCGCGCTGGCACTGCCGGCGGACAGCATGAGGCCGCCCGCGAGGGTGAGAACGCCGGCGGCGAAAGCGAAGGTCTTGTTGGTCATGGGCCATCTCCCCGTGGGCAAACCTGCTGGCGCGACCGGGCTGGCCCACGCCAGTCTGCCGAACGAACCATGCGGGCGAACGCTAATCGCGTCTCGATGAACCTTCAATGACTGTTTTGCTGCAACGCCGGCCGTATTTGCGGGCGAAAGCCAGCGCCGGCAACGGCTGATAATCACACCGAAAGACCAAAACGCAGCGCTTTTTAGCGGCGGCCGAGGCGCCCATAGGGCTGTGGATCGCGCGTGATCTGAAGAATACTGACGCCGGCATTCTGATATGCGCTGAGATAGCTTGTATCCGACCCATCCACCACCATCGCACGCGATACCCGGCTGGTCTTTCCGGACGCTTCAGCAACCGTTGCATACTGGTTGATCTGGGCGGTGTTCGCGCCTGTTCCGACCTGCCAGAGGCTGGCCGAATTGCTGCGACCCGTCTGGTGAATTTCAGCGGAATTGGCTGCGCCGCTCTGGCGGATACGGGCGATGTTTTTCTTGCCCGTCTGGCGCAGATAAAGCTCGTTCTTGGCCTGATACTGGTCGAGTTCGAGCACATTCACGGTGTTTCCCATGTCAATCCGGAGTGCGGATTGCGCCAGAGCCGGAACGGCGGACAGCACGAGAGCGGCAGCGGTCAGGGCAAACCTGCGCATGGGAACACCTCATCAGTAAGAAAGGACCGCGCGCGATCGGGCGCGCGGCAAGACGGTGGGGGCCAGCCCCCCGCGCTTAGCGGCGGCGACGGTTCTGCGTGACCGAGAAGCCGTTGAAGCCCGCAGCCGACTGGAACGCCGTCACATAGTTATCGCGACCGGACTGGGTGATGCCGAGTTCGTTGTCGGTGAAGCTCGACTGGGCAGCGTTCACCTCGTTACGGCGACCGGACTGTGCCGCAGCGGCATAGTTGTTGCCGTTGGCATCGATGCCCTTCTGATGGACCATGAAATAGTTGCTGCGGTTGTACTGGTTGACCGCAGCCCAGTTGGAACGGCCCTCCTGATAAAGCTCGATATCACCGGCGAAGGCCGGGGCGGCGATGACGGTGGCAATGAGGGCGGCGGCAAAACGGATACGCATGAAGTGAACTCCTGTCCTGTTCGATCAATGGGGCCAATCTTCCGTCGGCTCTCCCGGACCATCATCGATAAAACGAGAACAAGCAAGTAAATGAAATATTAATCGTTAATTTTAGATAGAATATTTAACCAATTTATCTGGACAAATCAAGATTAATACACGTTAAAACGAGAAATAAATAATGCATAAATTAAGTTCTATTAAATTAATACGATTGGTTAATGCAAATAAACTATTCTTAACAGATCTGAAACACCTCAAAATCGACCCGCTTCACACATGATTAGTGTTAAGTCATGCTTAAGAAGGGCTATGCGATTATTTTCGGAGTTTCGCGTTCAGGCGTCTTACGCCGAAGATCAAGGATGCTGTCTTGGCGAGGATCAAAGCAATCACCTGTGCCGCACTTGCCGTGATGATCCAGCAATTTCCGCAGGGTCGGGCACTTGCAGGCGATCTGAAGCCTTCGCTTCCTGGCCAGGCAGAGCCGCTCCGCGCCTGTCCCGAGTACGGTCCGGGGTTCATCCGACTGCCGGGCACTGACGTCTGCCTCAAGACAACCATCGATCTCATCGCCGAGGTTCGGGCCGACATGGCCGAAAAGGACCTCTACATCGAGACAACGCGTGTGCTCGGCAATCCGGTTGCCTTCTACGACAAGCTGAAATTCGACCGCGACGCTGACCGGACGACCTCGCGGGTTGACCCGCGCATGGGATTCATGACCGTAACCAAGGTGATCGAGACTCCGTTGATCACCTACTTCTCCTGGCGATTCTCCCCCACCCTCACCGCCGCAAACGCGCGTGGCGGTGAACGCTTCGACCACACCGCCCATGTCGATCAGGCCTGGATCAAGGCAGCAGGCTACACCGCCGGCCGCCACCCGTCCTTCTTCGATTTTTCGCCCGGCTACACCTATATGGGTGGCTACGCCTCGCAGCGGACGTTGAACCTCTTTGCCTACACCCATCTGTTCGGCAAGTCAGGCAGCCTTTCGGTATCGGTTGAGGATGCGAACGAACGCCGGACTGCGGATGGCGTCTGGTCCGCCTATGCCGGCCAGCGGATGCCTGATATCGTAGCGCAGGCCCGTTACCTCCCCTCCTGGGGTATCATTCATGGCAGCGCCGCGCTGCACCAGATCAATGACGGGCTCACCGCGAAGACCGGTTATGGCTATGCGCTGAGTTCCGGTGTCGAATACCGCCAGAAATGGGCCGATCTCTTCGGGCCGGGCACCACCGACACCTACGGCCGGTTTCTGCTGTCCGGCGCCTATACGCGCGGCGCGCTCGACTACCTCGGAATTCCACGCTTCGGCACGGATTACGTTGTCGACGTCGATGGCCGCATGGAGCAGACCAAGGGCTTCTCGGCAGTCTTTTCCTACGAGCACATCTGGCGCCCGAACTTCAAGACAACCCTGTCCTATTCCGTTTTCAACGTCTCCTCGAAGGTCCCGGATTTTGAGTTCCACGCCCGTGGTTCGGTGGCACAGGTCGGGGCCGAATACATGCCTGTTCCGGGCCTGATGATCGGCGCTGAACTCGACTATTACCGCGACAGCGTGCGGGGCACCTTCTTTGGAGCGCCCGGCACGCGCGATACGGTGGGCAATTTCGTTGGCATGGCCTATATGCGCCGCCGGATCTGAGCCTATTTCCCCAAGGCTGTGCGGATGAAATAGCGCGCATCCTGGCTTGCCCATTCCGCCGGGCCGGCCATGACGCCGAGTTCGCAACCCTTCGCATCGATCAGCAGGGTCGTCGGCATCCCGAACGCCTTCCCCGCCCGTTTAAGATCGGCAAAGATCATCGCGCTCTGGTCGGAATAGTAAGACAGCGACTTGACGCCCACTTCGTTGAGAAAGGCGCGCGGTCGGTCCAGCCGGTTGGTATCGATGTTGATGGCGACCACCTCGAAATCCGGACCGCCAAGCTCCTGCTGCAAACGGTCGAGCGCCGGCATTTCGGCCCGGCAGGGCGCACACCAGGTCGCCCAGAGATTGACGAGAATGGTCTTGCCGGCAAAATCCGCAAAGCTCAGCTTCTTGCCATCGTGACTGGAGAAGGTCACCGGTGTCACCGGCTGGGGCGTGGCATTGATTTTCATCGCCGCCACATCGCCACGCGCGACAGGCTCCAACTTCTCGGCCAGCACCTTTGCCGGGCCGCAATTGCCGCTGACCGCGACATTCGCATTGCGGGAACCGCCCTTCATCCCGTATAGCGCGGCCAGCCCCGCGATAATCCCCAGACCAAGCCCGCCGGCGAGCCAGACTCCGCGGGGAAAAACGCGATAGGCAGGTTTGGAATCAGTCATTGGAGGCAACCTTGGCGAACGCAATGTGGGGTGGTCGGTACCAGGAAGGTCCCGCCGCCATCATGGAGGAGATCAACGCCTCCATCGATTTCGACAAGAGGCTGGCCGCCCAGGACATCCGCGGCTCGCGCGCCCACGTCGCCATGCTGGCAAAACAGGGCATCGTGAGCGAGGCGGATGCAAAGGCGATTACCGAGGGTCTAGCAAAGATCGAGGCAGAAATCGAAGCGGGAACGTTCACATTCTCGCGGGCGCTTGAGGACATCCACCTCAATATCGAATCGAATCTAGCCAAAAAGATCGGTCCCGCCGCTGGCCGGTTGCACACCGCCCGCTCGCGGAATGACCAGGTCGCCGTGGATTTCCGCCTCTGGGTGCGCGACAATCTCGACGCGATCGACGCCGGCCTGAAAGCCCTGCAACAGGCCCTGACCGAAAAGGCGCTGGCCCATGCCGGCACCGTGATGCCGGGCTTCACCCATCTGCAAAGCGCCCAGCCGACCACCTTTGGCCACCACCTCCTCGCCTATGTCGAGATGCTGGGGCGCGACCGGGGCCGCTTTGCCGATGCGCGCAAGCGCATGAACGAATGCCCACTGGGTGCAGCCGCCCTTTGCGGCACCTCCTTCCCCATTGACCGGCACATGACAGCCGCCGCCCTCGGCTTCGACCGGCCGACCGCCAATTCGCTCGATTCGGTTTCGGATCGCGATTTTGCGCTCGAAGCGCTGTCAGCGATGGCAATCTCCGCCATGCATCTGAGCCGCCTTGCCGAAGAACTCGTCATCTGGACGACGCCGCAATTCGGGTTCATTGCCCTGTCGGACAAGTTCACGACCGGCTCCTCAATCATGCCGCAGAAGCGCAATCCGGATGCGGCCGAACTCGTGCGCGCCAAGATCGGCCGCATTATCGGCGCGCTTACCGGCCTGCTCGTGGTCATGAAAGGCCTGCCACTCAGCTATGCCAAGGACATGCAGGAGGACAAGGAACGCACGTTCGATGCCTTCGATGCCTTCGCGCTCTGCGTGGCCGCCACCGCCGGCATGGTCACGGATATGGTGCCCGATGCAAAACGCATGAAAAAGGCCGCTGGCGTCGGCTATGCCACCGCGACCGACCTTGCCGACTGGCTGGTACAGACGCTCAACATGCCCTTCCGCGATGCCCACCACGTCACGGGCCGCATCGTCGGCCTTGCCTCTGCGCGCAACATCGACCTTGATAAACTTAGTCTCACCGAAATGCAGGGCGTGGAACCGAGGATCACGGAGGATGTCTTCCGCGTTCTCAGCGTCGGCAACTCGGTGAAGAGCCGGACCAGCTATGGCGGCACTGCCCCGGCGAATGTGAAGGCCCAGGCTCGCCGCTGGCTGAAGGTCCTGAATCGTGGCTGAGCCATCACCGCGCCATTTTCCAATCGCGTGATGGCCCGGAACCGTGCTATCGCCACGATAACATTGAAACCGGCTGGACGAATGATGACTGCTTCGCGCCCCGACCTTTTCCCGACGCGCCGCGCCGCTTTGCGGCTCGCCGCCGTTGGTCTTGTCCTCGGTCTTGCCGCCTGCGGCAAGCGCGGCCCGCTGGAGCCGCCGCCCGGTTCGGCCGATGCGGCAAAATCACAGAAATCGCAGGACGATCAGCAGGGCATCCCCGGCCTCAAGGGCGCCAAGAAGCGCCCACCGCCGGTGACCCCGCCCAAGCGCGATTTCTTCCTCGATTTCCTGCTCTGACCCCGATGCATCATTTCGCATACCGCAATGGGCGCCTGCACGCGGAAGGCGTCGACATCGAGACCATCGTCGCAGCGGTGGGAACCCCCGTCTACATCTATTCCAGCGCCACCTTTGAGCGCCATTATACGGTGTTCCGGGACGCGATGCCCGCCGGCTCGCACGTCTTTTATGCGATGAAGGCTAATGCCAACCTTGGCGTTCTGGCGACCCTGGCCCGCATCGGCGCCGGCGCCGATACCGTCTCGGAAGGTGAAATCCGCAAGGCGATGGCCGCCGGCATTCCGGCTGATCGGATCGTTTTTTCGGGCGTTGGCAAGACCGAAGCCGAACTCTCCCATGCCGTGAGCGTCGGCGTCTACCAGATCAACATCGAATCAGAAGGCGAGCTCGAAGCGCTCTCACGAGTCGCTACCCGCCTTGGTCGCACGCAGAATGCCGTGTTCCGCGTCAATCCGGACATCGGCGCCGGCGGCCATGCCAAGATCACCACCGGCTCGGACGCCAACAAGTTCGGCATCAGCTTTTCGGAAGCCGAACGGCTTTATGCCAAGGGCTCGAACCTGCCCGGCATTCGCATCAAGGGTCTTGCACTGCACATCGGCAGCCAGATTCTCGAATTTGAATCGATGGGAGAGGCGTTCGCGAAAGTGCGCGGCCTTGTCGAGCGACTGCGTGCCGAAGGCCACCCTGTTGAGCGCCTCGATCTCGGCGGCGGCGTCGGCGTCCCTTACAAGATGCAGCCGCCCTTCGATTACGGCCCCGATGTCATTCACCGCTATGCGGCAATGATTCGGTCCGTTCTTGCCGGTCTCGACATCGAACTCGGCTTCGAGCCGGGCCGCGTCATCGCCGCCAATGCCGGAATTCTTGTGGCCCGCGCGCTTTATGTGAACAAGCGGACTGACCGGCAGTTCCTTGTCGTCGATGCCGCCATGAACGATCTCGTGCGCCCGGCGATGTATGAGGCCTATCACGAGATCTGGCCCGTGCGCGAAGCCGGGCCCGACACACCGACTGCGACTTATGACGTTGTGGGGCCGATCTGCGAAACCGGCGATACGTTTACGACGGAACGCCGCCTTCCGGTGATCCACCCCGGTGATCTGATCGCCTTCAAATCCGCCGGAGCTTATGGCGCCACCATGGCTTCCACCTACAACCAGCGCCTGCTGGTGCCGGAAGTGCTGGTGCGCGGCGACAAATTCGCAGTCACCCGGCCGCGCCAGAGTTATGATGACCTGATCGGGCAAGACAGGCTCGCAGCCTGGCAAAGCTGAACGACCGCCGGTTTTCGCCACCAAAGCGCCGGAAATCGTGATCAGGATCGTACTGGTCTTGGCGCTGCCGCGTGGTAGCCTGTCGGCAAGAGGGATGTGACACGCATGGCAGAACCGGCCCCGCCCAGGGACAATGTGCTTTCACCGACACTCCGGCAGAAGCTTGCGCTGTCCCGCTTTGCGGCGGCCGTTGAGGATCTCTGGCCACGCCTGGCCTTGCCGCTGGTCATTGCCGCGCTGTTTCTGGCGACAGCCTGGTTCGGGCTTTATGGCCTTT
>JAIUNP010000458.1 GCA_020161975.1 Pseudomonadota bacterium
GCTGGAAATCGCGACGACGCTGGCGCTCGATCCCGAGATGCTGCTGCTCGACGAGCCGATGGCGGGCATGGGCCGCGAGGACATCGAGCGGATCGAGGCGCTGATCCGGACCATCGCTCGGGAGCGGACCATCCTCATGGTCGAGCACAATCTGTCGGTCGTGGCCTCGCTCTGCGATCGCATAACCGTCCTCGCGCGCGGTCGCGTCCTGGCCGAGGGCGACTACGCCACAGTGTCCGGGAATCAACTGGTTATCGATGCCTATATCGGTTCTGGAGCAGCGCGTGGCCATCACTGATGCGAAAGGCGCGCCAGAGGCCATGACGGCGCCGTTGCTCGGGGTGCGCGGGCTTGAGGCCTGGTATGGCGAATCCCACGTGCTGCATGGCATCGACCTTGAGGTTGCGCGCGGCGAGGTCGTTACGCTCCTCGGGCGCAACGGCGCCGGCAAGACCACGACGCTGAAGTCGATCATGGGTGTGATCGGCCGGCGCACAGGATCGATCATCCTGGATGGCACGGAGACAATTGCTCTCCCGCCGCACAGGATCGCCCGTCTGGGGATAGGCTTTGTTCCGGAGGAGCGCGGAATCTATGGCTCACTGACGGTCGAGGAAAACCTGCTCCTGCCGCCTGAGATAAGGCCCGGCGGCATGACCAGGGAGCGCATCTTCACCCTGTTTCCCAATCTGAGGGATCGGCTGCGCAGCCAGGGGACGAAGCTGTCCGGCGGCGAGCAGCAGATGCTGGCGATCGGCCGCATCCTGAGAACCGGAGCGCATCTGCTTTTGCTGGATGAGCCAACCGAAGGTCTTGCGCCGGTGATCATTGAACAGATCGGCCGAACGATCGCCGAACTCAAGCGGGAGGGCTTCACCATCATTCTGGTCGAGCAGAACTTCCGCTTCGCGCAGACAGTCGCCGATCGTCATTACATCGTCGAGCAGGGCAGGGTGGTCGATAGAATAGAGAATGCCGAGTTCGACGCGCATATCGGCAAAATCCATAAATATCTCGGGGTTTGAGGCATGGTGATGATCCTCGGCGTTCCCATGCAGGCGTTGTTCGGCCAGATATTGCTCGGCCTGATCAACGGATCCTTCTACGCCATCCTGAGCCTCGGGCTGGCGGTGATCTTCGGGCTCCTGAACATCATCAATTTCACCCATGGCGCGCAGTACATGATGGGCGCCTTTGTCGCCTGGCTGTGCCTGAACCATTTCGGTGTCAATTACTGGGCGGCGCTGGTGCTGGCGCCGCTCGTCGTCGGTGCAAGCGGCATCCTGATCGAGCGCCTGCTTCTCAAGCGCATTGCGCATCTTGATCACCTCTACGGCCTGCTGCTGACCTTTGGCCTCGCGCTGATCATTCAGGGGGCGTTCCGCAATGAGTTCGGCTCATCAGGCCTGCCCTATGCCATCCCCCCGTCTCTGACCGGAGGCTACAACCTTGGTTTCATGTTCCTGCCGGCCTATCGCGGCTGGGTGGTCGCCGCCTCGCTGACAGTCTGTCTCGCGACCTGGTTCATGATCGAGAAGACGCGGCTTGGAGCCCACCTGCGCGCGGCGACCGAGAACCCGATGCTGACGCAGGCCTTCGGCATCAACGTGCCGTTGCTGGTGACGCTGACCTACGGTTTCGGCGCAGCGCTCGCGGCCTTCGCCGGAGTGCTCGCCGCCCCGATCTATTCGGTGAATCCCAACATGGGAGCCGATCTGATGATCGTCGTCTTCGCCGTGGTGGTGATCGGCGGCATGGGTTCGATCATGGGTGCGATCGTGACTGGTTTCACGCTGGGCCTGATCGAGGGGCTGACCAAGGTGTTCTACCCGGAAGCCTCTGCAACCGTGATCTTCGTCATCATGGTGCTGGTGCTCATGGTCAAACCGACCGGGCTGTTCGGTCGTACCGCGTGAAACGCTTGGAGAAGAGTTGATATGGCAAAAGACTCTTCGGTCAGGGTGCCGGCTTTGACGTCTGGCGGCGAGGAGGCAGGTGTCGAGCGGTTGCACCGGCGGGTGTTGCTCGGCATCGCGCTGGCGTTGGTGATCGCCCCCTTCGTGGTCTACCCCGTGTTCGTCATGAAGGTGATGTGCTTCGCGCTGTTTGCGCTCGCCTTCAACCTGCTGCTTGGCTACGGCGGATTGCTTTCCTTTGGTCACGCAGCCTATTTCGGCATGGCTGGCTATGTCTGCGCTTACGGTGCCAAGCACTGGGGCCTTACGCCGGAACTCGCGATCCTCGCGGGCGTCGCGCTGGCGACCTGCCTCGGGTTGCTGTTCGGTGCGCTGGCGATCCGGCGCCAGGGCATATATTTCGCGATGATCACCCTCGCGCTTGCCCAGATGCAGTATTTCTTCGCATTGCAGGCGAAGTTCACGGGTGGCGAAGATGGCATCCAGAAGGTCCCGCGCGGCCGATTGTTCGGAATTGTCGATCTGAACAACGATATGGCGCTGTACGCCGTCATCGTCACGGTTTTCTTCGCGGCGTTCCTCCTCATCTACAGGATCGTCCACTCGCCATTCGGCCAGATACTGAAAGCGATCCGCGAAAACGAGCCACGGGCGATCTCGCTCGGTTACAAGGCGGATCACTACAAG
>JAIUNP010000459.1 GCA_020161975.1 Pseudomonadota bacterium
GTTGCATGGCGGGATACCTCTATTGATCACCTTCATGGCCTAGAACCTCTAGCATGGTCTAGAACCTCTAGCGACATGAGGTTCAAGACAGGAAATGCCATCGTCCCATGATTTCCTTTCACGTCATCGTGAGAGCGCATTTTTAGGCTTGAAACGGAAGCGACCTCACATTTTAGGATTTGTTGAGCATGTCCCTTCACGCGCCGGCAGGCATATCGGCAGCATATATTTCTCATGAAAACTCTGTCAGCCAACCGTCGCGCCGTATTTGCTGCTGCTGTCCTCGCCGGCCTTCTCCCGCTCGCCGGATGCGTCACGACCGACATGGACAGCAAGCACCTGGCGCCGATTCCGGCTGGCCTGATCTCCGAAATGTCAGCCAAAGGCATGAACGCCGCTGATCCGATTCTCATCAGAATCTACAAGAAAGAGAGCGAACTAGAGGTCTGGAAGCGCGCACACAACGGACAGTATGCACTGCTGAAAACCTACCCGATGTGCCGCTGGTCAGGCCAGCTCGGCCCCAAAAAGCGCGAGGGCGACAGGCAAGCGCCCGAAGGGTTCTATACGGTGACGCCGGACCAGATGAACCCGCGGTCGCAATATTATCTCTCCTTCAATCTGGGGTATCCCAACGCACTCGAGAGGGCGCAGGGCTATACCGGCTCGGCGCTCATGGTGCATGGCGCCTGCACTTCCGCCGGCTGTTTCGCCATGACGGACAATGGAGTTTCGGAGATCTATGCCCTTGCCCGTGAAGCATTTTCTGGCGGCCAGAAAGGCTTTCAGGTCCAGGCGCTGCCGTTCCGAATGACGCCGGAGAACATGGCGAAACACCGGAACAACCCGAACATTGCCTTCTGGCGCAATCTCAAGGAAGGCTCGGACCATTTCGAGGCAACGAAAACGCCACCACGTCTCGCGGCCTGCGGCAGGCGCTACGTTTTCGACGCCAAGGAGGGCACGGGCCCGTTCGTGCCGGGAGAGCCCTGCCCCCCGTTCGAAGAGGATGGTACGGTCGTCGCGGCCGTGGGCGAAAAGAAATCCGGGGATGAGAAAAAGCTTGTAGAGCTGGTTTCCAAGGGTTTTCCCGCACTGAGTTTCACCCATGTCGACGGTGGGATGCATCCAAGCTTTCGTGACGTTTTGAAAGCCGGTGGTCCTCAGCGCCTTCAGGCCATGACTTCAGGCAAGGTCGAAGTCAGCCGTCCAGACGCCGCCCTGCTCGATCCGTTCAGTGCGCTGGAGTGAAAATCGGATTCGCGGGACTTGAGGCGACCGCATTGTTCAAGTCGGTGCCCGGTCAGCTCATAACCCAACAACTCCCCGATTTTCGCCTGCAACCACTCGATTGCCTTCGAGTGGAACTCGGTCAATTTACCGCTGTCCACATCGATCAGATGATCGCGATGATCTTTCGCTGACCGGTAATCCGGCGGCCCTGCGATTTGCAGAGGTCTATGAGGGCTGGGGTCCTGGATTTGATCAGAACCCCGAGTTCAGAATCGTTTGCAACTGGATTGACAGCACGTCTTGGCGACATTAAATTGTCGCTAATAGGAATTATTTGCAACATTGGGGCGGGTACCGTTGGTCGATAAGCATGAGCCCTCCGAAGGATGGCGGCGTCCGCGCGGCGAGGCTTCGCTCGCGGATGTCCACCGCTCAATTCCAATCCGGGTAAACGGAACAACCTGGCGGAGGGGAGCTGCCTTTATCGGCCCGGGCTATCTTGTCGCCGTCGGCTACATGGATCCGGGGAACTGGGCAACGTCGCTCGCCGGCGGGTCAAAATTCGGTTACGCGCTGCTGGTCGTTGCGCTGGTCTCCAACATCATGGCGATCGTTCTCCAGGCGCTGTGCGCCCGGCTGGCTATCGCTTCAGGGCGCGACCTTGCACAGGCGTGCCGCGACGCTTTCCCCAAGCCGGTGGCATTGTTCCTCTGGCTCTTGGCCGAAATCGCCATCATCGCAACCGATATCGCGGAGGTCATAGGCACTGCCATCGGATTGAACCTCATCTTCGGTATTCCGCTGGAGCTTGGGGTTATCATTACCGCGCTCGATGTTTTCATCATCCTCTATCTGCAGAAGCTGGGCTTCCGCTGGGTGGAGGCACTGATTATCACGCTGCTCGGCGTAATTGCGGTGTGTTTCGCGATTCAGATCGCGCTCGCCGATCCGGACTGGGGCGGGGTGATCCGTGGCTTTGCGCCGACGACGCAGATCGTCATGAATCCGGAGATGCTGTACCTCGCGCTCGGGATTCTCGGCGCAACCGTGATGCCTCACAATCTCTACCTGCATTCCGGCATCGTGCAGACACGCGCCTATGGAGAGAGCCTGCCCGAGAAGCGCGAAGCACTGAAGTTTGCGACGATCGATTCCACTGTAGCCTTGATGTTTGCGCTCACCATCAACGCCTCGATCCTTATTCTTGCGGCGGCCACCTTCAACAAGACCGGACAAACCGGCGTATCCGAGCTTGCCGAAGCGCACAAACTACTCGCGCCGCTGCTGGGTATCGCAGTCGCCCCGACGCTGTTTGGCATTGCCCTCTTGTGCTGTGGCATCAACTCCACCGT
>JAIUNP010000460.1 GCA_020161975.1 Pseudomonadota bacterium
GCCTGCATAAAGCCGGGCTGGATCCGCGCTTCTTCCCCTGGCCGCCGGAGAACGACCCGACCCGCGCGCCCTATCGCGGACTGAAGGCGCTGGAAGCCGACGACGCCGGCATTTTCTTTGGCCGCGAGGCGCAAACAGTGGCGGCGCTCGACCGGATGCGCGGCCTGCGCGAGGCCGCTCCGCCGCGCTTTCTCGCCATTCTCGGGGCTTCCGGCGCGGGTAAATCATCCTTCCTGCGCGCCGGCCTGCTGCCGCGCCTCCAGCGCGATGACCGGCATTTCTGCGCCCTGCCGGTGATTCGGCCCGAACGGGCGGCGATCACCGGCGAGACGGGCCTGGTCCGCGCTCTGGCGACGATGTTCGAGCGGGTCAGCAATGGCATCTCGCAAAAGCAGATCGAGGAACTGATCGCGCTCGGCCCGCCCGCCGTCATCCGTATTCTCGCGCGGCTGGCGAATATACTGCGCGTGCCCGCCCTGCCGGGTGAACCGCCGGCCCGCCCGCCAACGCTGGTGCTTTCGATCGACCAGGGCGAGGAACTGTTCAACGCCGATGCCAGCGGACAGGCCGCGCAACTGCTGGACTTCATCCGCGCCCTGGCAACAACGCCAGACCTCAACCTGATTGTCCTCGTCTCAATCCGTTCCGACAGTTACGAACGCCTGCAAACCGCGCCGCAACTCGATGGTCTCCGGCAGGAGACATTGAGCCTGCCGCCCATGCCGCGCGGCGCCTATGAAACTGTGATCAACGGCCCGGCGCAGCGGCTCAGTCAGTCCGGTCGCAACCTGATCGTGGAACCGGCGCTGACCCAGCAACTGCTGGCCGATATCGAAGCGGGCGGCGGCAAGGATGCCCTGCCCCTGCTCGCCTTCACGCTGGAGCTTCTCTACGCCAACCACGGACGCGACGGGCGACTGACCCTGACCGATTATGCTGTGCTCGGCGGCATCAAGGGCTCAATTGAAGTGGCGGTGGAGCGCGCGCTGGCCGCA
This sequence comes from Pseudomonadota bacterium, assembly GCA_020161975.1. Taxonomy (GTDB): domain Bacteria; phylum Pseudomonadota; class Alphaproteobacteria; order Rhizobiales; family Beijerinckiaceae; genus JAIUNP01. The sequence continues at coordinate 996 of JAIUNP010000460.1, forward strand.
GCCGATGCCGATCCCCGCATCCCGAAGGATCGCGACCAGCGCCTTGCCCTGATGCGCCGCGCCTTCATCCCCTGGCTCGCCGGCACGGATCTCGCCACCAACACCGTGCGCCGACGCGTGGCGCGCATGTCGGAAGTGCCCGAAGAGGCCCGTCCGCTCGTCGAGTGCCTTATTGCCGCTCGGTTGCTGTCCACGGATGTGACGCTTGACGGCACCGTGACCGTGGAGCCGGCGCATGAAGCGTTGCTGCGCCAATGGGGCATGTTGCAGGGCTGGCTGGAAGAGGATTTCGCCGCCATGGCCGCGCTTGCCGGTGTGCAGCGCGCCGCGCGCGATTGGGAAGCGAACGCACGCGATCCTGGCTGGCTGTCCCATGCCGCCGGACGGCTGGAGGACGCCGAGGCGAGCGATGCCCGGGAAAATCTGAAGGGTTTTCTGAGCGACAGCGAACACGCCTATCTCACGGCCTGCCGCGTCGCTGAAAACGAACAGCGCAATCGCGAGCTTGAGGAGGCGCGCAAACTGGCCGAAAGCCGGGCGCTCACCGTGCGCCGCACACGCATTGGTCTGGCCGTCGCCTCCGCGCTGTTTGTCGCAGCTTCCGGCATCGGCTGGTACGCGACTCTCCAGCGCGACGAGGCGCAGCGGCAGGAAACCCGCGCGCGGGACGAGGCAACGCGCGCGCAGGCTTCGCTGCTGGTGGTCCGGTCACGCGAAGCAAAGGGCACCGGCAATCTGGCGCTCGCCAGCCGCAATGCCCTCGAAGGCTATCGCCTGCGCGCCAACACCGAGACCCGCTCGAACCTGCTTGATGTTGGTCTGGCGATTTCACCGCACCTGGAAGCGGTGGTTCCCATCGCATCCGGCACCTCCGTCACGGCGCTCGGCTGGCTGGGCGAAGACAGCGTGGCCGTGGCCGGCAAGGAAGGTCGCACCACCGTTCTCGATACCCTGACCCTCCGCCCCGACGCGCTGCCTGCTCTGACCCGTACGCGCACGGTGCCCAAGGTGATGTTCGATGCCGAGGACGAGGCAGAAATCGTCGCCCTGCGTGCCCTGCCCGGCGGCCTGCTGATGGCTGTGCGCAATTCCGGCACCATCGAGGTGTACCCGCCCGGCAACGCCCCACCGCTGAGCTGGACGCCGCCCAAACGCCAGAACAGTCATGATTACCCCCATGCCGCCATCGCACCCGATGGGCGCAGCCTGGTGCTCGGCGGCACGAATGGCGCGGTTTTCATGCAATGCGCACCGATCACCGAAACTGCAACCGCCCTGTCCTGCGCAGCGGAAGATGCCGTACCCGGACAGGTGACCGCCGTCGCCTACAGCCCGGATGGCAAAACCGCCACGGTCGCCTTCGACGACGGCACGATCCTGACCGGGGGTGGCGACACCCCGCGCCAACGCGCGCGGCTGATCGAGCCAAATGTCGTGGTGCGCGGGCTGGCCCCCTCGGGCAAGGCACTGGCCGCCATGGTGCAGATGACCGGTTCACGAGCCACGCCCGGTCTTGCGCTGGTGCTGTTGAACCGCCTCGGCAACAGCTGGGATATGGCGCTGCGCGCACCGGTCAACATCGGGT
>JAIUNP010000461.1 GCA_020161975.1 Pseudomonadota bacterium
TCTCGACGTGCTGCACGATGAAATCAAGGATGACATGGCGCGGCGCTACATGCGCATTAACGCCCACTCCGACATCGCCATCGGGCCGAACGAGACCTCTGGTCTCAATGCGCTCAAGAACTTCCTGATGGATTACGATGAATACATCCAGTACTACTGCGTGGAAGGTGGAAACGAGCGCATCATCGGCAAACTCGCAGAGATCGTGCAGGCCGACATCCAATTGCGCAACCGCGTTCGCCGCATCGGCAAGACCAAGGACGGGCGCTATCGCCTGACCATCGTTGGGCCAGACAACGCGGAATACACGCGTGAATTCGATTTCGTCGTCATTTCCCTGCCCTTCAACTGGCTCCAGACCATCGAATGGGAAGGCGAGGCGCTCAGCCGCGCGATGGCGCGGCATCTCGACCATTTCAACGTGCCTGCGCATTACCTCCGCGTCGCCATCGCCTTCAAGGAGCGGTTCTGGGACAAGCATGTGCAGGGAAGCTGGTGGATGTCCGACCAGTTCAACGGCCACTGCGTCTATATCGAGAGCACACGCTACGACTACGAGAACGGTACGGGTGGCCTCAACTGGCTGATTGCCGGTTCGGACGCACAGGCGCTCGCCAATCTGCCCGACGACCATCTTGTGCGCTTTGCGCTCGACAGCCTGCCGCCGCAGATGCGCGAAGAGGCCAAGGGTCTTGTGATCGAGACAAAAGTGCATCGCTGGCTCAACACCGTGAACGGCATCCCCGGCGGGCGGCCCGTGCATGACACGCAGGCCAATCACATGCCGGAGCCGAAGGAGCATCCCGGCCTGTTCGTCACCGGTGACTATCTCTTCGATGCTACCGTGAACGGCGTGCTCGATTCGGCCGATTGCGCCTCCGACATGCTGATGAGCGTCTATGTGAAGCGCAACTACGAGGAGCGGTTGCGCCAGCGCGTCAAGGGCAAGGAGAAGCAGGACAAGCTCATCCGCTCCTCCCGCAATATCAACCGCGACTACTTCAACAACTACTGGAATGTTGGACCCTACAAGGATGTCTGGCAGCAATTCTTCAACGCAGAGTTCCTTCGAGACAGCATTCGCTCGGTCTTTGGCGAGGGGGGGACCTTCTCGATCCTTGATGCCGGCTCTGCCTCGGGCCAGACGGTGGGCGCGCTGCGCGCGCTGGGGCTCAATGCTCATGGCGTCGAGAAGAATGCGTGGATCCACGCGCAAACGGCGCCGGAGCTGAAAAAGTTCAATCATCTCGGCGACGTCACCGATTTGCCATTCAAGGATGGTCAGTTCGACTACATCTACGAAACCTGCCTTGCCAACCTGCCGCCATCGAAGGTGCAGGCAGCGATCCATGAATTGCATCGGGTGGCCAAGAAGGGCGTCATCCTCGGCTCGGTGACTTCGGACCTTGCCTGGGAGGCGCTGATCTCGCGCGATGCCGAGCGTGGCATCAAGACCTTCGGAACATTGTGGCAGTGGTCGGACTGGTTCTTCAACGTCGGCTTTGAACATGCCACCGAGGACATGGGTGTGCTGGAGCCCCTCTATGAAAAAGCTACGGCGGCAGGCCTTGGCAAGGGCCAATGGTTCGAGGATGCGGACAGCCTCCAGTTCGTGTTTTTCCGACGGCTGGACGTCTGAGCCGGGCAACACCTGCAAAAATAATCCGGCATCCCGCACATGGCGGCGCCGGGTCGCCATTTTGCTGTTCCTGCCAACGTGCGGTTTCGTTTAAGTACCCCGGCGCGTTGGTCGCTGGAATGCTGCGTCGTGTGAAAAGTCTGGATTGGCCTGCCCTGTGGGGGCAGGAATGGCGGGTGAAAGATGGCCAAGAAGCCGAAGCAGGGTGAACCGTCGAAGGAGGCGAAAAGCGAGGAGATCGCTGCCGCCGCTCCCGAGACGTCCGAGGCCCCCGCTGCAACATCTGCGGAAAAACCTCCCGCCGCCAAACCTCCCGCCGCGAAGAAGCCCGCGCGCCCTGTCGCCAAGCCCGCGCCCGAAAAGGACGAGGATGAGGACGACGAAGACGATGAGGATGACGACGAAGACGACGATGAGGATGATGACGATGATGAGGATGAACATCCTGTCTTCACCGCCGCCGAAGCCAAGCAGGCGCTGACCGGCCTTTTCGTCTTCATCTGGCCGTTCCTGAAGCAATATCCGAAATGGCTCGGCATTGTTGTCTTCGGCCTTGTCGTCGAAACCGCCTTCAACGTCATCTTCCCGCTGTCGCTGAAATATCTCATCGACGAGGTGCTCCAGAACGATAACCGCAATGCGTTGATCTGGATTCTGGCCACGCTCGGTACGCTTGGTATCGTCGTGTCAATCATCACGATCTGGTACGAGTATATCGACTCCGTCCTGATGTCCTCGGTGATGGCGGATATCCGCGCGAAGCTGTTCGAGCATCTGCAATCGCTGTCGGTGGGCTTTTATTCCCGCCCCAAGGTCGGCGCGATCACCTCGCGCTTCGGCTCGGACATGGGAACGCTCGACGAGGCGGTCAGTCATCTCGTGACCTGGGGCCTTCTGCCGGCGCTTGAACTTGTCGCCGGTATCG
>JAIUNP010000462.1 GCA_020161975.1 Pseudomonadota bacterium
GTTCTGCGCACCGATGGCGACGATAAGACCGCCGCCGAGAAAAAAGCCTTCCACAAATGGCGCGAACATCTCTCAGGTCCTGACATTAGAATTCCGACCAGGATGTCGCAGCAGCAGCCCCGATGTCATCCTGTGATGGCTATGAACTCTTTCGGGCGAATACGGCATCCGGGCACCGTTTCCGGCCCCGGAATGTCCGTCTTGTTTTACGCCGCGCGGCCTTTCGAGGTCAGGCGCTTGTCGAGATAATCGCCGACGATGCCGATCAGCTCGTCGACATGATTCTCGAAAAAGTGGTTCGCACCCTTGATGACGGCGTGCTCGATCTTCACGCCCTTCTGGGTCTTCACCTTGTCAATGACGCTGATGACCTCGTTGACCGGCGCAACGCGGTCCTGATCGCCATGCACGAACAGGCCGGAGGAGGGGCAGGGGGCGAGGAAGGAAAAGTCGTAGCGGTTCGCCATGGCGGCGATCGAGATGAAGCCCTCGATCTCCGGGCGTCGCATCAGAAGCTGCATTCCGATCCACGAACCAAAGCTGATGCCGGCGATCCAGCAGGTCTTGGCATCCGGGTTCAGCGCCTGGATCCAGTCGAGCGCGGCGGCAGCATCGGACAACTCGCCCTGGCCGTGATCGAACAGGCCCTGTGACCGGCCAACGCCCCGGAAATTGAAGCGGAGCACGGAAAAGCCGCGCTCCACGAAGGCGTAATAAAGGTTATAGACGATCTGGTTGTTCATCGTGCCGCCGAACTGCGGATGCGGATGCAACACGATGGCCAGCGGCGCGCCACGCTGCTTGGAGGGCTGATAACGGCCTTCGAGACGACCGGCGGGGCCGTTGAAAATCACTTCCGGCATTGCGGACCTCAATTGAACACGATGCGCCTTTTAGCATAGGCGCGGCGGCAAAATGCAAGGATTTTCGATGCCTTGTCACCGGTGCATTCGTGGCTTTGGCATGAGCGCTCTTTCCAGCCCAACTTGCGTTCAGCGATGCATCGTCCTATCAAGGGACCTGTTAGATGCGTTCTAAACTACGCGCAATAGTTGCATTTTCGCAGCGTCAACCAGAAGGTGTTCGGTGAATCCTCGTGCCTACCTCGACTGGAATGCAACAGCGCCGATCCTCCCGGAGGTTCGGGAAATGGTGCTGCGCGCGCTGTCGCTGGGCAATCCCTCGTCTGTGCACCATGAGGGTCGCGCCGCCCGTGCGGCGGTAGAGGCGGCGCGCAGTGAAATTGCGGCGCTGGTGGGCGTCGAATCGGGGCAGGTGACGTTCACCTCGGGAGGCACCGAGGCGGCGGCGATGGCGCTGCGCCCGATGTCTGACGACGAGGTTCTGTTTATCGGCGCGGCTGAACATGCGGCGGTGCGCACAGGCGGGAGCTTCGCGCGCGACCGGATCGTGACTGTGCCGGTGGATGCAAGCGGGCGGGTCGATGTCAACGAGATCGCGCTCGCGGTTGGTGCGCGTGGCTTGCTGCCGGGCCATGTGCATGTGGCGGTGCAGATTGCCAATAACGAGACCGGCGTCATCAATGCGCCGGATGTTTTTGCCGCCCTCAGGGCCGAGGGCTGGACGGTGACGGCGGATGCTGTGCAGGCGCTCGGCAAGATCGCGCTTGAACCCTATCTGCCGCATGTGGGTTTTCTGATCTTCTCCGGCCACAAGATCGGTGGACCGAAGGGCACCGGCGCACTCGTCATCCGCAAGGATGCCTGCAGCGCACCTCGCCCGCTGATTGCCGGTGGTGGGCAGGAAAAGGGTATGCGCGGTGGCACGGAGAACGTGCCCGGAATCGCTGGCTTCGGCGCGGCTGCGGCTCTTGCACGGCGCGCTCTGGCCACCATGCCCGCCGTGGCTGCGCGCCGCAGCGATTTCGAACTGGCCTTGCGCCGGCTTGCGCCGGATGTCGTGATTTTTGGTGCGGAGGCTCAGCGCCTGCCCAACACAAGCCTGTTCGCAATCCCCGGCCTTCGCGCGGAAACGGCGGTTATCGCTTTCGATCTCGACGGTGTTGCTGTATCGAGCGGGGCAGCCTGTTCCTCTGGAAAGGTGGGCAGGAGCCATGTTCTGGCTGCGATGGGGGTCGACGAGGACGTGGCTACGGGAGCTATCCGCGTCAGCCTTGGTCCCGATACGGCGGCTGCGGACATTGAAAAGTGCCTCAACAGTCTGGAGCGCCAGCTTGGCCGCCTCCGGACGCGTCGCGACAGCGCGGCGTGAAGAAACGATGACGTGACGGAAAACCCCACCCCCGGTCCTTGAAACCGGAGAGGAGAGGACATTATGGCTGCGGTGAAAGAAACGGTCGATCAGGTCCGGTCGATCGATGTTGACCAGTACAAGTATGGCTTCGTTACGGATATCGAATCCGAACTGGCGCCGAAGGGACTGAACGAGGATATCGTTCGCTACATTTCCGCCAAGAAGAACGAGCCGGAGTGGCTGCTCGAATGGCGGCTCGAAGCCTTCCGTCGCTGGAAAACCATGATCGAGCCGACCTGGGCGCGCGTGCATTATCCGCAGATCGACTTCCAGGACCTGCACTACTA
>JAIUNP010000463.1 GCA_020161975.1 Pseudomonadota bacterium
AAGCCGGGCAAGCGCCCGTTCCGCGCCGGCGGTGGCTTCAAGGGCCCGCGCGCGCGGCGCGAGGGCTAATTCCGGCAAGAGCGGATTGAGGGCAAATTCGGTGACTTCAGGTCCACCGAGTTTGCCCTAGGACTTTTTCCGGCGCCCCTCATAGGGGTTGGCGCTGGTGCGCAGCGACAGGCGGATCGGCACGCCCGGCAGCTTGAATGTCTCGCGCAAGCCATTGATGAGATAACGCGTATAGGCGTCCGGCAAGGCGGAAAGCTGGTTGCCGAACAGCGCGAAATAGGGCGGCCGCGATTTCGGCTGCGTCATGTAGCGGATCTTGATACGGCGACCGGACACTGCTGGCGGCGGATGGGCGGAGAGCACCGCCTCCAGCCAGCGGTTGAGCGCGGCGGTGCTGACGCGGCGGCTCCAGACTTCGGCAGCATGGGTACAGGCCGCCATCATGTGGTCGATGCCCTCGCCTGCAATGCCGGAGACCGTGACAAGCGGACACCCCTTCACCTGCGGCAGGAGCCGGTCGCATTTCTCGCGGAGTTCCGCGAGCTTCGCCGCGCGGTTGTCGATCAGATCCCACTTGTTGAGGCCAATGACCAGCGCCCTGCCCTCGCGCTCGATCAGATCGACGATGGTGAGATCCTGCTTCTCGAAGGGGATGGTGGCATCAAGCAGCACCACCACCACTTCCGCAAACTGAACGGCCCGCAAGGCGTCGGTGGCCGCGAGCTTTTCAAGCTTTTCCTCGATGCGCGACTTGCGACGCAATCCCGCCGTGTCGAACAGCTTGATCGGACGCCCCTTCCATTCCCAATCGAGGCCGATCGAATCGCGGGTGATGCCGGCTTCCGGCCCGGTCAGCAGCCGATCCTCGCCGATCATCGAATTGATCAGTGTCGATTTGCCGGCATTGGGCCGGCCAACGATCGCAATGCGCAGGGGCTTTGAAGGGTCGTGTTCCTCACCCTCTTCCTCGTCGTCCTCTTCGGGCGCTGCGCCGATCAGGTTGCGCAACTCCTCGTGCAATTCGCCGATGCCCTCGCCATGTTCGGCGGAAAACGGCAGCGGATCGCCAAGGCCGAGCGAAAACGCATCATAGGCCCCGGACATCCCGAGCTTTCCCTCGGCCTTGTTGGCGAGCAGCAGCACAGGCTTGCCGCTCTTGCGAACGATGGACGCAAAATGCCGGTCATCAGGGTGCACGCCGATGCGCGCGTCGATCACGAACAGAATGACATCCGCTTCCGCAATGGCGGCATCGGTCTGCTTGCGCATCCGCCCCGCCAGCGATTCCGCCGGTTCATCCTCGAAACCTGCCGTATCGACGATGCGGAATTTCAGGTCGAGCAGTTCCGCATCGCCCGAGCGTCGATCGCGCGTGACGCCCGGCTGGTCGTCAACCAGCGCCAGCTTCTTGCCGACCAGCCGGTTGAACAGCGTCGACTTGCCGACATTGGGCCGGCCAACGATGACGACGGTCGGTGTCATTCACTTGTCCTGCACGGGGCCGCCGCGGACCAGCGCCATCATCACCTCGGCGCGCTGGCGCATCGACTGGGAGACCTCCGGATCAGCAAGAACGCTGTCGAAATACTTGGCGGCCTTGTCCATCTGTCCGGCCTTGAAGGCGGCAGTGCCCAGAATTTCACGCGCGCTGAGGCGCCAGGCCTGCCCGGCACCGGCCAGCGGTTCGAGCCGCTGCTGGAGCGCATCGAACGGCTGGCTGTCAACCAGCAGCGAGCCGGCGCGCACCTTGGCCAGATCACGCAATGTCTGGTCAATCGCCGCATCGGCGGCCAGCGCCTCATAGGCCTTCACAGCACCGGGGCCATCGGTCTTTGCCTGCTCGGCAGCAAGGCGGAACTGCGCGAGGATGCGGTAACCGGCAGGCGCCGATTTTGCCAGTGCTTCCAGCGCGGCCTTACCCTCGGCCTCCTTGCCTTCGGCAACCAGCGCAAGCGCGGTCTCGAAGGCCTTGCCAGCCTCGGCCGCCTTCTGCGCTTCCATATACTGCCAACCACGCCAACCGCCCACGCCAAGCACAACCAGCAGCAGCACGCCGATGATCAGGTTGCCGTGTTTCTTGAGGGTCTGCGCAACCTTGTCGCGCTGGAATTCCTCATCGACCTCGCGAAAAATATCCGACATCTCGTCCGTCCGTCATCGCGCGGCAGTCGCGCGGTCCTGTAAATCAGGGGTTTCGGCTATCACAGCCGGGCCGGGAATGCGAGCGGAAGAGTGAGGCGACAAAAGGGCGGCTCACCAATCGCTGTGCGCGGCGAACCCTCCGTACTGCCCCCCGCCAGAGACGGGGAGCAGTTGCGGCAACAGATGAAACCGGGAAACCGGTCCCAGGTCTCAGGCGAGATCGAAGCGATCCGCGTTCATCACCTTGGTCCAGGCGGCAACAAAGTCCTGAACGAACTTCTCCCTGTTGTCGTCCTGGGCATAGACCTCGGCATAGGCCCGCAGGATGGAGTTCGAGCCGAACACCAGGTCGACGCGGGTCGCGGTCCACTTCACCGCGCCGGTCTTGCGGTCGCGGACCT
>JAIUNP010000018.1 GCA_020161975.1 Pseudomonadota bacterium
TGAGGTGCCCAGCCTCGCCTGGCGAACCAACCAGAAGAATGGTCACACCGCACGGGCCGTTCTGTCCTATCTTTGGAACCAAGTGGAGCACGGCACGGCCTGCCCGACCGGGATGGCCTATGCCGCAAATGCCGGTTTTGAGGCCGAGCCCGCGCTTGCGGTCTGGGCGGAAAAGGTGAAGGGCACCGAATATGAGTTCAGCCGGAACGAGGTCGGCAAAAAGCCCTCTGTCGTTGTCGGCTATGCGATGACTGAAAAGCAGGGCGGCTCCGATCTGCGCGAGACGCAGACGACCGCGCGCTTTGTTGAATCGACCGACTATCATGGCAAGACAGCCCATTGGTACGAGTTGACCGGACACAAATGGTTCTGCTCGGTGCCGCAATCGGACGGGTTTTTCACGCTGGCCAAAGTCGGTGGTGGCGTCACCTGCTTCTTTCTGCCGCGAACGCTGCCCGACGGAAGTTTCAACCGGTTTTTCGTGCAACGCCTGAAGGACAAGGCCGGGAATAAATCCAATGCCTCCAGCGAAGTGGAATATGCCGGCACGCTCGCGATCCGCGTGGGGGAAGAAGGGCATGGCATTCGGGAAATCCTCTCCCATGCGCATCTGACCCGGCTGGATTTTGCTGTCGGTTCCGCAGGGTTGATGCGGCAGGCCCTGACGCTGGCGATCAATCACACGACCGGTCGCAGCGCATTCGGAACGACGATCGCGGATCGGCCGATGATGACCAATGTGCTCGCCGACATGGCCGTCGAGGTCGAGGCAACTACGCTACTGGCCTTGCGCATTGCCAAGGCAACTGATCGGTTGGTGGATGTGGAGCATGAAAGGTTGCTGGCGCGCGTGGCCACCCCGGCGGCGAAGTTCTTCAACTGCTCGCGCGCGCCCTCCATCGCCAATGAGGCGCTGCAGTGCCATGGTGGCAACGGCTTCATCGAGGAAAATCCGATGGCCCGCATCTATCGGGAAGCACCGCTCAACAGCATCTGGGAAGGCACGGCCAACATGATGTGCATGGATGTGCGCCGCGCCATGATGAAAGATGCCGCAACGATTGAGGCCTTGTTTGATGAGGTTCGCGCGCTGAAGGGACAGGACACGCGGTTCGATGCTCTTGTCCAGCATACTGAACGTCTGGTGCGCGCCGCCATCGACGATGAGTTCTTCGCCCGACCCATGACAGAGGCGGTAGCGCGCCTGCTGCAAGGTGCGGAACTGCTGCGCTACAGCACGCCGGAGGTTATCGGCACCTTCCTGACCACGCGAACGCCCGGCGCATGGGGCTCTCACTACGGCACTCTGACCGCGCCGATGACGCAGCCTGTGGCCAAAAAGATCATGCAGCGCGCCATCGTCGCCCGTTGATCGGTAGCCTCATCTTTTCCGGAGGGAGCATCCGTGGATACCGACACCCTCATCCTATTTTCGCTGACGGTTCTGCCGCTGATCTGTACGCCCGGTCCTGATTTCATGTTTGTCATGTCACAATCCTCGTTGGCCATGTCCGTTCAAAAGGTGGACTGGGCGATCGGGTGTACAGGAGGATTGACGTGGGAGGGGGCTGTCTCATTCTCGCCGCCGCCGGTGTGATGGCCCCGGCAAGACGATAACGGCAGTGTCAATTCTGGCAACGTTCAAGTTTCAAGCAAAGGGTTCGCGTCATGCTGATGTCCGCCGCTGATTACCGGGAGTCGCTTCGCGCCTATAGCCCGCGCGTCTTCATTAACGGGAAGCGTGTGACAAGCGTGGCCGATGAACCGTTGCTGGCCCCCGGCATTGCCGGTGTCGGCGTCACCTATGATTTCGCGCATATTGATGCGCATAAGCCGATCATGACCGCACGCCAGGGCACATCTGGCAAGATCGTCAATCGGATGCTGCACATCAACGAGACTGCACAGGATCTGCTCTCCAAACTTGAAGCGGTGCGCCTCGTCTGTAAGACATCGGGTTGCGCCCAGCGCTATCTCACGCACGATGCGCTGAACGGCATTTTTCAGGCCACGAAACTGGCGGACGGGCGGCATGGCACTGACTACAGCCAGCGTTTTCTGGCCTACATGCATGACATACAGGATCGCGACCTGACGCTTGGCGTTGCCATGACAGACGCCAAGGGCGATCGTTCGAAACGTCCGGGGCAGCAGCTCAATCGCGATGTCTATGTCCATATCAAGGAACACCGGAAGGATGGCATCGTCATCCGCGGCACAAAAGCCATCGTCACCGGCGCGCCCTACATGCACGAATTTCTGGTGATGCCCTGCCGGACCCATACGCCGGAGGATAGCCATTTCGCGGTGTGCTGCGCTGTTCCGTGCGATGCGCCGGGCGTGACGATCGTCGCCCGTCCGGCGGGGCGTTCCGGCGAAGCGGCGGCGACATTCTCGGCGAAATACGGGCAATCCGTTGGCGTCGTGATGTTCGATGACGTGTTTGTGCCGCATGAGCGTGTGTTCATGGCAGGCGAGACGGAAGAGGCAGGGTTCCTGACGACGTCCTACGCGACCCATCACCGTCATTCCTGCATCGGCGCCCGCGCCGGTTTCGGCGATCTTTTGATCGGTGCCGGCGCGCTCATGATCGAGGCCAACGGGCTTGATGCCGAACGCCACGGCCATATCCGGGATCAGATGGTCGAACTCATCACCATAACCGAGGGGTTTTATGCCTGCGGCGTCGCATCATCCGTCTATTGCACGACGGACCCGGCTGGGTCGGTGATGCCGGATGCAGTATTTTCCAACATCGGCAAGCTGTTGCTGGCAACCAAGATCTACGACATGCACAGGATCGCCCACTATGTTTCGGGCGGTCTCATCGTCGCGCTGCCGGGCCCTGATGAAGATCACAATCCTGAAACCAAGGCTTCGCTTGCCGCCGTCATGGGCGGTCGCGCTGATATTCCCGCAGAGCAGCGAGCGGAGGTTGCGCGTTTCATCGAGGACCTGACCATCTCGGATCAGGCCGGCTGGTATTCCGTCATTTCGCTCCATGGTGGAGGCTCGCCAGAAGCGATGAAGCGGGAGATCTGGCGCAATTACCCCGTGATGGAGAAGGTCGAGCTTGTCGAAAGCCTGCTTGATCGCGGAATTCTGGACCAAGGGCAACGCGTCTCGCGGCAACCTGGCCGCTGCTGTGCCACGGGATGCGAAGTTCCGACCCCACACCAGATACCAGAGAAGGCATCAATCGAACGATCAGCTAAGTAGTTGAGAAATTTCAGCGTGATGGGAGTATTGGTCTACCCAGCTATTCTATCGGAATAGGACCAACAGCTTCGCGCCCCCATTGGGCTCGTGGGCAGCCATTGAGACGATGCCCGAAAGCAGTCGTTTGTGGCTTTAGCTGATCTTCGCGTGAAGAGGCGCAGCAGTTGCTGTCGGCAAGCCATCCACGAGGGTTGCGCTCGCCGGCGTCCTTCGCGATTGCCCGGCACATCCTGAAGGCCTGGGCTGTTGGCGGCGCTGAATTCTAGGCCGAATACAAAACTGGCAACGAATGCAAAAAGGGCGGCCCGGGGCCGCCCTTCTCATTGGCATCGATCAGGGCCAGCGTCTCACTCCTCCTGGAACGCTTCCTCGCGCGTCTTGGAGAAGGCCGGCAGAAGGACGAGGCAGAGGAGAATGCCGGCCAGCGCCAGCATGGTCGCGCTGATCGGCCGGGTGACAAGCACCATCGGATCGCCCTTGGAGAGCAGCAGCGCGCGGCGCAGGAACTCTTCCATCATCGGCCCGAGAATGAAGCCGAGCAGCAGCGGCGCCGGTTCGCAGTCGAGCTTCTTGAAGACGTAGCCGATCACCCCGAACAACGCCATGAAGTAGACATCGAAGGTCGCGTTGTTGAGGCTGAACACGCCGATGGCGCAGAACACCAGGATCGCCGGGAAGAGATAGCGATAGGGGATCGTGATCATCTTCACCCACATGCCGATCAGCGGCAGGTTGAGCACCAGCAGCATCAGGTTGCCGAGCCACATCGAGACGATGAGGCCCCAGAACAGGGCCGGCTGCTCGTTCATCACCGACGGGCCGGGCTGCACGCCCTGGATGATCATCGCGCCGATCATCAGCGCCATCACCGGATTGGCCGGAATGCCGAGCGTCAGCATCGGGATGAAGGACATCTGCGCGCCGGCATTATTGGCGCTTTCAGGCGCGGCCACGCCCTCGATCGCGCCCTTGCCGAACTCGTGGCGGTTCGGCGACACCTTCTTTTCCAGCGCATAGGCACCGAACGCCGCCAGCGAGGCGCCGCCGCCGGGCAGAATGCCGAGCACCGAGCCGAGCGCCGTGCCGCGCAGGGTGGGGCCGATCGAACGTTTGAAGTCGTCCCTGGTCGGCCAGAGCCCCTTCACTTCCTTGATCGACACGTCGCGGGTCGATTCATGCTCCAGGTTGGCGATGATCTCGCCGATGCCGAACATGCCCATCGCCACCGTCACGAAGCCGATGCCATCGGCCAGCTCCGGCAGGCCGAAGGTGTAGCGCTGGGCGCCGGAGTTCACGTCCGTTCCGATCAGTCCGAGCAGCAGGCCGAGGATGATCATGCCGAGCGCATGCAGGATCGAACCGTTGGCCAGCACGATCGAGGCGATGAGGCCCAGCACCATCAGCGAGAAATATTCGGCGGGCCCGAATTTCAGCGCCACCTCGGCCAGCGGCGGGGCAAAAAGCGCGATCAGCAGCGTGCAGACCGTGCCGGCAAAAAACGAGGCCAGCGCCGCAACCGCGAGCGCGCGGCCCGCCTTGCCCTGCCGCGCCATCTGGTAGCCGTCGATGGCCGTAACCACCGAAGAGGTCTCGCCCGGCAGGTTGACGAGGATCGCCGTGGTCGAGCCGCCGTATTGCGCACCATAGAAGATGCCGGCGAGCATGATCAGCGCGGTGACCGGCGGCATGGCGAAGGTGGCTGGCAGCAACATGGCGATGGTCGCAGCCGGGCCAAGGCCGGGCAGCACGCCGATGGCCGTGCCGAGGAACACGCCCATCAACGCATAGAGCAGGTTGACAGGGGTCATCGCCGTCGAGAGGCCGAGCCAGAGATTGTCGAACAGTTCCATGGTCCTGCCTCCTCAGCGCTGCCACGACGGCGGCACGATGCCGTCGAACAGGGAACCGAAGATCGGCATCGGCACGCCCAGCCCCTTCACGAAGACGATGATGCAGAAGGCGACGAGGCCGACAAGGGCCAGAAGCAACTTCAGGTCATACTCCGACTGCTCGGAGGCGAGTGAGGAGAGGAGGACAAGGGCGGGAAGCGCAAAGATCAGTCCGAATTTCGGCAGAAGAATCGCAAAAGCCAGGATCGCAGCCGTGATGATGGCCAGTTTCTTCCAGGCGACGCCGCCGATCACGGGGCCATCCGTAAGGAACGAGCGGACCACGGAGATCGCGCCGAAGCCAAACAGAATCCAGCCCAGCGTCAACGGGAAGTATCCCGGCCCCATCCGCGAGGCCGCGCCCATCTTGTAATCGCGCCCAAACCAAAGGAAACCCGCAGCAAGGATGATATACAAGACCCCCGCAGCGAAGTCTTTTTCCGCCCGTATTTTCACCAGCGCGCCCCCCAGAATGTAATGCTTTTGTCGCATGTAACATCCGGCATGGCGCGGCGTCTACCTCGGGCCGTTGTCTGACAAGGAAATAATCACATTCCGTTGAGCCGAACGATCAGGCCGCGCCTCTCGCGCCACAGGCTGCTGCAAGTTCGCCATGGGTGGAAAACCGCATCCCCGGCAGGGTCCGCGCAATCTTGAGAAGTTCTTCCAGGATCCAGATTCGCGACCGCTTTCCGATCAGATCGGGATGCAGGGTCAGGGTGAAAACCCCGCCCTCCTCATAGGCCATTTCCATTTCCCGTCGGAAAATATCGAAGACGGTCTCCGGAGCGCCCGGCTGCCCGGCGGCGAAGTAGGCCAAATCGTCGCAGGTGCGGCCATGCGGAATTTCAACCAGTCCCAGAGGTTCGCCATCGGCGAGCAACTCATGGGGGTCGTCATCGGCTCCAAGAGAAGCATCCCAGATAAAGCCGTTGTCGCGCAGCTGCCGGGCAAGTGCGGGGGTGAGGGCGCCTCCGGTCGCGCGAAAGCCGCGCGGGCGTGCACCCGTGATCCGTTCGAGCGTATCGCAGCACCCCGCGAGCAACCCTTGCGCCGTATCGTGGTCAAGAAGGCCGAGGTCCTCGCCGATCCAGGAACAGGCGGCGACTTCGTGGCCGGCCCCTGCAACCAGCTTGACATCCTCGGGCGTCATCATGGCGCTGACGGCCGGGTAAAAAAAGGTTGCCTGTGCACCGTGAGCCTTCAGCAGCCTGAGGATACGCGGCAAGCCTTGCCGGCTGGCGTATTGCCCTTCGGCAAGGCGCACGGACGTTGGCGCGCCATCGGTGAGCGCGGCGACTTCGTGGGTGCAATCAAAGCCGAGGGCCATCAGGGCGCGGGCGCCGCCCTTCCACTTCTTCGGCTTGAGCGAACGACCGGCGCGCAGCCCCGCGACCGCGCTCTGCCACTTTTCTTCAGGCCAACTCCATGCAGGTTCGGATTCGGCCATTGCGCCTCGCTGGAATCGCTTGCAGCAGCGGGCATGCTGCGCAATACTTAGAGATAGAAGGAATCGTCTCTCCCCTATCTTGCGATACCTCGCAGGCAATGATCAAGATGCCACTGCGCGCCACCGCCCTGCGGGGGCAGACGGATAATGCCGTCGCCTCGCTTTTCCTGATGATCGCCGTGACGATGTTCACGATCGAAACCCTCGCCATCCGCTGGGTAGGACCGAACATCACAGTCTGGCAGGCTGTTCTGTTCCGTGGTTTGGGGCAGGTGCTGGTGGTGTTGGCGTGGATGGCCCGGCGTGGTGTGATGCCGAGTTTGCGGTCGGACCACCGCTGGCTGCATGTGCTGCGCGGCATTGTCAGTATCGCGGGTTGGTGGCTCTACTACTGGACGTTTCGCAATCTCGATGTCGCGCTCGCCACGCTGCTGTCGTTTGCAAGTTCCCTGTTTATCGTCGTTCTTGCAGGGCCAATTCTGGGTGAACGCGTGCGGGCGGCGACCTGGATTGGCACAATCACCGGTTTTGTCGGCATTGCGATCGCCGCAGGCTTTGGCACCATGTCCTTCGATGCCGGGGTTCTGATCGGGCTTTTCGCTGCCGCGCTTTCGGCGGTCATCGTATTCGTCACCCGGACGCTGGCGCAGACCGAGGACACGCTGACAACCATGATCTACATCGGACTGTTCGTGCTGGCTGCGGCCATTCCGGCGGCGCTGCTGGATTGGGTGCCGCTGACCTGGCAGGCGATGACCATTCTGCTGGGCGCAGGTGTCCTCGGGGCGCTGGGCATGGTTCTGATGATCGAGGCCTATGGCTGCGGTGAGGCGGCGGTTCTTGCGCCGAT
This sequence comes from Pseudomonadota bacterium, assembly GCA_020161975.1. Lineage (GTDB taxonomy): Bacteria > Pseudomonadota > Alphaproteobacteria > Rhizobiales > Beijerinckiaceae > JAIUNP01. The sequence goes on from JAIUNP010000018.1 coordinate 7,409, forward strand.
CCCCTACATCCGCCTCGCCCTGGCGATGGGATTCGGCTACCTCGTCTTTGCTGAAGTGCCGACAACCAACATGATCCTTGGCTCCTGTATCGTGGTGGTCAGCGCGCTCTGGTCAATGCAGCACGAATTCCGCCGGCAGCCGTAGGCCAGCCTGACCTCAGCGCGGCGCCCGTTTTGCAAGGATGCGTTGCAGCGTACGCCGGTGCATGTTGAGCTGGCGCGCCGTCTCGGACACATTACGGTCGCAGGATTCATAAACGCGCTGGATATGCTCCCAGCGCACCCGGTCTGCCGACATGGGATGTTCAGGCAGTTCTGGGCGCGGTGCGGCGCCGGCCCGCAGCGCTGCCTCGATGTCGTCGGCATCGGCAGGTTTGGCGAGATAGTCGAAGGCACCGAGCTTCACGGCGGTCACGGCCGTTGCGATGTTGCCATAGCCGGTCAAGATGATGCCGCGCGCATCGGGGCGCCGCCGCTTCAGTTCGCTGATCACATCAAGGCCATTGCCATCCTGAAGGCGCATGTCGATCACCGCGAAGGCCGGGGTTTCGATGGCCAGTGCGACCAGTCCTTCGGACACAGAGGCCGCTGTGCGGACGCGATAGCCCCGACCCTCCATCGCCCGGGCAAGGCGCGTGAGAAACGGCTTGTCGTCATCGACGATGAGGAGGCTGTTGTCGTTCATCTTTGGCCTGATCCTTCAGATCACGCTGCCCGTTTGATGGGGTCATCCAAACGCGGGCAGCATGATCGATTCCAACAGGTTAAAGCGTAACGTCAACGATGTGCCTGGTCCACTCAATCGCGACGGGCTCCAAAGCCTCGAACGCACAAGGGCCGCGCCGGCCAGCGTTTTCCAGGTTCAGCCAGTCTCCAGACTGCGCCGGGCAAAGACCTCGCGCGGCCAGCGGATCGTGATTTCGGCCCCGTCCGCCCCTGGCCGGTTGCCGAAGGTGATCCGCCCGCCGGAGCGTTCGAGCAGGGTTTTTGCGATGAACAGCCCCAATCCGAGGCCGCCGCCCGCATGGTACCGGTCCTCGCCCTCGCGCATCCGGCTGCGTCGCGTGGTTAGATAGGGCTGGCCGAGTCGCTGCAATACGTCCGACGGAAATCCCGGCCCGTCGTCGGCCACCGTGATGGCGACATCGCGGTCGCTCCAGTGGGCGGTGATCTCGACCCGCTTTTCGGCAAAATCGACAGCGTTCTCAATCAGGTTGCCGAGACCATAGAGGATGCCGGCATTGCGCGGACAACGGGGGGAGGGAGCTGCCCCTTCGGCCGAGGCAGAGATCAGAATACCGAAGTCCCGTTGTGGTGCGGCCAGTTCCTCGATGAGCTGTTCGATGGTCATTTCGCCGAGAGGGCCATCCTGCTCGCCGCCGAGCGAGGCAATTTTGCCCAGAATCTCGCGGCAGCGCGTCGCCTCCTGCCTGAGCAGAACGACATCCTCTTTCAGTGGATCCCAAGGCTTCACCATCCGGTCCATTTCCTTGGCGACCACGGCGATGGTTGCGAGCGGTGTTCCAAGTTGATGCGCTGCCGCCGCTGCCAGCCCGTCCACGGCGCTCAGATGCTGTTCGCGCGCAAGAACGAGTTCGGTGGCCGCCAGCGCATCCGCCATCTGCCGCGCTTCCTCGGCGACGCGCCAGGCATAGCTGCCGATGAAACCGGCACCAAGCAGGATCGCGGACCAGATTCCGGCGATGTAAAGCCATGGAAAGGCCAGTACTTCACCCCGGATCCACGGCAGGGGCCGGTGAAAGACCGCGAGCAGGCTAGCCATGATCACGACCAAGAGCCCGAGCAGGATCGTGTGTCGCGGCGGCAGGACGGTTGCCGAAATCATCACAGGGGCCAGAAACAGCACCGAAAACGGGTTCTGCAACCCACCTGTCAGATAGAGCAGGGCCGAGAGTTGCAGAATGTCGAAGGCGAGAACCAGCGCCGACATGCGGGCATTGAAGGCGCCGAACAGGCCAGGCCAAAGCGTGAGGGCGACATTGAGGACGGTTGCGCCAAGGATGATGGCGGCTGTCTCAGTCAATGGCGTCGTGAAATCGAGCGCGAGCGCGACAATCAGAACCGCAGCACTCTGGCCCAGAATCGCCAGCCAGCGCAGGCGCACGAGCGTTTCCAGGCGTAGCCTCAGGTCGCCCGAATGCCGCACGAATGTCCGATCAGCCAGCATCAGGCCCCCCGCGTCCCGTCTGGAGCGAAGGATTTTGCCCGGAGCGCCGGCCCCGTGTTGCATTTGTGTCGCAATGCAGCATTGGTAGAATGGATTTATTCAGTTCCGTGGTATTCAATCTTCCCCGAGCGCGGCACACTCTCCGCGAACAACCTGTTCCCTTTCGGGCGCTCATCCGGGCATGGCACATGCCGGGCGGGTGCTCAAGGGGTCGCAAAAAGGCTCGTCGATGAACAATCATATGTACTATTTCTACGAAGCAGCCCATTCGATCATCAGTCCGTCGAGGGCCTTCGTCGATACCGTCGGTCTGTTCTACCGCAACCCGCTCAATCCGATCGCCCAGACGGCGTTTGGCCGCAACATCGCTGCGGCCTGCGAACTTTATGAGCGCATGACGCGCCGCTACGGCAAGCCTGCCTTCGGCCTGCACACCACCGAGATCGAGGGCGAGACCGTCCCTGTCACCGAGAGCGTCGTTTGGGAAAAGCCCTTCTGCCGCCTGCTTCGGTTCGTTCGCGGCCCCCATCCCGTTGGCATCAAGCAATCGAAACTCCTGATCGTCGCGCCGATGTCGGGCCATTACGCCACCCTGCTGCGCGGCACGGTGGAAGCGTTCCTGCCCAGCCATCAGGTCTACATCACCGATTGGGCGGATGCCCGCATGGTGCCGATGTCCGCCGGACGTTTCGACCTTGATGACTACATCGACTATCTGATGGACATCCTGCGCCATCTGGGCCCGGATGTGCATGTGGTTGCCGTTTGTCAGCCGTCGGTGCCGGTGCTGGCCGCCGTCGCCTGCATGGAAGCGCAGAACGATCCGCATGTGCCCTGCTCGATGACGCTGATCGGTGGTCCGATCGACACGCGCAAGAGCCCGACGGAAGTGAACAAGGTGGCCGAAAAGCGCGGGACGGAGTGGTTCCGTCGCAACTGCATCACCCGTGTTCCCTTCCCGAACCCCGGTTTCATGCGCGAGGTTTATCCGGGCTTCCTCCAGCTGTCCGGCTTCATGGCCATGAATATCGACCGGCACGTTTCCGCCCATGCCGAGATGTTCAAGCATCTTGTGGAGGGCGATGGCGACAGCGCCGACAAGCACCGGGACTTCTACGACGAGTACATGGCGGTCTGCGACCTGACGGCGGAGTTCTATCTCCAGACGGTCGATACCGTGTTCGTCCGCCACGCCCTGCCAAAGGGTGAGATGACCCACCGCGGCGCGCCGGTTGACACCTCGGCCATCCGCCGCACGGCACTGATGACCGTTGAAGGCGAGAAGGACGATATTTCCGGTGTCGGCCAGACCAAGGCGACGCATGACATTTGCCCGAATATCCCCAAGGATCGCCAGCTCTATCACCTCCAGTCCCAGGTCGGGCACTACGGTGTGTTCAACGGCAAGCGGTTCAAGAGTGAGATCGTGCCGGCGATGAACGCGTTCATGGCAGAGATGGAGAAGTCCTTTGTGCTGGGCAAGAGCGCCCGGCCCAAGCTGGTTTCGGCCTCCGGCGCCAAGAGGAAATAACGTCGCAGGCACCATTCCATCGGGGGCGGGAACTGGTCCGGCCCCCGCGAATCCGTTAGGCTGGTCGCCATGTTCTCATGGCCGCCAGCCTTTTTTTCTTCCAAGCCGCGCTCTGCGACCGGGACCGCACCCCGGCCAGCCTCCAGAACCGAAGCGCTCGAGGTTTCTCATGAAGGTCAGCGCTTCGTGGTGCGCCTGCGGCGAAATGCTGCTGCACGTCGATTGATCCTGCGCCTTCGGGCAGACAGCGGCGAAGCGGTTCTGACCCTGCCGGCCCGCACGAGCCTGAAGGATGCGCGCGCATTTCTTGATCGGTATGGCGGCTGGATCGCCGAACGAAAGGCGCGGCTGCCGGCCCGCGTGCCGCTGGAAGACGGAGCCGTGCTCCCCTTGCGCGGTGCGCCTTGCCAACTCCGGTCCTTGGGTGGCAGCGGTCGCGGGCGCATCACGCTGGAAGAGGGCATTCTGTCCGTGCCCGGTGAGGCAGCGCATTTGCCGCGCCGGGCGTTGGACTGGCTGAAGGCCGAGGCGAAAGCCGACCTGACCGCCGCGGTTGCCCGCCATGCCGCGACACTTGGCGTGCGCGTCGGCCGGATCACGGTGAAGGATACGCGCAGCCGCTGGGGATCCTGTTCGGCGGCCGGTGCGCTCGCCTTCTCCTGGCGGCTCATCCTCGCCCCGCCCCATGTGCTCGACTATCTCGCCGCGCACGAGGTCGCGCACCGGCTTGAAATGAACCATTCGGACCGGTTCTGGCGTGTGGTGGCCCGCACCTGTCCGGAATGGCAGGCTGCCGAGGCCTGGCTGACAGCACACGGGACGGGTCTGCATCGCTACGGTCCCAAGGGTGGTCAGCCGGCTGGCTGCTGAGGCCTGCGGTGGCAAGGGAGCGCATGACGTGGCAATTCTGAAACCCGAATCTCTGGCGTTGACCGTCCTTCTGGCGCTGATCACCGCCATTGGCCCGCTGGCAACGGATATGTATCTGCCGCTCCTGCCGACGATACGGGATGATCTGGGAGCAACGACCGCCGACGTTCAGGCGACGCTTTCGGGTTTTCTGATCGGGTATGCCCTTGCGCAACTGTTCTATGGCCCGATTTCCGATCGCAAGGGTCGCAAGCCGGCCATGATTGCCGGCCTCCTGCTCTTTATGCTGGGCAGCCTCGGCTGCGCGCTGGCGCCGACGATTTCCTGGTTGATCGGCGCGCGTGTTCTCCAGGCGCTCGGGGGCGCTGGCTCGGTGGTTCTTGCCCGGGCCATGGTGCGCGACAGCCATGAGGGCGCCCGCGCCGGACGGGAGCTTGCGCGCATCGGGTCGATCATGGCGCTGGTGCCGGCGCTGGCGCCGATGGCTGGGGCCGCAGTGGGGGCGCTGGCCGGCTGGCGCAGCGTCTTTTATGTCATGGCGGCGCTTGGTCCCTTGATCCTGTGGCTAGTGCATTTCCATCTGCCGGAAACGGTGCGTCAGCCGCTGGCGACGCCTTTTTCCCTCCGCGAGATGTTCCGGGATTTCCGCACGGTGCTGCGGGTTCCGTCTTTCCGGTATTATGCCGCGCTTGGATCGCTGAGTTTTGCTGGATTTTTCTGTTTCCTGTCCGGGGGCTCCTTTGTGCTCCAGCAGGTCTATGGTCTGAGCGAGCGGGCCTTTGCCGCCTCGTTCGCGCTCCCTGTCCTGGGGTACATGTCCGGCGCCATGCTCGCGCAGCGCAAGGTGATGGCCTGGGGAATCGACCGGACGATTCGCATGGGCGTTCTGATCGGCCTGCCGGCCGCGCTCGCAATGCTGGCGGGGATGCTGACGGGAATCGGTGGCCCTTGGGCCGTGCTGGTGCCGATGACGTTTTATCAGGTCGGTTTCGGGCTGATCCTGTCGCAGTGCAACGCGGGGGCGCTGGTCCCTTTTGCCGACCGGGCAGGGGGGGCATCATCCCTGTTTTCCGTGACACAGATGGGACTGTCGGCGCTGGTCGGCGCCCTTGTCGGTGCAGCGCTCGACCGAACAGCCCTGGCCCTGCCTCTCGGCTTGTCGGTCTGCGCACTTCTGATGGCGTTTGCCGTCTATGCCGGCCGGAGCACTACCAGATCGACATGAGCGAGGCCGCCTCGGGCTTGGGCTTGGCGGGTGGCCAGTCCGTTGCCGTGCCGATGGCGAGCAGGCAGGTGAAATGCTCGTTGTCCGCGAGTCCAAAGGCCGCGCGCACCGCCGGCGTTTCAAGATAACCGCCCGAACGGATCGCCGTGGCATAGCCGGCCTCGCCCAGCGCCAGCAGCGCATTTTCGAGCGCGCAGCCAACGGTCAGCCACTGGTCGGAAGGCGGCACTTTCGGCAGGTCCGAGCGGATCTTCGCCACCAATCCAAGCAGGCACGGTCCCTGCGTCGCTTTCTCGCGCGCCTTGTCGAGTTCGCTGGCGGGCGCGTCGGGCATGTCCTGCCGCGTGGCCTCCACGAACACATCGGCAAGGCGGGCCCGGCTGCTCTCGGTGATACGGATGAAGCGGAACGGCACAAGCCGACCGTGATCGGGCGCGAGCGAGGCGGCTTTCAGCATCTGCCCCAGCGTCGCTTCATCCGGCCCCGGAGCGACCAGGAACTTCGCACTGGCGGAGCGCCGCCGAGCAAGGACATCGAGAAGGGCGGTCATGGGGCCTCCGGGAAGAATGACAGTCGCGTGCTCCTTGTCTTCTGCCATTTTCGGCAAAACTGTGGCAAGCCCTCCACAGTTCCGGTTGTCGTCTTGCACTACAATGGGTGCGATGCTGCCTGTCGGGCGGATGAAACGGCGTGAAAGGATTGCCGGCTCGATGGAGAGCAGGGAACGCAGAGGGGCGGAGTCACCGGCAGCGGATGCGGCCGGGCTGCTGTTGAGGATTGGCTTCGGCATCCTCGTGCTGGTCGCGCCGGTCGCGGCGGTGTTTTCGCGCCGCGCTTTTGTCGTGCTCGTGCCCGTGGGCTCGCTCCTGATTGCCGGTTCGGCCCTGTTGCTGGATGCCGGTGGTCTCGTCCGTCGCGTGCGCGGTGCCATCATCTCACCGGTTGGGGTTGCGGTTCTCTTTTTCTTCGGCTGGCTGTTCTTCTCGCTGGTCTGGACCCCGTTTCCAGGCGCAGCGGCGGAGCGTGGCTTGCGCACCCTTGGCAATGTCGTGATGGCGCTGGTGGTGGCCAATGCCCTGCCCGAGCGGATGCGCGCCTCCAACCTCAATCTGATGACCATTGGCGTTGCGCTGGCGACGCTGGCGCTGTGTCTTTCGGTCCTGGCCGGCCCGTTCATCCGGCTGACGATGAATCCGGAAGCGCCGACCTTCGCCCGCGCCTCCGTAGCGATCAGCGTGATGGTCTGGCCGGCGGTGGCCTGGACCTTCATCCGCGGCCGGGATTGGCAGGGGCTCGCTCTGGTTGCGACATCGGCTTTGGCCTGTGCCGCCAGTGGCTCGCTTGATGCCGCGATCACGCTCGTGTCGGCGCTGCTCGTCTTCATGGCCGCGCGCACCAACAGCCGGCTGACGGCGCGGGTACTGTCAATCATTCTGCCGGCCATCGTGCTGTTTGCTCCGGCCCTGGCCTTTGCCAGCCGCGCCGTCGCCTCGGCCCTGGCGTTGGGCCCGGACACAATCCTGGCACAGGTCGGCCTCTGGGCCAGCCAGATCGCTTCTGAACCCGTTCGTCTGTTCACCGGGCATGGATTTGATACGACCTATCGGGCCCAGATCGCCGGGCTGATCAATCCTGCGGCGCCCGATGGGCTGCTGCCGATGTTGTGGTATGATCTCGGATTGCCGGGCGCTGTCCTGCTTGCGATTGTGCTCTATAGCTCGCTCAGCGTCATCGCCGGCCAGTCGCGTGCGTTGGCCCCGGCGGTTCTGTCCGGACTGACGGCCTGCTTTGTCTTCGCCCTTCTGGATGTCACGGCGACGCAGGCATGGTGGCTCAGCGTCTCGGTTGTGCTCACGGTCATGCTCGTCGCAGTGCGCCATGGGCTTTACAGAACCGTCCGCCCCACTGCCGAGATTGCCGGACGACCAACCGTCGCGGTCAATTGACCATCACCGGCTCCCCGGCGCACACTGCGCCAGAACGCTCCAGCGCCCGAAGGCGACCAACCGATGTCAAACCTCGAACCACGCATTCAAGCTATCGTTGGCGATGTCACGGCCTGGCGCCGGGACATCCACGCCCACCCCGAACTCATGTACGACTGCCATCGCACGGCGAGTGTTGTCGCGGAGAAGTTGCGGGCGTTCGGCTGCGACGAGGTTGTGACCGGTCTCGGCAAGACCGGGGTGGTTGGCGTCATTCGCGGTCGCTCAACGGCCAGCGGTCGCGTCGTCGCGCTTCGGGCTGACATGGACGCCCTGCCAATCCACGAGGAAACGAACCTGCCGCATGCCTCGAAAGCCGAAGGAAAGATGCACGCCTGCGGTCATGACGGCCATACCGCGATGCTGTTGGGTGCAGCCCGTCTTCTGGCAGAAACACGGGATTTCGACGGCACCGTTGTCGTCGTGTTCCAGCCGGCTGAGGAGGGCGGCGCCGGCGCCCGCGCCATGCTGGAGGATGGGTTGGTCTCGCGCTTCGGCATCGGTGAGTTTTACGGGATGCACAACATGCCGGGCATCCCGGTCGGCGAATTTGCCATCCGCCCCGGCCCGCTCATGGCCGCAACCGTGCAGTTCACCGTGCAGTTGGAGGCCAAGGGTGCCCATGCAGCACAACCGCACCATTCAATCGATCCGGTGGTGATCGCCGGCCACATTGTCACCGGGCTTCAATCCATTGCGTCGCGCACGACGGACCCCCTCAAATCTGTGGTTGTGTCGGTGACGGCAATCCACGCCGGATCGGCGTACAATGTCATTCCTTCGACGCTGGAAATGAAGGGCACCGTCCGCTATCTCGACGCAGAGGTGGGGCGGCAGACCGAAGAGCGTTTCCGCTCGATCGTGCGCCACACCGCCGAGGCACACGGCGCCCGCGCGACCATCAATTACGCCTATGGCTACCCCGTGACGGTGAACGACCGGGACTGCACCGGCCTTGTCAGCGATGTCGCGGAAACGGTTGCGCTGGCGGGGCCGGCCGGTGTCGACCGCATGACCGTGCCAATGATGGGCGGCGAGGACTTTTCCTTCATGCTGGAAGAGCGCCCAGGGGCGATGATCTTCATTGGCAATGGCGACAGTGCGCCACTGCATAACCCTGCCTTCGACTTCAACGACGCCATAATTCCCTATGGCATCGCCTATTGGCAGGGCGTGGTCAGCCGCACCCTGCCCCTGCGGCGCTGATCAGCGCCGGCTCGTCGGAGGGACGACAGGCGCAACCGTTGGCGTTGCGGGAGCCTGAGCGGTCTTCGGCGGTGTCTGCGGCTTCAAGCGGTTGTCGTCGATATAGCGCACGAGATCCACAGTGCCGTCGAATGCCTTCGGGTCGACCGTCTCCCAGCCCCGGCCCTTGGCGTCGTAGATCTTGTCGAAGTCGGCGCGGTCCCGTGCCGGCGCCTCCAGGAAAGCGCGGCGGATGACCGCCTTCAGGTCTTCCGGCATTTCCGAAAGATAGGCGATGGGGGCATTCATGATCGTGTCGGACTTCATCACCACACGGAAGTCGTCACGACGCATCGGCGAGCCATCGACATTCTTGAGTGCATTGCGCGACAGAAGGCGGCTTAGGGTTGAATCCTCATCAGAGGTCCACTGCCCAACCGCATAGTCCACCAGTCCCTGCGACAAGGCGACCAGAGCATTCTCGTGGCTGCCGGTGAAGACGAGCTTGTTCAATACGCTGTCCGGATCGACTTTTTGCGAGGACAATGCAAAGCGCGGCACGGAATAGCCCGAGATCGAGTTGGGATCGACCACACCAAGGCTCTTGCCCTTGAAGTCCTCGGTCTTGGGCGCGTTGGCACGGGCGAGCGCATAGATCATGGAATGGCTGCCGCGTGTGCCGTCCGGATTGGTCTCGATGGCAAAGGCCTCGACCTTGGCGCCGCTGTTGCGGGCCCGGGCATAGGCCATTGGGCTGTAGATGGCGACATGGATCAGCCCGGCGCGCTGGCTTTCGATCAGCGCCTGATAGTCATTGGCGATCTTGAGACCAACCTTAAGCCCGATTTCGCGCGACAGATGCGTGACCAGCCCGGCCCAGCGGTCGGTGGTGTCCTTGGTATATTCGCGCGGTACGATGCCGAGTGTCAGCTCGGGATAGCGCGAGAATAACTCCTGCAATCGGGGATCGACTTCCTTGTAGTCGAGGAAATTGCACTCGACCGAACGATAGAGGATGGCTTTGCACTCAAGACGCGCCTGAATCTCCGGCCCTTTTTCCTTGAGGCGGGGATCAAGAACCCGCTGATCCTGCGTCTTGTTGTCGAAGGATCGGTATTCCAGCGCGCGCGTATCCACCGGCTTGAAATCCACCGGACGGAAATCATACGGCCGACCATCGACCGGCTTGTAATCGATGAAGCGGTCTTCCTTGGCCGGGATCACACGCGGGTCGATCACGCCCGGCCTGGCTTCATAAACAGGAAGCTTGTCCGCCGTCGCGGCGGCAGATGTGGCGACGACGCCGGGTTGCGGCCGGGTGGTCGGGCTTCGATAATCCTGCGCAGTACGCGGATCATGCGTGCTGCCGCGAGCGGCGGTGTGCCCCTGCCGCTGGTTGCGCGGATCAGGCGCCGGTTGGTGCGGCTGGACCTGCGGACGCTCGGTGGGCAGATAGCTCGGCGGGGGCTGTGTACTCACCCGCTGCGGACGCGTGTCCTGCGGCGCGGACACGCGGGGATCATAAGTGCGCGGATCGTACGTGCGCGGGTCCAGTTGCTGCGCGGCAACGGGAACCTCGGCCTGCTGGCGATGATCCGCCCAACCCGTGTTCTGCTCCTGCGGCTGCATGATCGTGGCGCGGTTCGCGCGGAAATCCTGCGGTGAAAACGCCTGCGGGGCCTGCGCGCGCTGGTCCTGCGGCACATAAGGAATCACGGTCCCCGGCTGTTGTGTCCGCTGATCGGTCGGCACATAACCCTGTGCCAGAAGCGCCGTGCTTGCCAGCAACGACACGGACAGTCCCACAACCACGCGACGCAACGCCATTTTCCGCTCCGACCCTTCGCACCACCTGAGGAGGCTCACGGTCTGCCGACCGCAACGAGCCTTTCCAGGATTCCCGTGCTTACCTTGCGTCAACAACCCTTTGTGCAAGGTAAAGACGATGGAAGGGTTGCTGCGCCGTTAAGGTGAACAGCGCGGTAGGGTTAACGAATCGGAAACGGCACCGGGCGGTGCGCCGGGGTCAGCTTTTCCCCCGGATCAGGTTGATGATACCGGAGAAGTCGGTGCCGCCCTCGCCCCAGGCGTTGTGCAGCCCGTAAAGCTGTGTCGCCGCCGCGCCAAGCGGGGTGGAAGCGCCGGCAGCCTGTGCTGCTTCCTGGCTCAGCTTCATATCCTTCAGCATCAGCGCCGAGGCAAAGCCCGGCTTGTAATCGTTGTTGGCCGGACTGGTCGGCACCGGTCCGGGCACCGGACAATAGGCGTTGAGGCTCCAGCACTGACCCGAGGAGGTGGATGCGACATCGAACAGGGCCTGCCGGTCGAGGCCAAGCTTTTCGGCAAGCACGAAGCCTTCTGCCACCGCGATCATGGAAATGCCGAGGATCATGTTGTTGCAGATCTTCGCCGCCTGTCCCGCGCCAGCGCCGCCGCAATGGACGATCTTTTTCCCCATCTTTTCGAGGATTGGTTTTGCCGCTGCAAAGGCTGCTTCCTCACCGCCGCACATGAAAGTCAGCGTCGCACCCTTCGCGCCGCCCGTGCCGCCGGAAACCGGGGCATCGACGGATGGCAAGCCGATGTCGCCGGCGATCCTGTGCACCGCCCGCGCGCTCTCGACGTCAATGGTTGAGGAATCGATGAACAGGGTGCCCTTCTTCGCAACGGGCGCAAGCTCTCCCCAGACCGCGCGGACGTGCTTGCCCGCAGGCAGCATGGTGACGATCACGTCAGCGGGTGCCGCAGCGGACTTGGCATCCGCAGCGATGGTGACGCCCGCTGCCTTCGCCGCAGCCCGGGCCTCCTCGCTGAAATCGAAGCCGACGACCGTATGGCCGGCCTTGACGAGGTTGCCGGCCATGGGGCCACCCATGTTGCCGAGGCCGATGAATGCGATGATGGTCATGCGAGGCTCCTCACAAAATCCGTAGGTTCGTTGTCAAGTCTTCAAGCCCGAAATCCCGCGTCAGATGCGCATGAACGACGGACCTTCCGTCTTTCGCACGCTGACGCGAAAGAGAATGCGCGCGCCAGCTCCGGCGCTCACCCTACCATCTTGCGGGCAACAATCAGCCGCATGATCTCGTTGGTGCCTTCGAGGATGCGGTGCACCCTCAGATCGCGCACCAGCTTCTCGACGCCGTATTCGTGCAGGTAGCCGTAGCCGCCGAACACCTGAAGCGCGTCATCGACCACTTCCGACCCGGTATCGGAGGCAAAGCGCTTGGCCATGGCGCAGCGAACGGTGGTTTCCGGATCCTGCCGGTCGTAGGCGGCGGCGGCTGAATAGAGCATCACGCGCGCCGCTTCCAGCTTGGTCGCCATGTCGGCCAGCTTGAATTGCAGCGACTGGAACTCGTTGATCGCCTTTCCGAAGGCCTTCCGCTCCGAAGCATAGGCCACGGCCTTCTCGAGCGCCGATTGCGCGCCGCCGAGCGAGCAGGCGCCGATATTGAGACGGCCGCCGTCCAGTCCCGCCATGGCGATCTTGAAGCCCTGCCCCTCATCGCCGATCAGGTTAGACACCGGAATGCGGCAGTCTTCCATGATCACCTGCCGCGTCGGCTGGGCATGCCAGCCCATCTTCTTCTCGTTGGGACCGAAGGAAAGGCCGGGCGTACCCTTCTCGACGAGAACGGCCGAAATGCCCTTCGGCCCCTCGCCCCCCGTGCGGACCATGACAAGGTAGAGATCCCCCGCGCCAGCGCCGGAGATGAACTGTTTGGAACCGTTGAGCACGTAATGATCACCGTCGCGCCGGGCCGTGGTGCGCAGCGCCGCCGCATCCGATCCCGAACCCGGTTCTGTCAGGCAATAGCAGGAGAGCAAGTCCATGGTGACAAGGCGCGGCAGCCATGTCTGGCGCAAATCCTCGGAGCCGAACTTGTCGATCATCCACGACACCATGTTGTGGATGGAGATATAGGCCGAAACCGCCGGGCAACCGGTGGCAAGCTGCTCCATGATCAACGCTGCATCGAGGCGGGAAAGTCCCGAGCCACCGACATCCTCGCGCACGTAGATGCCGGCCATTCCGAGACTGGCGGCCTCCTTGATCACATCAACGGGGAAGTGCTTTTCCTCATCCCACTTAAGGGCATGGGGCGCGATTTTCTCGTCGGCGAAGGCGCGAGCCATGTCGCGGATGGCGATCTGGTCATCATTGAGGGCAAACGTCATGATCACTCCCGGGATTTTCCTGGGAGTCTGCCGCCGGGCGCCCCTGATGTCGAGCGCGACCTTCGGCGATCCCGGGCTTCAGCGCCGCTTGAGGCGGCGCATGTTATGCCTGAGTCGCTTTTCCACCGGCCGTGTGGCCGCCTTTGCGATCTTCTGCTGCGCGGCGTAGGCGGCGGAAAACGGCGAACGCCCGCTCATCAGATCGACCGCCATGCCGAGCGGCGCGGTCATCACCGCCACTTGGCTGGCCATCAGCCCCTCGGAAAAGGCCTCGATTTTCTCGGTCACGGCGAGTTTGCTCTCGTCGTGAACCATCGGGTTGGGATGCAACGCCTCAAACCACAACTGCGGCAGGCGATGCGCGATGACCAGCGGCGTCAGGAACAAGTCGCTCAACGGAACCCTCGTGTCAGCCGGAGAAGACGGATGGTTGGCTCGACGGTTTATATAGCAACCTTTTGTTCCTGAATCACCCCCTTCTTGAGGAGAAGGCAGAGGGTGTGGACCCTCCGCCTCACCCCATGGTCGGGATGACGAAATCCGCGCCATCCTTGATGCCGCTCGGCCAGCGCGCCGTCACCGTCTTGGTCTTGGTGTAGAAGCGGAAGGCATCGGCGCCATGCTGGTTGAGATCGCCGAAGCCCGAGCGCTTCCAGCCGCCGAAGGTGTAGTATGCCAGCGGCACCGGGATCGGCACATTGACGCCGACCATGCCGACGTTGACCTTCGAGACGAAATCCCGGGCAGCATCGCCGTCACGGGTGAAAATGGCGGTGCCGTTGCCATACTCGTGGTCGTTGGTCATCGACAGCGCTTCATCATAGGTCTTGGCGCGAACCACCGAGAGCACCGGGCCGAAGATTTCTTCCTTGTAGATGCGCATGTCGGTCGTCACGTGATCGAACAGGCAGCCACCGAGATAGAAACCGTTCTCGTAACCCTGCATCTTGAAGCCGCGGCCATCGACGACAAGTTTGGCG
>JAIUNP010000464.1 GCA_020161975.1 Pseudomonadota bacterium
CACCCAGTCGGGCTCCATCGGCAGGTTGGTGACGATGAAGCCGACACGCGGGAACAGTTCGCCCGGATGCCATTCGATCTTGGCGATCACCCGGCGTTCCTTGTCCCAGGACGCCGCCTGATACTCGAATTCCTCGAAGAACCGCTTGACCTTGGTCAGTGACGGCCGCCCGACAGGGCGCGTTAGCCGATGCGCGATCTTGTCCTTGAGGACCGCGTTTGCGGGCAGCCGGATGGCGTAGAAGAACCGCGCTTCTTCCAATCGCTCATAGATCGCCGGGATCGCGTAGGCAGCATCGGCCCGGAAGAACCTGCCACCAAGGTCGCGCTCCGCGTAGCGCGCAATGACGGGGTCGAGAACATCACGCCAGCCATCGGCGCTGTGGACGTTGCCATGGCGCAGGGCGCAGCGTTCCAGCATCCCGAACTGGTTGAACAGAAAGTTGGGGTGATAGCAGCTACAGTCGAAATGGCCATTCCAGGCGGACCCTTCCTGGTCGCCATGGGTCGGGCTGACCGAGCTGTCCATGTCCAGAACGATGTACTTCAGCCCGTTACGGTCATGGAACCGGTCGATCCATTGCCCGTTCAGGTCGGCCAGCGCGGCACGGTTCCCGGCCAGAGCCAGCGTCTCGGTCTCGAACCGTCCCATCTGCGATGCCGAGGCCGCTTGTGCATCGACCGCTCTGCCGCCGACAACTTGGCGCATGACCGGATCGCAGGCGAGACGGTTGGCGTCGTTGACATCCTCGTATCCGGCCAGCCGCCCAAAGACTGATTGCCGGAACAGGCCGTCGAGCCGATGGACCGTGTTCTTGCCAGAGCGAGTATCGCGCAGCGCCGCTGACGCCAAATCGGACAACCCGAGCGCGTCATCAAGCTCGCGCATCACCAGAAGGCCGCCGTCGGAACTGAGCTGCGTGCCGCGAAATTCCAGCCGCACGCGAGGGTCGAAATCCACCCGATCTGCCCGTTGCAAGCCCGCACCCTCTGGGTGATCCATGAAACGCGCCCCTCGCAGCCTTCAACACCATGTTTTATATAGGAAATATAATGGTCAGGACAGCGAAATCAGCGCCTTACTTGGGAAATGTGGGATCAGATCTTGTAACCTGAGCCCCCCCGAACATTCAACGCTGTTCCTTCTTGCCGACACCCTCTCCGGGATGCAAGTTTCGCATGTCGGCCGCGCGCTCCCGCCGTAAGGGGGTGCCGCCGGCGCATAGACGCAAATGCGGCACGCTACAGGCCAGCGACCTCCCTCCATGGTTCGCATAGTTTCGGGGACCTCCAGTTGCCCCGAATCCCATTGAACATGGATACCGAGGTTATGAAAGATGAGTGATCCGACATTCGCGCTGGGTAAACGGACGATTCGCAGGCATCAGCTTCGGGAACTAGTTCCCCTTGCCGACACTACAATCTATGACATGGAACAACGGGGTGAATTTCCCCAGCGGTTCTATTTGACGGCCCGGTGTGTGGTTTGGGACCTCGCCGAAGTGGAGGCTTGGCTTGAAGAACGTCGCCAAGCCTCCAGAGAGAAGGCTATCAGACGCGCGCCGTCGCCCGATGTGAAGCTCAGGAAATTCCGGCCCGTCAAACGCTAGGTTCAGGCACCAACAGGTCCATTGACGGCGGATACAGCGTCGGCACATATTTCTGGCCCGCCACCCACGCGTCCACGAGGTTCGCCCATTCTTGCATCATATGGCGGCGCTGGTGCTCGTATTCCGCCTTGTTGTAGATGCCACGGGACGAGCGGCCATCCTCATGTGCCAAACACTTCTCGATCCAGTCACTATTGAAGCCCAGCTCGTTCAGGAGCGTAGAGCCTGTCCGGCGCAGATCGTGAACCGTGAAAGGTTCGAGCGGCAAGCCCTCCTTCTTCGCCCGAGCCACGACAGCGGTGGTTATGCGATTGAAGGTCGCCCGCGACATGGGAGCATCCGCATCGTAGCGCGATGGCAGCAGATATTTGGAATTGCCGGCGCAGGTCTTGAGCGCAATGAGAATGTCGATTGCTTGCTGCGCAAGATAGACGTTGTGCGCCTTGGATCGCTTCATCCGCTCCTTCGGGATCGACCAGACTGCGTTCTCGAAATCGACCTCATCCCAAGTCGCATCCTGTAGCTCACTCTTTCGGACCATGGTGAGCAGGAACAGCTTCATTCCGAGCCGGATTGTCGGCAGCGTTGGCACATGCTCAAGCTGGCCCAGCATGACCCGGATTTCAGCAGGCGATAGTGAGCGGTCTTTGGGAACAAAGGTTGCGATAGATGCAGGCCCGACCTCATCGGCCGGATTTGCCACCTTTTCCCCGTGCAGGATAGCGAAGGCATAAACGAGCTTCACAATGTCGCGGACGTGAACGGCGGTGGCCGGGGCTCCCCGTGCCTTAACCTTGGCGCACATGACGCGGAGATCATCGGGGCTGATTTCGGTCAGCAGCCGGTTCCGAAAAGTCGGAAGAATGTCCCGCTCATAGATCGAGCGCCGCATCGCGCGGGTGCTGTCGGCCATCTTCGCCTCCTGCAACCAGCG
>JAIUNP010000465.1 GCA_020161975.1 Pseudomonadota bacterium
CCCGACTGTGCCGAGGGCGAGGCGCGCCGCGCCAATGAAGCCCGCGCTGGCGAGAAAGGCGAGAGCCGCCGCCCGAACCGCCCTGAAGGCGAACGTCGCGACGGCGGCAGAGCGGACGGCGACAAGCCGCATTTCCGGGATCGCCCGCGCGAGGCGCGCACGGATGACCGCCCCCGCAGTGGAAAGCCGGATGGCAAACCGTTCAGGAAACCGGGGGGCAAGGGTGACCGCCGCGATGATCGCCCGCGCGAGGAGCGCTCCTGGCAGTCAGCCCCGCAGCAGAAGAAGGGGCCGGATCTCGATTCGCCTTTCGCCAAGCTGATGGAACTGAAAGCAAAGCTCAACAACAAGAGCTGAGGCTCCGGGGGTGGCATGAACAAGGCTCCGGCCACCCCGCGCCCCGCCATCGACCGCCAGCGGCTGGACAAGTGGCTGTGGCACACCCGCCTTCAGCCGACGCGCAGCAAGGCCGCGCAGTTCATCAAGGATGGCCATGCCCGCCTCAATGGCCAGCGGGTGACCGATCCGGCGCGCACCGTCCAGATCGGCGATATCCTCACCCTCGCGCTTGTGAACCGCACCGTTGTGGCCCGCATCCAACAGATTCTGCCGGCACGCGTTTCAGCAACACGCGCCGCCGCCACCTGGGAAACACCCGAACACTGACAGTCCTCAGCGCCGCGCATAGATCAGCAGCGTCTCGAACCGCTCGGGATCAGCAAGCCCAAGGCCCTCAGCCTCACGGTCCAGTAACGCCTTCGCCGCCGGAAACGCGAAGGACCCGGTGTAGAACAGCACCTTGCCACCCGGCCTGGTCCTGGCCACCATCGCCTTGAGAACATCGACATCGCGCATCGTGGCAAAGGGCGCATTCGTCTCGCTCCAGAACTCGCAGAGATGGAACAGCGTGACGACATCGAATACCGGCAGAAGGCGCGGCTCAAGCTGGTAGATATCGGTGAAGAGCACCTTGTAGCGCTTGCCGATCTCGGGATGGGCGATCACCAGATCCATGTAGCTGATGTATTCAGGCTTGGTCGCCGTGACACCGAGAACGGCATTGCCCGAACCGTTCATCGCCAGCGTCTTGCCGACATGATGATGGTCGCCCGTGCCGAAATGGAAAAGGCTGGCGTTCCGCACCCTCTCCCGCGCCAGCCAGTCGGTCAGATGCACATCGCAGGGACATTGCGTCACATTGAGCGGCCAGGGATCCTTCCACAGGTCCAGCATTCTCGTCTCGCTCCCAGATTATAACGTCCCGGCTCGCTACCGGGTTGGCGCGCGTTCTCGCACGAATGCCGCGATCATGGGAAGAATACGCCGGACGATTTCTTCGACCCCGGCACGGTTGGGATGCATCCCGTCGGCAAGCGTCATGCCTCCAACACCTGTCACACCATCGAGGAAGAACGGATAGAGCGCGAGCCCGTGCCGGGCGGCAAGCCGCGCGAAGATCGGATTGAACGCAGCCCCGTACTCCGCCCCGTTGTTTGGTGGCGCCAGCATCCCGGCGAGAAACACGGCTATGCTCCGCTGTTTGAGGCTGGCGATCATCTGGTCGAGATTGGCTTCGGTCTGTCTGGGATCCAGCCCGCGCAGTGCATCATTGGCGCCAAGTTCGAGGATCACCCCGTCGGTGCCATCGGGCACCGACCAGTCGAGGCGCGCAAGGCCTCCGGCGGTCGTATCGCCCGATACCCCGGCATTGCTGATCTCAACCGCAAGACCCTGCCCGCGCAGAGCCTTTTCGAGCACCACGGGAAAGGCAGCATCTGCCGGCAGCTGGTAGCCCGCCGTGAGACTGTCGCCAAAAGCAACCAGCCGGACAGGCCGGCCCTGGGCGCAGACGGAAGCAGACGCGAACAGCATGGGGGCCACGGAGAGGAGCAACAGCGACGTCTGGCGACGATTGAGCAGGACCATACCTTGGATTTAGGACCGAACCGCCCTATCTGCCAGTGGCAAAGCTGATAAAAATGCCGATGGAGTGTGCATGTCCGCGACGGAACCGCCGCATCTGAACGACGATCCCGCCATCCACCTCGACAATGTGCATCTGTCGCTGGGCGCCGGCGCCTCCCGCGTCCACATCCTGAAGGGCATTTCGCTCACGGTTTCGCGCGGCGAGGCCATCGGCCTGGTGGGCCCCTCGGGCTCGGGAAAGTCTACCCTGCTCATGGTTTCCGCCGGTCTGGAGCGGCAGGATTCCGGCAGTATCCGCATCGCAGGACAGGATCTTGGCGTGCTCGACGAAGACGGCCTCGCCCGTTTTCGCGGTCGCACCGTCGGCATTGTCTTTCAGGCCTTTCATCTCATTCCCACCATGACAGCGATCGAGAATGTAGCAATTCCGCTGGAACTGGCGGGCCGCACTGATGCCTTCGCGCGTGCCCGCGCCGAATTGGAAGCGGTCGGGCTCGGCAACCGGCTGAACCATTATCCGCCGCAGCTTTCGGGCGGCGAACAGCAGCGCGTCGCCCTCGCCCGCGCGTTGGCGCCGGAGCCGGCGATCCTCGTGGCCGATGAGCCAACCG
>JAIUNP010000019.1 GCA_020161975.1 Pseudomonadota bacterium
GACCGGCGCATGCGCGAATATACAGACCTGGCCTTCGCCGGCGATTACGCCAAGGCCCGGAGGGTGCGCGACAGCCTCGAACCCGTGCGCAAGGCATTGAAGTCAACCCGGCCGGGCGGCAAGCCACAGGCAGCCCAGAAGTATTGGCAGGACCTTCTGGGTCAGCGCGGCGGCACCGTGCGCCGTCCGATGCTGCCGCTAACAGATCAGGAACGAGTCGCGATCGAGACCGCCTTCAAGAGCTGCGGCCTGAAGCTCTGATCCATGGCACAGGGAACACGCACCTTGCGTCTCGTGATGGTGGGGTGGGGCAGCCTAGCCCGCCGCACCATCACGCTGCTGCAGGAGCGGAATGCTCAGGTTGACCTTGTTGCGATTGGATTGCGGGAAGGGGCCAATCGTGCTGCCGTCCCCGGCACCAGGGTGCTGATCGGTGCCGAGGCGCTGGAACGAGGATTGGCCGATCTGGTTGTGGAGGCAGCGGGCGCTACTGCTGTCGAGCCCTGGGGACAGGCGGCTTTTGCCGCAGGCGCGGATTTTGCCCCCATCTCGGTCAGCGCCCTTGCAGACGAGGCCACGCGGGACCGGCTGACAGCCGCTGCCGACCTCGCAAACCGCCGCCTGCTTATTCCCAACGGTGCCATCGGCGGCATCGATATTCTCAGAGCTGCAGCCCTGCTGCCGCTCACGCGCGTCGAGCATATCGTCACCAAGCCGCCGGCTGCCTGGAAGGGCACCCCGGCCGAGCGCATGGTCGATCTCGATTCGGTGCGCACGCCTCATGAATTTATGGTGGCGAGCGCCCGTGTTGCAGCCGCGACCTTTCCACAGAACGGCAATGCCACGGTGACAACTGCGCTGGCCGGAATTGGGCTGGACAGGACGCTCGTGCGGCTGGTCGTCGACCCGACCGTCACTGCAAACCGCCATACGCTCAGGATCGAGGGAGCCGCCGGCACCTATGAAATCTGCTTGTCCAACCGGGCTATGGCGACCAATCCGAAAAGTTCGGAAATGACGGCACTCAGTCTCGTCACCCTGATCGAGCGCGAGGCAGGTTCGTTCAGGGCATAACCTTGCTCGCTGCGTCCCGGAATGCGTTAACGAACAGCAGTGCGAGTGGCGTCAGCGGACGGTCGCTGCTGTAGGTGATGCCTATCGACATGCCCCCCTTTTCCAACGCAGGCCCCACGATGTGCAGTGTGCCGCGCATCACGCCCAGCCGGGCCAGGTGCCGGGGCAGAATTGCAATCAGTTCGCTGTTCTCCAGCAACCCTTGAATGGCCTGGTACGATACAGTTTCAATGACCTTGCTTGCGGGACGGATGTTGTTGGCGATCATGTAGAGATGGAGCGGCTCAGCAGCGGAAGAACCGTAAGGCGGCATGATCCATGGAAAATCCGATAATTGCTTGGTGGTGATGACAACACCGGGTGCAGCCAGCGGATGGCTTGCGGCCACGACCGGCACGAATGGATCGTCGAGCACCAGTTCCTGGACGAGTATGTCGTCGTCCTGGGGTCCTGGCAGGCGGCCGACCAGAAGATCGATGTCGCCGCGCCGCAGGGCGCGCAGCATCGGATCAATGTTCCCTTCCACAACCCGCACCACCCCTTGCGTTTCTAGAATTTTGGGATCGGCCAGCGCTCGCGGTAAAAGATGGGGCAGTGCGGCCATTGTGGCGCCGATGGTGACCGACCCCGACCAGCCGCCTAGGAATGATGTGATCTGGTCGCCGATCCGTGCTAACCCCGTCAGCATCGTCTCGGCATGCGGCAGCACCAGTCGACCGGAATCGGTCAGAATTACGCCACGCGCGCGACGCTCAAACAATTCCGTGGCCAAAATGTCCTCAAGTTCGCGCAAGGTCTTGGTCACCGCCGGCTGGGCCAAATTGAGCAACCGTGCCGCGCGCGAGACGTTCTCCTGTCGGGCCACCTCCACGAAGATGCGCAGATGATTGAGTTTGACCCGACCGGTAATGGCCCGGCGCAACTTTTCCTCGCTGAACGGTGTCGGGCTTCGCCCGCGCGGTACTGGTGGTAACGATTCAACCTTATCCATAACAAAACACCTATATTTCGAGCAACAATTGCGATTACTCGATATAGCTCCTTTGTGCAAGGCTATCGCCAATCCATCCATGGTGCCCCTGGGGCGCCACAGACAGAGCGAGGCCGCCCCGTGCGCATCAAGAGCTTTCACGTTGAACGTGTTTCCCTGGCGGACAAGGATCCGAATTGGCGGATTTCGGGCTTTGCCATTCCCACCAACGACGCCTGCATCTTCACGCTCACAGCTGAAGACGGTACGATCGGTGAAGGCTATGCCGCCGCCTTTGCCCACCTTGGCGCCACCCAGTCGGGCACCTATGAAGTGCTCGAAAAGATCGGCAAACTGCTGGCGGGCAAGGACGCCTTCGCGATCGAGGCCAACATGGGCCTTGCCCGTCGTTCGATCCGCCAGAACAACCCGGCAAAGGGTGCGGTGGATTGCGCGCTGCATGATTTGGCCGCGCGGCTCATGAAGATTCCGCTCTACCAACTGCACGGCGGCAAGACGCGTGCCAAGGTGCCGCTGCTACGCATCCTGTCGATCAAGTCGCCCGACCAGATGCGCGACAAAGCCCGAGAACTGATCGATCAGGGCTATCGCTATCTGAAGTTGAAAGTCGAGGGCAGGCCGCGCGAGGATGCCGAGCGTGTGCGCGCGGTGCGCAACGCGGTGGGCGATGACATTTTCATCAGTGTCGATCCCAACATGGGGTTTCGCACCAAGGGTGCCATTGAGTTTGCCCGCCGTGTCGAGGATTGCAGCATTTCGATGATGGAACAGCCACTTATCGACACTGATATTGCGGGACTTGAGGCCGTGACGCGGGCGGTGGAACTACCCATCGAAGCCGATGAGACTGCGGCCAGCGTGGAGCAAGTCATGGATTTGGTGGCCAACCGGCGCGTGGATGCCATCAACCTCAAGATCCCCCGCTCCGGCGGCATCCTCAACATCATCACGATGGCGCGTATGTGCGACATCGCCGGCCTTGGCTGTCGGCTTGGGGCGAATGTGGGCAGCCGGCTGCTCGCCGCCCATGCGCTGCATGTGGCCTCCGCCTTGCCCAACATGGATTTTGCCTGCGAACTAGCGGAATTCGAGCGTCTGCAAAACGATCCCTACGAGGGGATCGAGGTGCAGGACGGCGAACTCGTGGTTCCCGACGAAATCGGAACGGGCGTACGCCGGCGGAAATAGCAGCACATCTACCGGCGCTTCTAAGGCCTGTATCGGTATATGTCCGACCGCTGAAGTTACAGGAAATCGGCCTCGCGCAACATCACAGGCGTAGACCAACGCCGTGTGCACCAAGATCCCGGGAACAGAACCGCCTTCACCGCTTTTGTGGAAATCTCTCCAGATAATCCGCTGGCAAATTTCCACTTGCGCCGCGCAACGCCCGACCCTGGCGCTGCGCAATGCAAAAAGTTCCGCGCCATCACCCGCCCAGCAGGCTCAACAACCCCGAAAACGAACTCAAAACTGGGTAAAACCTGGGGGCAGCGTCACATGCTCGGGCGATTTGCGGGGAGACGTTCACTCATGCATCGAATGCAACGGCAAAGCCGGGCACCGCGCTCAACTATATTGTGCATTCGAGGCACCACTATGATGTGGACACACAGCAACAACGCGGCTTACTCCTAGTGCTTGCAGAAGATGCGGTGGCTCGTGAGAGTTGAACAGAACGGCATGGGTGTTCCTATGAATTTGAAGAAGATTATTCTCTGGCTGGCAGGCCTTGGGCTCCTCGGCGTCGCCGGCACTTTCGCGATCGGTTCCAATCCCATCATGATCGGCGCGGCCTTCATGAACCTGTTTTTCAGTGCCGGGAACCCGGCGGCGAAAATCGAGGTTGAAGTGCGCCAGCCGGCAACGGCGAGTAATGTGACCACGCCCGTTCCGACCGGCAGTGCCCTGACGGAATGGGCGAGCTATAATCGCACCATCACGTCGGATCGTTATTCCCCGCTTGCGCAGATCAACGCCGACAATGCTGCCAACCTTAAGGTCATCTGCACCTATGACACCAAGCGTCTGGAAGGATCGCAGACGGGCCTGCTGATGATCGAAGGTTTGCTGATCGGCACGACAGCGGAAGATATTTTCGCGCTTGATCCCCTGACCTGCGAGGAAAAATGGCGGATCGAGGAAAAAAGCGGCATTGGCCTGATGCCGGTCAACCGTGGCCCTGCCTATCTCGATGGCAAGCTGTTTCGCGTATTTCCCGATGGTTTCATGCGGGCCTATGAGCTGAAGACCGGCAAGAAGCTGTGGGAGACGTACCTCGGCCAGAAGGACAAGAAGATGTGGTTCAATGCCGCGCCGGTGGCGTGGAACGGCATGATCTTCTGGGGCAACTCGGGCGGCGATCTCCACAACATCCGCGGGCGCGTGTTCGGCATCGATGCCAACACAGGCAAAGCCCTCTGGCAGATTTTCACCGTGCCCAAACAGGCCGATGATGAATTGCTGGCGCCCGAGGGCAAGATGCCCACCGAGGAAATGCAGGCAACCTGGGGCAATCCACCGGATGTGCCGATCAGCGGCGGCGGCACCTGGACGTCCTATACGCTCGATCCGGAAACCGGCTATCTCTATATCCCGGTCGGCAACCCGGCGCCGGATTTCGTCAAGTCCTTGCGCCCCGGCTCCAACCTGATGACGAACACGATGTTGATTGTCGATGCGAAGACCGGCAATTACGTCAAGCGCTACGACATCATGAAGGATGACTGGCACGATTGGGACATGTCCAACCCGCCGACGCTCTACACGTCACGGGCCGGGCGCAAGCTCCTGTCTTTCCACCCCAAGGACGGCCACCTCTACACCTATGACCGGGCGACCGACAAACAGCTTTACCGCAACCCGGTGACGAAGCAGCTGAACACCGACGTGCCGTTCGAACCCTACAAGCCGGTGTATTTCTGCCCCGGCTCGGTGGGTGGCGGCGAATGGAACAGCGCCGCCTATGATCCGAAGTTCAACCTCGTGTTCACCGGGGAAAACGAGTGGTGCACCACGGCGGAAATCAAGCCCGACGACAAGGCGGCCCGCAATGTGCCGGACGGGTTCGTCTGGTTCGGCGTGACGTACATCAGCCCCTATAAAATGGCGGGTATGCAGGACCCGGTCGAAAAATGGGGCGGCTGGGTCTATGCCAGCGATGCCGACACCGGTGAGTGGCGCTGGCGCGTGCGCACTAACTATCCGATCCTGGGGGCGGTGACGCCGACCGCAGGCGGCATCGTCGCATTCGGGGACATGGGCGGCAACTTCCGGATCATGCGCGCAAGCAACGGCGAGGTGCTGTTCGGCCAGCATTTCGAAGGCGCGTTCGCGGGCGGGCTGATCACCTATTCGATCAACGGCACGCAGCGCATCGCCGCCATGTCCGGCGTCAATCACCCGCAATGGCCGGTCAAGCCGACGACGGGCAAGATCCTGGTGTTCGGGGTGAAATGATGCACCTCCATTAATAGCGGCTTTGGAGGACAGGCGCTGGAGCCACACTCTTCGTCTGTCCTTGGATCACTGACGCAACTGAAGCCACAGGAAGTTTGCCTCCATGCAGCCTGCTCTGCCAGTATCAGCCGTTGCGCTTGCCGCTGTTCTGGCACTTGCCCAGCCCGCTCGCTCCGAAACGGCATTCATCTCCAACGAGAAGGGCAATTCCGTCACCGCTGTTGACCTAGAGAAGATGGTGGTGCTGCGCACGGTGAAGGTCGGCCAGCGCCCGCGCGGCATCACGATGAGCCGGGACGAGAAGTTCGTTTACGTCTGCCTTGGCGAGGATGACACGATTGCGATTCTCGATGCCAAGACGCTGAAGACCGTCGGGCAATTGCCGTCCGGCGAAGACCCGGAACTGATGCGCGTCAGCCCGGATGGCAAATACGGTTTCGTTGCCAACGAAGATGACGCCAAGCTGACCGTGATCGATCTCGAAACGCGGAAGGTTGTGAGCGAATTTCCTGTAGGCGTCGAGCCCGAGGGGGTCGCTGTCAGCCCGGACGGGAAGATCGTCGCGGTTACTTCCGAGACGACCAATATGGCGCATCTGATCGACTGGCAGGCGAAAAAGAAGGTTGCCGACATTCTCGTCGCGGCACGCCCGCGCTATGCCGAGTATAGCCCCGACGGCAAGGAGCTTTGGGTCTCGTCCGAGGTCGGCGGCGTTGTCAGCATCATCGACACCGCGACCAATGCGATTGCCAAGACGCTGAAGTTCGAGGTGCCGGGCCTGACCGCCGACCAGATCCAGCCGGTCGGCATCCGCTTCACAGCCGATGGCAAGCGCGCATTCGTGGCGCTTGGTCCAGCCAACCGGGTTGCGGTCGTCGATGTCGCGACCAGAACGGTCGAGAAGTATCTTCTTGTTGGCCAACGCGTCTGGCAGCTTGAGACAACACACGATGGCAAATTTCTGGTCACGGCCAATGGCGCCACCAACGACATCACGGTCATCGAGATTGCCTCGTTGAAGCCGGTCAAGTCGATCCCGGTCGGCGCCTACCCCTGGGGCATCGCCATCGCGCGCTGAATGCGAGGATCATCCCCCTGCGCGACGCGCAATCAGCCCGCGCGCCGGATCGTAGGCGAGGATCGCGGCGGCGAGGAACAGAAGCGTACAGCCCGCCACCACGCCAAGCGCCAGCAGATCGAGTTTGCCGTAAAAGGCAAAGCGGATCAGCTCGGTTGCATGGGTGAACGGGTTCAGCGCACAAATCTGATAGAGCAGGGGGCTCGCTTCGCGCATCTTCCACAAGGGGTAAAGCGCCGAGGAGGCAAAAAACATCGGGAAGATGACAAAATTCATCACGCCGGCAAAGTTCTCCAGCCGCTTGACCAGCGAGGAAATCAGCATCCCGAGTGCGCCCAGCATCATCCCGGTGAGCAGCATGGCGGGCAGAATGGCGAGATAGCCATACCAGGGCGCCTCGACCTCCCAGAACCAGGCGACGACCAAAAAGGCGTAGACCTGAAGGATCGACACGAAAGTGCCGGCCATGAGCTTGGCCGAGAGCAGGAAACCGCGTGGGAACGGGCTGACAAGCAGCGTTCGCATACCGCCGGTCTCCCGGTCATAGACCATGGTGAGCGAGGATTGCATTCCGTTGAAAAGCTGGATCATCGCCATGAGTCCGGGCGCGATATAGACCTCGTAGGGGATGTAGGTTTCGTAAGGCGGAATGATCGAGACGCCGAGCACCTGCCGGAACCCGGCGGCGAAGACGAACAGCCAGAGCAGCGGGCGCACCAGCGCGGAGATGAAGCGCTCGCGCTGATGAACAAACCGCAAGGCTTCCCGCCACACGATGCCCTTGAGGCATATCCAGTAGGCACCGGTACTCATGGCGTCGCCTCCGCCATCTCGCGCGTCGCCCGCACGAATGCCTCCTGAAGCGTCGTGGCGCCGAACCGTGCCGCAATAGCATTCGGCGCGCCATCCGCGACAACCCGGCCACGATGCAGCGCGATGATGTGGTCATCGGCAGAGATTTCATCGAAGAGATGGGTCGCCCACAGCACACTGACGCCCTCTTCCGCCACCAGCACGCGGACATGCGCCAGAATGTCGGCACGCGCCTTCACATCAAGGCCGACGGTCGGTTCGTCCAGCAGCAACAGGCGCGGGCGATGCAGCAGCGAGCGGGCTATTTCCACCCGCCGCACTTGCCCACCGGAGAGCGTGGCAACGCGCGCATCGATCTGCGCCTCCAGTCCGACGCGGATCAGCAGGCTGCAGGCGCGCGTCTCGGCCTCTTTGCCGCCAATGCCATGTAAGGCCGCGTGATAGATCAGGTTCTGGCGCAGGGTGAGATCAACATCGAGCGCGCGCGATTGGAACACCACACCGAGTTGCGCCAAAGCCCGGCCCGGCGCCTTCGCGACCTCAGCGCCATGGATCGTGATCGATCCGCCCTGTGCGGCATAAAGATGGGTGATCAGCGAAAACAGGGTCGATTTTCCGGCGCCGTTCAGACCGAGCAGCACCGCAAAGCGCGCTGGCGGCACCGCAAAGCTGACCTGATCGAGCGCGCGCACCTTGCCATAGGCATAGCTGACGGCATCGACGTTCAATGCGGGTTGCAGAACCGGCTCCGTCACCACGTGGCACTCCACATCTTGCCGTTCCAGTGCTTCATATCAGCCCAGCGCCTCAATCTGTGCCATGATTTCGCGGATGGCGCTGTCGGTGCGGCTGCGGCGCGGCATCGCAATTT
Source organism: Pseudomonadota bacterium (assembly GCA_020161975.1). Lineage (GTDB taxonomy): Bacteria > Pseudomonadota > Alphaproteobacteria > Rhizobiales > Beijerinckiaceae > JAIUNP01. The sequence goes on from JAIUNP010000019.1 coordinate 8,287, forward strand.
CCTGCTGTGCGATGATGCAGGCAGGGCGCGCCGAAAAGACATAGACGACATCGGCGAGGCGCACCGCAGCTTCGATATCGTGGCTGATGATCAGACCGGCAAGACGGCGGGCGTCGACGAGGTCGGCAACGGCATCGCAGCACCGCCGCCGCATTGCGCTATCCAGCGAAGCGAAAGGCTCATCCAGCATCAGAAGGTCGGGCTTCACCGCAAAAGCGCGCGCCAGCGAGAAACGCCGCGCCAACCCAAGCGACAGTGCGGCAGGAAAGTGGTTGAGATGATCACCAATGTCGAACCGCGCGCAAAGATCGTCGAGTTCGGCATCGGTTGCTGCCGGCGCGGCGATACGCAGGTTTTGCCCTGCGCTGCGCCATGGCAACAGACGTGGCTCCTGAAAAGCGATGCCGGTGCGCGCGGCAGGATCAAGCGCTATGCGCCCATCAAAATCCTGATCCAGCCCGGCGGCAAGCCGCATCAGCGTCGATTTTCCGCAGCCTGAGGGGCCGACGATGGCTGCGATTTCTCCGGGACGGATGCCAAAGGCGATCTTGCCCAGCACCGGGGCCGATCCGCCGTTCGGCGCGGGGTAGGATTTCCCGGTGATGGCGATTTCAAGCAGCACGGTGCCGCCAGGCCGAAACACGGCGTTCGTAAGGTTGCACCAGTATAAACTCGATCAGCAGCATGACCGCAACAAAGGGCAGCGCATAGGCAAACAGCAGCGCAATGTCGAACAACTGGAACGCCACATTCATCTGGAAGCCGATGCCGTTGGGTCGGCCCAGAAGCTCGACCACCAGCACGATCTTCCAGACCAGCGAGAGGCCGGAGCGGGCAGAGGCCGCAAAATAGGGCGCAAGCTGCGGCGCAAGCACATGCCGCAAGCGGGCGGTGAGTGGCATGCGGTAAACGCGCGCAAGTTCATCGTAGTGGGGTTCGAGCGCACGTGCCCCCTCGCGCATGGCGACGATGGCATTCGGCAACTTGTTCACCGCCACCGCACCAACCGCCGCAACCTCGTTGAGGCCGATCCAGATGTAGAACAGCACGATCACCACCAGCGCGGGCAGGTTGAGCAGCAGGATCAGCCAGGGGTCCGCAAGGCGGTCGATCACCTGGTTGCGCCCCATGGCAATGCCGATGGCGGTGCCGAGCGACATCGCGATCACGAAAGCTGCCGCAACTCGCGCCAAAGTCATGGCGAGGTTGAAGGGCAGCGCGCCGGAGCGCATTTCCTGCGCGATGCGGGCGAGTGTCGCTGCGGGTGACGGCAAGAGGTGGCTTTGCGTCGCCATGGCCGCAAACTGCCAGACCACGAACACCAGCAGCAACGAGGCCAGCCGCCATTTCATGGTTCAGACCCTAGCGCTTACCGGGACGATAGAAGACGCCCGTATCCAGCGTCTTCGCATTGCCGACGAGATCCGTCCCGCCGGTGGTCGCAAGCGCCGAAAACAGGATGCGCGCATCGGCCTCTTCCTCATCGGCGGAGCGATGCGTCTGCCCGGCGCTGTAACGGGTGCGATAGATTTCACGCACGGTCGGATCGCTGACCTTTAATCGTTCCATGACGGCAGCCCAGGCCGTCGAATCCTGCGCCAGCGCTGCCCGTGACTTGCGCGAAAGATCAAAGAAGCGCGCGAGGAGTTCAGTCCTTGAGGCAGCAAACTCCTCCTTGAACACGAAGCCCACAATGCCGACGGCACCCTTGGCGCCGAGCTGCTTTTCGACCGCTTCGATTTCGATGAGCGCGCGGAAGCCCTTGGCCTGCAAGGGCACGCAGAAGTTCCAGAACTGCACGGCGGCGTCGAGTTCGCCGGCGATGACCTTCTGATTGATGAGTGGTGGCGCGGCATAGGCGGGCTGGGCTTTGGCAGCCAGATCCAGCCCCTCACGCTGTGCAAGCGCGCGCAGCAGCAGCCAGCTCTTGTCCAGCGGCCCGCCGGCCACGCCGACCGATTTACCCGCAAGATCGGCAAGAGACCGGATCGGAGACTCCGCCGGCACCATGACGGCACCCAATGCACTGGAATACGGCATGAACGTCAGCTTGACGCCAAGCGAACGTTCACGGCCCACCCACAGCCAATCCGACAGGATGATGTCCACCGCGCCACCGACGAGCGCAACCTTGCCGGCCTCTGTCGTGGCCATCGGCACGACCACAATGTCCAGCCCGGCAGCTTTATCGAGGCCCTTTTCCTTGATGTAGGAAAGCTCCCAGTTGAGCGATCCGGTCATCTGCGCGCCGACGCGGATGGTTTCGGCAGAGGCAGCGGTGGAGACGAGCAGGCACACCCCCAGCAGTTGACGGAAAAGATGACGGAAGCTCATTTTCAGAATTTGCATTGGGTTTCCGGTCGATCATAGCCAAGCGTATCAAGCGTAGTCACTGGATGCAGATAGCCGCTTTGCGGCGACACCGACACCGTATTCTTGCCGTCGAACAACAGAACAGGCTGGCGCAATTGCCCGTCCCAGTCGCGCAGGGTCAGCTTCTGACCCTTGAAGGCAGCGATCGAAAAATCGGGAGATTTGAGAAAAGCCGCCAAAGCCGCTGGATCGTTCGACTTCGTGCGTGTCGCCGCCTCGCCGATCATGCGTACCGCGACCCATGCCTGATAGTCGAGCGCGGTCATCAGACGACGGGCTTTGCGCACGAACCGATTTTGAAGCTGCAAACCGCCCCACTGATCGAAGGACGGATCCCAGCCGGTCGGGATTAACCCCGCAGATCCGCCAACAGGGCGTGGGCTCCAGGTGCGATACGGCAGATAACCGGCGAAAACATCGCTTTCATCGGCTGCAACCAGAACGTCATGGTCATTCGCGCCTTGGGTTGCACCCGCCATCATCTGTTGCGCCTGTACAAGGCCGCTGTCGGTGCGCCGCGCGCCGCCCGTGTCCTTGAATTCGCGCTTTTCGACGATCTTTGCGCCGAAGCGTTTTGCCGCCCGCTCGAAGGCGGCACCCAGCGCCTGATCACCCGGATTCGTACCGACCATCAGGAACCAGCGCTTCCAGTTCTTCAACGCAAGATACTGGCCCAGCGCATCGGCCAGCATCGCACGGGACGGCGCGACATGGATGAGATTGACGCTGCACTGGACACCACGCAGATCATCATCCGGCGCTGCAATATTGAGCACAGCCAGTCCGCGCGACTTTGCAGCATCCGCCGCGGCCAGAACGCCCGCCGCATCGCCATCGACCAGAACGGCAGAGACACCATCATCGGCCAGCGCGCTGAGCGCAGGGCCGATCTCGCTCACATCGCTGATGCTCCGGGATACCAGCGTAAAGGTCTGGCCCGTGAAACGACCGGTTGTGGCGTTATCCTCGTTGCCCAGCGCGGCGCCGGCAAGTCCGTCATCCCTGGCCGGAATATCGAGCAGAGAAATCCGGTCCTTTGAGGCCGGTCGATGAAGGTATCCGATCTTGATCTCAAGCGCCTGGGCGAAAGTCTCTGTCGAGGCAAAGACAAAAGTCGCGGCTGCGGCAAGCACGATGCAAAACCGCTCTGCCGCAGATTTGCCCCGAGCCCGAGAGATTCCAGAACATCCAGCTTCCCGATGCATTGTCTGATACCTGTAAGAACAGTCCCGAAAAGGCAGCGCAACCGGGGAATGCTCTGAATCCAGAGAGGTGGAAGGCACTTCAGAGCAGACTATGTTGTCGCTGGCCGCCAGGAGGCAACATAACCGCATCGGACTGCGATACGAAACCGATTTGGTGGGCAGAGAAGCGGTTTCGCCTCGTGGTTATACCGCCGCCGGGATTGGCCATGCCCATGATTTCGAGAATGGTGGGCACATCCGGCATGGTGACAATCAGGGAGGCGCCCGCGGAGTCAGCACGGCGGTCGGACACCTGTTCAGCAGGCATAAAGACCTGTCGCGCCCGTGGTTAGGGACTGCTTGACGCATAATCTGCAAAATTAGAAATAATAACATTCTTCTTTAAGAACAACAGGACAAGATGACATAACAAGGATTTTGTTCCATATAACGAATACTAATCGAAGCGGATAATCGAATACAATTGTCCCTCTGAAAGCCAGTGTGCTGTCGTTCCCAAGGCGCAGGCGCCGCTCCGGCAGCGTCCGATCGTGCCGTGGCGGGCCCGGCCTTTCCGCTGGTCAGACGGTAACTCATCTAGGGGAACGGATATTTTGCTGGCGAAAGAAAACGCATCGAAATCCCCCGAAAGCTGGCGGGATCTCACGCAATGGACGCAGACGTTCGGCGAGTTTGACAACGCGCAGCAAGTCCTTGCCGCACAGTTTCTGCGTTCAGTTCGGGATGGAAGCATGACAACCGCCGCTGTGCCCTCAGCCAACATCACTCTCACAGGGCATTCGCTGGGCGGTGGCCTGGCGTCCAACGACAACGCAGCATCCCGCAAGGTGCGCGCGGTATGAAGGCGCTGCGCATACTCCTTGGGTTTTGCGGATTGGTCGCTCTCGGCTTCTGGGGCATGTTCGGGCCGTCTTACACCTATCGTTACCGGCTGATCGTGGAAATCGACACGCCGGAGGGCATCAAGTCAGGCTCCAGCGTCATCGAGACGCGGGTTCGGGATAATGGGCGGGCCTGGTGGAACCTGCCGGATATGCGCAACCTCGAAAACACCACGCGTGGCGAAGCGGTGTTCGTGGATCTCGGGCAGGGCAAGCAGGTGATCGCACTGCTTGCCACCGGCCCGACCGGACAGGGCGGACTTGACGGTATCGTGCCGGCCAGTTTCGGTTTCCTCCCGGTGGAAGAATATGGCCGCTACCAGTCGATGACGGGCGGGCGCATGGTGCCGCCATCCAGCCAGCCGACCATGGTCACGTTCACGGACCTTACCGACCCGGCGAGCGCCAGGGTGGTCTATGCCACGGGGCGAAAATACGACTGCGTGCCGCCGATGGCGGTGAACCCGAACTGTCAGCCGCGCGACCTCGGCCCCTTCGTTATCGACCGCTTCGCCGAAACCTTCGGCCCCGGATACGCGCTCAAGGGCATCGCCATCCAGATGACCACCGACCCCATCACGACGGGGATCGAGGGGAAGGTCATCGGCCTTATGGATCGTGGTGCCTGGGACAAGAAGGTCGCTCAATGGGCCGACCGCACACGGCCTCATCCTGCCGCCGCTAGTTCTACTCCCGCTGTCGGTTCTGGCAATTTTATCCGAAATTTCTAAGCTAAGGATCTCAACATGTCGATTTCTAAGGACCTGTTTCTCGCCATCCTCGCAATGGATTCATACAAACCCGCCGCTCGGACAGCTTCAGTTCGGATCGAACGTGATCAATGCAGGCCCGACGCGGCGCGGGACCCAGAAGTTTCCCGCCGCAGCTTCCTTCAGGATCAGTTTATCGAATGTCAGATCTGAGACGGCGCACCGAAATCCGGGCGCCTGAGGCGGGGACAGTGCATCAGCTTGCCGTTCACACAGTCGGCGGCGTCATTACACCGGCGGAACCGAATCAACGGCAAGGAGGCGAAATTCCGTAGCCTCAGGGTATCGCCACTTGGTCAAACGATTGCGGTCTGCCAGATGCTTGACGCAAACTCGGCAGGTCCACGCTGAAACTATTGTTGGAAACCAGAGTCCCGAAGGGGGGATAATGTTGAACGGAGCCGATATCATCGCAAGGCGCCTCGCGGCGCAGGGGTGCCGGATTGCATTCGGCATGCCCGGCGGGGAAGTCCTTGCGCTGGTCGAGGCGCTGGAAAAGGCTGGCATCCGCTTTCAACTGGTGAAGCATGAGAATGCCGGCGGGTTCATGGCTGAAGGCTATTGGCACGCCCAGAGCGCAGCGGAACCCGGTCTACCCATCGCTCCGGCCATCCTCGTCGCAACACTCGGGCCCGGCGCGGCCAATGCGGCCAATGCCGTGGCAAACGCGCATCAGGATCGCGTGCCCATGATCGTGCTGACCGGGCGCGTCGATCAACATGAGGCTGAGAGCTACACGCATCAGGTTTTTGACCACCAGGCCTTTTTTCGCTCGATCACCAAGGCAAGTTTTATGGCCTCCAGGGGGGCTGTGGCACGCGTGATCGATCGGGCAGTCAATGTGGCGATTGAAGGCCAACCCGGCCCGGTTCATGTCGATGTGCCGATTGGTGTTGCCGAGGGCGAAGAACCTCCGGCGACTTTTTTGAGGCCTGCAAAGGCCAGCACAATCGCGAACGGAGAGGCATTGGATGCGGCGCGCGCGGTATTCGCGAAATCAGCAAAGCCACTCATTCTGGCCGGCGTTGACGCGGTGAACCAACAGGCGGGGGCTGCTGTCCGCGCCTTTGCTGAACGGTTCTCTGCCCCCGTCCTGACGACGTACAAGGCGAAAGGATTGCTGCCGGAAAGTCACCGCCTTGCGCTTGGCGGCGCTGGGCTTTCGCCAAAGGCTGACAGGCTTCTGCTGCCCTTTCTCGCGGAGGCCGACTGCATTGTGCTCGTGGGGTATGACCCGATCGAAATGCGCGTCAACTGGCGCGAGCCATTCCCCGCGAATGTGCCTGTGATTGAGCTTTCGGCAGTTAGTCCCATGCATCAGATGCATCGGTCTGATCATCTCCTGCTGGGAGACGTCGCAGGCAATCTTGCGGCTCTTTCTAAAAACATGACGCCAAAGCCGGGCGTGTCTGCGGCAAAAATCGCGGAAATCAAGGCATCACTCCGTGATGGTTTCGCACCGGAGCCGGTCTGGGGGCCGGGGGTTGTGTTCGAAACGCTCGGTCGACTCGCGCCCGCCGGCACGATCGCAACGGCTGATTCCGGTGCGCATCGCATTCTCATGAGCCAGATGTGGTGCTGCGAGACGCCGCGCGGGCTCCTCCAGTCCTCGGGGCTGTGCACCATGGCGTGCAGCTTGCCGCTCGCCATGGGCTACCAGATTGCGCAACCGGACCGGCAGGTCATCGCCGTCATGGGCGACGCCGGACTGGAGATGGGTATCGGCGAGCTTGCGACCGTGCGGGATCTCGGATTGCCCGTTCTCATCGTGGTTCTTCAGGACGAGCGACTGGCGTTGATTGACCTCAAGCAGCGCGCATCTGGACGCCCCCAATCCGCCGTTTCCTTCGGAGCCACCGATTTCGCAGCCGTAGCAAAAGCCTATGGAGGTGCAGGCGTACAGGTGTCTTCGCGCGACGAGCTGGAAGCGGCGGTGCAGGCAGCATTCGCACGGCGGGACCGTTTCAGCTTGATTGCCGCGAAAATCGCGCCCGATGCCTATGAGGGCCGCCTTTGACCGAAGAGCCTGCAATGCGACATTGAACCACGCGCGGGAGCCACACCGGCAAGCCGCAATCACAATGTTTGTTTCGAACCTGAAGCCAAAGCGTCACGCGTTGTGACGGGAGCATTCAGGCCAGATCATGGCGTGCGAGCATGCTGGCCTGATTGCACGCGGCTAAGGGCGAAAACAGTGGAGTGCATTGTCCCGTCTGAACAGGTGATTTTCAGCTTCGGCCAACAGCCAGGCATCGCCTGACTGGATCGCGTCAACATCACAACACAGTGATCCATGTAACGAAGCCCGCTCTTCCAACGAACCTCATGCAAACGCTTGTGCCCAGCAGAAGCAGGATTCTGCCGCAAGCATTTCGAAAGGATCATTGCGATGGCTTCGTCATTTCCTGCCGTTTCTCGGCGTAAGGCGCTATCAATCGGCATCGCGGCCGCAGCTGCCAGTGCCATATTGCCTGCGCTGGCATTTGACGCCGGCTCGACCGCCGCGATCAACGTCGATACCGCCGGGCTGGCCATCAGGGGCTACGATCCGGTCGCATACTTCACCGTGGGCAAGCCGACCAGGGGCGATGCAAAATTCACCGCAAAACATGATGGCGCAACGTACCATTTCGCCTCAGCCGCGAACCGTGATGCCTTTCAGAAGGAGCCCGCAAAATACGCGCCACAATTCGGCGGATTCTGCGCGATGGGTGCAGTGATGGAGAAGAAATTCGACGGTGACCCCAACCTCTGGAAAATCGTCGATGGCAAGCTTTACCTGAATGTCAGCGAACCGGCCCAGAAGCGCTGGCTGACCGACACTGCCGGCTACATCAAGCAAGCCAATCAGAACTGGCCGAAGATCAAGGACAAGGCGCCGAACACCCTCTGATGGTCACCCGGCATGGGCATGCCGGAGCGTCCGGCATGTCCGCACTTTTCCCATCTCGATAAAGGATACCCTGATGGCTTTGGTTCCACGTCAGCCTGTCCCCCCACTGGTTGTCGAAACGGTCGATAACCGCACCTTCGACCTCCGTTCTGCCAATGCCGAGAAATTCGTCCTGATCGTTGTGTATCGAGGACTTCACTGCCCGCTCTGCCGGGCATACCTTGCCGAACTCGCAAGTTTGCTTCCCGAGTTTGAAAAGCGTGGCGTCGAATGCCTCGCAATTTCAACCGATGACCGCGAGCGCACTGCGGCCATGGCCGGGAAAGTCGGCAGTTCAACCTTACGTTTCGGTGCCGCTCTGCCTCTGGCCAGCGCGAGAGACTGGGGGCTATATATATCGCAGGGGCGCGGAAAAACATCCATCGGCATTGAAGAGCCTGCGCTGTTCGCCGAGCCCGGCGTTTTCATCGTGAGACCAGACAGCACCCTCTACTACGCCAATGTGCAGACGATGCCTTTCGCCCGGCCACAGTTCAAGGAACTGCTGATGGCGATCGATTACGCGATCACCAAGGACTATCCGTCCCGTGGTGAGTATACTGGTCCGGTCTAGCTGTGGAAGATGACGGGAGGGCATCATGCAAAGAGATCAAATCATTGGCTCTTTGCTGTCCCGACTCGGAGAACGTCTTGCAGCGTTCCTCTCCCAGCATCGCCATGTCCACAGTGCAAGCCGGCCGACGCCGCAAGTGCTTCTGCTGAAGTCGCTTCGTCCTGGGGATGTCCTTCTCGTCGAAGGACATTCCCGGATAAGCGCCGGAATAAAATACCTGACGCAATCAACCTGGTCACACGCCGCGCTTTACGTCGGCACGTTTGGGCATGGCCAGCTGCAAGATCCGGAACATTGCTTTGTTGAGGCCGACCTTATCGAAGGCGTCAGAAGCGTTGGCATTGATGAATTCGCGGGATTCAACACAAGAATTTGCCGACCTGTCGGTCTAACCGAAGATGAAACGAAGGCGCTGATCGACCATGTCCTAGCCCGGCTCGGCCATCGCTATGACCTGCGCAACGTTGTCGACCTCTGCCGCTATTTTCTGCCGACCCCGCCTGTGCCACAGCGGTTTCGCCGCCGCATGATCGCGCTAGGTAGTGGCGACCCGACAAAGGCAATCTGTTCGACACTCATCGCTGAGGCGTTTCAGCGCATCGGCTACCCCATCCTTCCAACAATCGAGTATCGCTCGGCCTCGACGGAAACTTGCCCGGATTGTCACGATGAACTGCTGCACATCCGGCACTATTCCCTGTTCGCGCCACGTGATTTTGACGTTTCGCCCTATTTTCGCATCGTCAAGCCGATGATCGAGCACGGCTTCGATTTCCATGCCCTGCATTGGCAGAAGCCGTAAGCGACCGCGTCAGATGGCCTGGCCAATCCGGACGACAACGCGCGACTGCAACATCACCCCCAGCGTGGCCGTGAGATCAAAATCCAATGCGGCATTGGCCGCTGCAAGAACCGCACCGCCAAGAATTTCGCCCTGCTGCAAACGTTCAAACAGAACGAACGCGCCGGGCGACAGACGCCGCGTTTCGACCTCAAGGTGTGGACGTGCAATCAGGACATCTTCCGCATCCTCAACATCCACCGAGGCAAGATCAACCAGCCCTTGATGGGCAGCCCAGATCGATGCCACGGCATACCGCGATCTCAGCAAACGGAGGCTCGGGTGAAGGTCCAGCGTGATACAGGCAATATCCTGCGACAAGATCGCCGAGAATGCGTCCGGTTCAACGGGCACGACATCCGCAGCGTGGTATGCCTCTGTGCGCAAAGCCTCCAGCCTCGCAACATCGGCAAGGTATGGAACGGAAAACGCCGGTTCGAACCCTGCGATGAACTCCGGAAACGTCGCACCGTATTCGAACATCAGCCGGCTTTGCGGCGGGCTCTGCCGGACATAGACCTGCGCCATGGCGCGAAAGAACTCGCTGCCGACGAGATCGTGTGTGACGGGAAAACGCGCATGGAGCGCGTCCGTCAGCGAGACGATGACGTTGTTGCGATAGACAGCAAACCGGCGTCGGTCAGGCCGGCCGTCTTTGCCGACCACGCCCTCCGGCAGGGCAGCATCGGGATTGATCAGCGCGGCGGCGAATGTCGCCTCGGGTGAATGCCGGATCATGGTTCAGCTCTGATTTCGCCGGGCGGCTTCCGCATCAAGAAGCGCTCCCGCGCGCTCCGCCTCCGCCAGCAGCACATCGAATGCCGGAACCTCATTGTCCCATTCGATCAGCGTCGCCACCGGCCCGACCCGCGAAAGCGTGCGGCGGTAGAGGTCCCATACCGGCAACGAGACCGGACGATCATGGGAATCGATCAAGATGCGGTCCCCCGCATCGTCGTGGTCCTCGGCATGGCCCGCGAGGTGGATTTCGCCAACCGCGGCAACAGGAAACGCATCGATATAGGCCACCGGATCACGCCCCTGATTGATCGACGTGACCGCGACATTGTTGACGTCAAGCAGCAGGCCGCACGCTGTCCTGCGCGCAATCTCGGCGATGAAGTCGACTTCATCCCAGGTGCTGTGGGCAAAGGCGACATAGGTGGACGGATTTTCGAGCAGCATCCGACATCCCAGACGGTTCTGAACCTGATCGATATGCTCCTCCACCCGGCGCAGCGAAGCGGTATCGTAGGCGATCGGCAGCAGATCGTTGAAGTAGTTCAAGCCGTGGCTTGACCAGGCCAGGTGCTCCGAAAACGACGCCGGCCGATATCGCTCGATGAGCTGCGCCAGACGTTCGAGATGAACCTCGTCCAGCGGCGCTTCTCCGCCGATGGAGAGCCCCACGCCATGAAGCGAAATCGGGAACCGATCGCTCAGCGCGGCAAGCTGTGCATGAAAGGGGCCGCCATCCCCCATGTAGTTCTCGGCATGCACCTCGAGGAAACCGAGCACGGCGCCGTCATCGGCCAGCACATCCGCGAAATGCTGCGGCTTGAACCCGATACCGGTTCTTGCTGGCAAGCCGCGCGCGTTGCTCGGTTTCATCGCATTTTCCCGTCGAGATGATCAGGCCTTCTTTTCCTTGAACTCCTTCAGCTGGCCAAAGCCGGTCGGCGATGTTTTGGATACGGTCTTTTCGCACGATCCCTTCGGAACGAGCTTCCAGGCGTTGCCCTGATAATCGACCTTCGACGTGCCGGCGCAGGTTGTGCCCGCACCTGCGGCGCAGTCGTTCGCGCCCTTGAGCGAAACGCCGAAGCATTTCTCCTTGGCTGCATCCTGCGCAAAGGCCGGTGCGCCGAGCGTTGCCAGAGCCGTGGTCAACGAAGCCGCGAGTGTCAGGGAAAGAGTACGGCGATCCATCATAAGTCTCCCAGTTGAACAGGCCGAAATCTGGCGCTGCATACTTCATTTCGCAAGACAGACGCTGCTTGTTACAGCGTGCTGACCAAGCACATGCGATTTTCTGCAAGCGGGTCTACCACCTGACCCAGATCTTGCAGGCTACCGCGCCAAAGGCTCCGACCAGCAGCGCAGCGGGAACGTACCAACTCGCAATGAACAGGGCACTGTCATCGGAGCAGTGCAGGGCATAGAGGCTCGCGCCCATTCCGGCAGCTGCGAGACCGGCAATGCCACCAGCAATGTAATGGCTGGTCACAGCGCCGCATTGTGCCGCATAGAGAATTCCGGCCAGGGGAGCCAGGGAGAGCAGCGGGATCAGGGTGAGGCAATAAAGACCGTTCCTGCCGATGGCGCGTGATTGCCAGCCATTCATGCCTGACTGCGCGAAATCCAGCCCGATCAGCAACAACAGCACGAGAACCGGAGCCAGCAGAAGCGCATACTCATGCACCGCCAAAGGCTCCGGCCGCGTCAGGCGCATCGCCACGATCAGGGCTGATACTGCAAGAGCGCCGGTCACCAGCAGCTTCGGGAGAACGGCAGTCCAGGTCGCCAGAAACGTCGGCCGAACGCCCAGAAAGAGCAGAAAAAGCACGAGCGAAACGAGCAGCCCGACAGGAAGCGCGCGCATGGCAGACGTGTTGACCGATACCTGTGGCGTGTTGATGTCCGCGACGATTGCATCAATCAGATCATCCGTTTTCATCGCTCACCACTCCGATACAACTTTGCCAGCTGCTTCAACGCTCGATGCAGCGCAACACGCAGTGCCCCTTCGGACATTCCCAGTTCATTCGCAACACCGGCCGGCGAGCGCCCTTCAATCGACAGCGACCGGACGATCTGCTGCTGACGAACCGGCAACCTTGTCATCAGCCGCTCCGCATCACCGAGGTCTTCGTTCGGAACGTTTCTTTCAGGAAGGGTGTCGCCCAGTTCACCAATCGGCACATGCACCCGCTTTCGCCGCAAAGTATCGACAAGCTTGTAGTGGGTGACAGCCCGGACCCAGGGGGCGAAAGGTCGCGCGGAATCCCAACTGCGTCGTTTCAGATGAACGGCAAGCAACACCTCCTGAACGATATCCTCGATGTCGGCATTACCCTGGCCAGTCCGACGCAAAGCCGCAGTGACCTGTGCCCGCATCGCCTG
>JAIUNP010000020.1 GCA_020161975.1 Pseudomonadota bacterium
GCGTCGCTGTCCTGAACGGCTTCACATCGCTTGGCATCCCTGTCACGGAAGCCGTGGGATGAGTCTGTCCGGGGAAAGGGGAACCCTGTCCGTCACCCGATTTGTGCAACAGAGCCGACCAGAGTCCATGACTGTTCGCGACCCCCAATCAGCTGCGTACGTCCCTCCGCCGTTCAACAAAGGGAGCAGGCGTACGCTGATCCATTGGACGACACCCGCGAAGCCAACGCAAATCAAGAAGACGGCCCAATAAACATAGGACGACGACTCGACCCGTGTCAGCCACCCCACGGGCTGTGCATCCTCGCCGATGTCGGCCAGGAGGCCGGCGCGATAGACGCCTTTCCAGATCGTAACCAGGTCGACGACCAGGGCCAGAAAGAGGGGTAGAAAGACGATGAACAGGAAGGTCCAGTTGGGTGCCCAAAGGAAACCGACCTGTTTGGCCACCGCATCCCCGCGCAGATACGTCACATCGTGAATGGACAGGAAATAGGAGACGAGCTGGAGCGCCACCGCCCCGGCAAAGACCGAGGCAGGCAAATTCAACAACGAACCTCCGGCAAACACAGCCTCGGTCGCACGAGCGAGCCCGAAGCGGCCGGGGGCCTCGGCGCGTTGTGTTGGTCCCGATGCCATAGCCTCCTGTTCGTCTTCCTCTGACCCTTCGGGCTCTCTGACTTGAACACGCCGACGCGCGCGACGTCCCGCCGTCAGACGCCACTGGGCAGCGCTCAACTCAGCCTGCCAAGCACTCGCGCCCTCCGGATCGTTGCAGCCGAGGACACGGGCCAGCCACCGGATATTCTGCGCGCTGATGCCTTTGTCGTTGTTCTCGAACCAAAGCTGAACAGTGCGCAGTTCGATACCGGCTCGGTTTGCTTCGATCTGCGAGATTGCGTCCGCCAGAAGGTCCGCGGTCCATGGACCTTGGGGGCATCCATCTTTGTCAACCGGTCGCCCAACTCCGGCGGCTGCGGCTCGTCCGAACAGTGTCTTGAAGTCGTCGCTACCCCGCTCAGGCAGTTGAAAAAATTTACCGTTTTTAATCAATACCATACACAGTTACTTTTCGTGATGTTTCGGATGTCTTCGTAGGAGGCCGTGATCTGCTGATTTGGCGGGAGCATCTAGCGCCAGCAACCGCGAGTTGCAAGCTGACATCATGAGCATCGTCCTCCGCCACGATCGGAAGGTCAGGATGGCGACGGGCGATGGCCAGGCAGAAGCGACCCCAAAATCAGCATGATCAGGAGACAACAGATGGCACACATAAAGAAAACGCAACAAAGCGTTGGCATCAGAAACACCACCCGCCTCACCGGCGAAGCGACCATGCGGATCCTCTGCAAGAAGACCAACACGCTCGTGGGGTACCTCTACCAATGGAACAATGGTGACGTGCAACCTGCCTGGCTCAACGAGGCCATGGCCGACGTACGCTACGAGCCTATGGTCGAGGCCGCCTGATACGCGTGATCCAGACTGCGGGCGAGGCGATCAATGGTGGTACGATGTATAGGCCATACCGCAAGCCGCGTCCTTGATGTATAGAATACTCTTCCATAAATCACGATTTTGCCGCATCTTGAGCTATAGAAAAGGACTCTATAGCTCATGCGCTGGAACTGGACGCAAGCCGACTGGCCGAATTTCCGCTATGACAGCGCCGCCGTCGAACCTATCGAGCGGCGGTTCCTGCTGTCATCAGGAGAGATCCTCGGCGCCGTCCGCCATGTGACCGGCGAGGAGCGCGATCGGTTTCGCATCGAGCTGATAAGCGAAGAGGCAATGCGGACGAGCGCCATTGAGGGCGAGGTGCTGGACCGGTCCAGTGTGCAATCTTCCCTGCGTCGGCAGTTTGGATTGGCCGCCGACGGCGCGCCATCCAAGCCGCGCGAGCAGGGCGTCGCCGAGATGATGGTCGACGTCTATTCGACCTACGCGGCACCTTTGACCGACGAAACCCTGTGTCGCTGGCACGGGATGCTGCTGTCGCACGACCGCGGGCTCGAGACCATTGGCGCTTACCGTCGGCATAACGACGCGATGCAGATCGTCTCTGGCCGAATCGACCGACCGACGGTGCATTTCGAAGCCCCGCCCTCGGTGCAGGTCCAGGGCGAAATGGACGTGTTCGTCGACTGGTTCAACCGTACGGCACCAGACAGACCAGCGCAGCTGCCTGCGCTGACGCGCGCGGCGCTTGGTCATCTCTGGTTCGAAAGCATCCATCCATTTGAGGACGGCAATGGCCGCCTCGGTCGCGCCTTGGCCGAAAAATCCCTCGCTCAGAACATCGGTCAGCCGAGCCTGATCGCGCTGTCCTATACGATCGAAAGAGAAAGGAAGGCCTACTACGAGCAGCTCGAGACCCACCAGAAAACGCTAGACGTTACCGGCTGGCTGCTCTGGTTCGCCGAGATCGTTCTGAAGGCGCAACAGGTGACGCTGACACGGGTCGCCTTCTTCATCGCCAAGGCGAGGTTCTACGACCAGTTCCGTGACCGACTGAACGACCGGCAGGGCAAGGTGATCGAGCGCATGTTCCGCGAAGGTCCGGACGGGTTCAAAGGGGGCCTCAGCGCCGAAAACTACATCTCCATGACCGGCACATCGCGCGCCACCACAACCAGGGATCTGCTGGACCTCGTCGAGATGGGCGCGCTCAGCCGAACCGGGGAGCGGCGGCATACGAGGTATTGGCTCGAGCTTTAACCTCGGCTGAAGAGGGGATAAGCCCGATTGGTGTTGTCAACAAGTTGAACTGTCGTCTGTTCTGCAAAGCAGAAGTGTCGCGTTGCGCTGACGGAGCAGGACCGGGCAGGGCGGAGACGCCCGATATCGCAGGCCTGACCGGTCCTGCGGTAAGGCTCATTCGGCTGCGTGAGCTGCCGCTTCGGCCGCGCGTCGGTCGGCACGTTTCTCGGCCCAGCCCTTGGGGCCGGGGGGCTTGCGTCCGGTGGGGGTGTAGCGGGTTCGCTGCTTGCCGACTTTGACCGGCTCGGCAATTCGGGCGTCCTGAATCTCCTTGGCGAAGGCCAAGGCTTCCGACAGCCGCTTGTTTTCGGTGATCGCGGCATGGGTCACGCGCTGCTGGTCGGGATCGAAGACGTGGTAGGGCAGGGGAAACCCCTTCCAGCGGACGTCAAAGCGCCCGTCCAGCCAGGCGTAGGTGTCGACATACTTGCCCACCAAGCTGCGGGAGACCTCCGTCTCCTCCAGCATGATGCGCTTGCGCTCGTAGGAAAACGTCAGCTGCTGGCCGACATAGCGCTCATCGCGCCAGCACAGGATGTCGTTCAACCGATCCGGGCTCTCGGTCACGGCGCGGTGCAGGTTGTCAGGGCGGGCAGGGGTGCGGGCAAAGTGCTGGTTGTGGCGCAGGATGTAGCCCGGCAGCCAGTCATTGCCCGCTGCCATTCCCGTCACGTTTTCGAGCCGCATCTCCTTGACTAGGCGATCCTGCAGGGTGCGGTTCTTGCGCTCGACCCGACCCTTGGCCTGGCTTGAGTTTGCACAGAGAATCTCGATGTTTAGCTCGAGAAGCGCACGTCCGAACTGCGTGGCCTGATGCCCGGATTTGGCATCCGCTTTGGCCACCCGGAACACCGAGTGCTTGTCGCTGTAGAAGGCTACCGGCTTGCCGTGCAGGCGCAGATAGCCCGCCAGCATCCCGAAATAGGCGAAGGTGCTTTCCGAGGGCACGAAGCGCATCTCCTGGATCGCGCCCGTCGCATCATCCACCGCGACGATCAGCGTGCAAGGCGCATCGCGATCTTCGAACCAGCGATGATCCGAGCCGTCGATCTGGATCAGCTCGCCGTAGCACTCGCGCCGAAGCCGCGGCCGGTGAAACACCCGCCGTTGGCTGCGCGACAATCACAGCCCGTCCTCGACCATCCACTTGCGCAGCGTCTCGCGCGAAACCTTCACACCGTCACGCTCGGCCAGCTTCTCGGCAGCCAGCGTTGGCCCGAAATCGGCGTAACGTTCCCGCACAAGCGAAAGTGTCAGATCCCGCAGACCGTCGAGGCTACGGTTGTTCGACGGCCGGCCACGCGCCTTGTGCCGCAGGGAAACAGCGCCATCTTCGCGAAATGACTTCAGAAGGCGCTGAACCTGTCGGTCACTCAGGCACAAGACAGAAGCAGCTTCTGACGTCGACATCCGCCTCGCAACAACGCTCGACAAAACCTCGACACAGCAAACCTGCGCTCGCTCATCAGCACCCATCCCATGCCGCCGACTCCTCATCCCAGAAGAACAGGGCGACATTCTAACTTTGCTCAGGTGCGACAGTTCTACTTTGCGCCTACAACGGCACGCCGGATAATTTTGATTATGTAATTTTGGGCATGGCTCCGATCCGGCAGGCGAGACACCGACACTTGAGCCTCACATCTGCTGTAGGACGATCTACAGCACGGGATCGATTGACAAAGGCGCCGTTGTAGTTTATGTGCTGTAGAGAAATCTACAGAGTTCCGAAAATGCTGCTCCCAGATGTTTGCACCATTCACAGTGGATACACGGCCAGGGGCCGCCTGGAAGGCACGGACGATGGCGGCGTGCTTACGATCCAGCTGGGGGACATTTCGACAGCTGGCAACATCCACCCAGAACGACTAACGCGCGTCCCGCTGGATGACTTGCCTGATCGTTATTTCGTAAGGCCTGGCGACGTTGTGTTTCGGTCGCGGGGAGAACGCAACACGGCTTCCGTTATTGACAAACGCCTCCAAGAGCCTGCGCTCGCTGTCTTGCCACTGCTGGTGCTCCGCCCAAACATTGATGTTGTGCTGCCGGAGTATTTAGCATGGGCCATCAATCAGCCGCCTGCGCAACGCCACTTTGATTTAGCAGCGCGTGGCACAAACATCCGGATGATCCCCAGATCTAGCCTCGACGACCTAGCCCTTGAGATTCCCGACATCGGAACACAGGAAAAGATCGTGGCGATCGATGCACTTGCTGAACAGGAACGGGCGCTAGCCATACTAGTCGCTGAAAAACGCAGAAAAATGCTGAGCCTGATCCTCGGTGAACGAGCGAACAAGCTTCGACCCGCAACATTGCAAGAAAGGGCGTCTAGATGACCGACCAACTTACGCAGCAACAGGTCAACCAGACGGCTTGGGCCGCTTGCGACACCTTCCGGGGCGTCGTCGATGCCGGTCAATACAAGGACTACATCCTCGTGATGTTGTTCCTGAAGTACATCTCTGACCACTGGAACGATCACCTCCAAATCTATCGCAAACAGTATGGCGAGGATGAAACCCGGATCCGCCGCAGGCTCGAGCGCGAGCGTTTCGTCCTTCCCGAGGGCGCAAGCTTCTACGACCTCTATGAGGCCCGGAACGAACCCAACATCGGCGAGCGTATCAACATCGCGCTCGAACGGATCGAGGATGCAAATCGCGCAAAGCTCGAGGGCGTCTTCCGCAACATAGACTTCAACTCCGAAGCCAACCTCGGGCGCGTCAAGGACCGCAACCGTCGCCTCAAGAACGTACTGGAGGATTTCGCAAAGCCCGCGCTCGACCTCCGTCCGAGCCGGGTGAGCGAGGACATCATCGGTGAGTGCTACATCTACTTGATTTCGCGCTTTGCCTCCGACGCGGGCAAGAAAGCTGGCGAATTCTACACGCCCTCCGCCGTCTCCCGTCTGCTGGCCAAACTTGCGGCCCCGAAGCCGGGTGACACGATCTGTGACCCGGCCTGCGGGTCCGGGTCGCTGCTGATCCGTGCGGCCGAGGAAGTCGGATCAGAGAACTTCGCCCTCTACGGCCAGGAAGTGAACGGCGCGACCTGGGCGCTGGCGCGGATGAACATGTTCCTCCACGCGAAGGACGCCGCGCGCATCGAATGGTGCGACACACTCAACAGCCCCGCACTGGTCGAGGGCGACCACCTGATGAAGTTCGACGTGGTGGTGGCCAATCCGCCGTTCAGCCTCGACAAGTGGGGTGCGGAGAACGCGGATACCGACCAGTTCAAGCGTTACTGGCGCGGCATCCCGCCGAAGTCCAAGGGCGATTATGGCTTCATCACCCACATGATCGAGATCGCCAAGCGCCAGAGCGGTCGGGTGGCCGTAATCGTTCCGCATGGCGTGTTGTTCAGGGGCGGAGCCGAGGGGCGTATCCGTCAGGCGCTGATCGAGGAGAACCTGCTCGACGCAGTGGTAGGCCTGCCCGCCAATCTGTTCACGACCACGGGCATTCCGGTGGCCATTTTGGTCTTCGACCGCTCTCGCGAGCAGGGCGGCGCCAACGAGGTCCGGCGCGATGTGCTATTCATCGACGCCAGCAAGGAGTTCACGCAGGGCAAGACCCAGAACGTGATGGACGAGGCGCATATCAACAAGGTGCTGGAAACCTACGCTGCGCGGGCGGAGATCGAGAAGTACTCACACCGCGCCAGCCCGGAAGATATCGCCGAGAACGACTTCAACCTCAACATCCCCCGCTACGTCGACACCTTCGAGCCGGAGGAGGAAATCGACGTGGCCGCTTTACAGAAGCAGATCAACACCATCGAGGCCGAGCTGGCCGAGGTGCGGGGCAAGATGGCTGGCTACCTGAAGGAGCTGGGCGTCGATGTCTGAGGGCGAACTGATCCTTTACAGCACCGAGGACGGCACCGCGACCATCGGCCTGCGGGCCGTGGACGGCACCGTTTGGCTGAGCCAGCGGGAAATCGCGGAGCTGTTCGACAAGGACGTGCGAACCGTGAACGAGCACATCCGAAACGTTTTCGCCGAGGGTGAGTGCGATCCGGGAGCAACTATCCGGAAATTCCGGATAGTTCAAACCGAGGGCGCCAGGCAGGTCGAACGCGAGGTCGACACCTACAACCTCGATGTCATCCTGTCGGTCGGCTACCGTGTCCGCTCGACACGCGGCACCCAGTTCCGCCGTTGGGCCACTACGGTCCTGCGCGAATACCTGATCAAGGGCTTCGCCATGGACGATGCCCGGCTGAAGCAGGCGGAGCAATGGGACTATTTCGACGAGTGGCTTGCCCGCATCCGGGACATCCGCGCCTCGGAGAAGCGCTTCTACCAGAAGGTCCGCGACCTCTACACGACCGCCATCGACTACGACAAGACGTCCGAACAGGCGCAGGCCTTCTTCAAGAAGGTGCAGAACAAGATGCTCTGGGCAGTCACGGGCAAGACGGCCGCCGAGCTGATCGAAAACCGCAGCGATCCGAGCGCCCCCAACATGGGCCTGACCAGCTGGAAAGGCTCGATCGTTCGCAAGGGCGACGTCGGCACCGCCAAGAACTACCTGAAAGCCGAGGAGGTCGAGGAGCTCAACCGCATCGTCGTGATGTATCTCGACTATGCCGAGGACCAGGCGAGGCGCCGTCGCCCGGTCGCCATGGCCGAATGGGCCGACAAGCTCGACGCCTTCCTGTCCTTCAACGAGCGCGACGTGCTGACCCATGCCGGGCGGCTGCGGATGGACGTGGCGCAGAAGCTCGCCGTCGAGCGGTTCGAGGTGTTCGACGCCAACCGCCGCGCCGCCGAGGCGCTGGCGGCGGATGAAGCGGACATCGCTCAGTTGGAGGAGATGGAGAAAGCCGCCAAGGAGCGGAAGAAGGGGGGCGACGATGCTTGACGGCTGGAAACGCAGATCCCTAGCGGACCTTCTTGACTTCCGAAATGGGATGAACTTCACGCAGGCATCGCAAGGTGAACGGGTCAAGGTCATCGGGGTCGGCGACTTCAAAGACAAAGAAGTGCTCAACGACTTCTCGGAGACGCCATCGATCACACTCAATGGCAAGGTCAACCCAGATGACCTTCTCAAAAACGATGACCTATTGTTTGTCCGCTCGAACGGGAACAAGGCGTTGATCGGTCGCTGTGTATTGGTCAGCGGGATAACCGAGCCTGTTTCGTTCTCAGGGTTCACGATCAGGGGGCGCGTCAAATCTGACGAGATCGACCACAGCTTTGCGTCGAAGCTCGTCCGGTCACCACTGTTCAAAGAGCATCTGCATCGAATGGGAGGGGGCTCGAGCATCAACAACCTTAGTCAGGATACGCTGTCCGAGTTCTGCTTTTCTCTCCCCCCGCTCCCTGAACAGCGGAAGATCGCCGAAATCCTGCGGACATGGGACGAGGCCATCGAGAAGCTGAAGGCGGTGCAGGCGGCGAAGCTGCGGCGGCATCGCGCTTTGACCCACTCTCTGGTCTTCGGAACTCGCCAACTTGATTGCTTCCGCACCACGGACGAAGTGGTGGCGCATCGCTGGTTCACGCTTCCCGCAAACTGGGGCGTCAAGCCCATCGGTAAGCTGGCGCGCGAGATTTCCGAACGGAACGGCGACACAGAGCAGCATGAAGTCCTGTCCTGCTCGAAATACGACGGGTTCGTCCGCTCGCTCGAGTACTTCAAGAAGCAGGTCTTCAGCGCCGATCTGTCAGGCTACAAGAAAATCTGGCGCGGCGACTTCGGCTTTCCCAGCAACCATGTCGAGGAAGGCTCTATCGGCCTTCAGAACCTGACCGACGTCGGCGTCGTCAGTCCGATCTACACGGTCTTCCGTTTCGCGCCGGAGAAGGTGGATGCCGACTACGCCTTTGCCGTGCTCAAGACCGGGCTCTATCGTCACATCTTCGAGGTCAGTACCAGCGCTTCCGTGGACAGGCGCGGCAGTCTGCGCTGGAGCGAGTTCTCGAAACTACCCTTCCCGTTTCCGCCGCTGGCCGAACAGAAGGCCATCGCAGAAGTGTTGCGCACGGCACATACCGACCTCGACGCCCTCAGTACCGAAATCGAAGCCCTCACCCGCCAGAAACGTGGCCTGATGCAGAAGCTGCTGACGGGCGAATGGAGGGTCAGATCATGAAGTTCATCTACATCGACGAAAGCGGTGGCCGTGATCAGGGCGATGTTTTCGTCATGGCCGGGCTGATGGTCGACGCCTACAAGCTGCGCAAAAAGACCGAGGATTTCGACCGGCGACTGGAGGCCCTCTTTGCGCTCCATCCCGGCAATCGCGCGGACTTCAAGACCAGCCGGTTCATCAACGGCAAGGGTGGGTGGCGCGAGGTCGATGCGGCCGAACGCAAGGCTTTCCTCAAGACAGTCTGCGAGCTGGCAGTCGAGAACGGCGGCAAGGTCTTCGGGTATGGTCTTTCCTATGCGGCCTTCGATGCCGCCGCCGCCGCAGGCCATGCCCAGCCCTTCGGCACGAACTACTGGCTGGCGTCAGCTATGTTCACGACGTGCCTAGTTCAGAAGAGGATGCAAGGCGTCAAGAACAGCAAAGGCCTCACCGTCGTCATCATGGACGACAACAAGAGCGAGATGCCGAAGCTGTCGGACGGGCTGTATCAGGGCGATGCCTGGTTCGATGGCCTCTATCAGACGCAGGGCAAGAAGCGCGGGAAGACCGTCTGGCTGGAACGCAGCAAGAGGGATCGGTTCGACCACATCATCAATACCGCCTTCGCGATCAAGTCCGACCATTCCTCGATGGTGCAGGTGGCTGACGCCATCTCGTACGTCTATCGGCGGCATCTGGAATTGCAGGCCGTCGCGGAGGAGTGGGCAGGCGAGAAGGACTACTACGCCGAGCTTGTGGCCATCCTGGAGCCTGCGCGCGAGACACTGGGCCGCTGCCCGGACGCTCCCTGTGTGAACTTCTACAAGGCGGCGAAGCATCCGGAGTGGAAGCCATGACCTTCGACGCCGCCGAGAAGCATCAGTCGCAGATCCCCGCCCTGCAGCTGCTGGTGGCGCTGGGGTTCACACCGCTGTCTCAAGCCGATGCGGTGCGACTGCGCGGCGGTCGTTTGCGCAACGTGGTGCTCGATGACGTCCTTGCGGACCAGCTTCTGCGGATCAACAGCTTCACCCATCGTGGACGGGAGTATCCGTTTGACCTCGAGGATGCGCACGAAGCCATCCGACGGCTGAAGCCCACGCCGGACCGGCAGAAGGGCCTGCGCGGGACCAACCAAGACATCTACGATACCCTCATCCTCGGCACGACCATCACCAAGACGATCCAAAGAGACTCAAAGTCCTATTCGTTCCGCTACGTCGATTGGGAACGGCCTGCGAACAACGTCTATCACGTCACGGCCGAAGTCTCCGTCGAGCGGACGGCCAGCACCCAGACCAAGCGGTGCGACATCGTCGCTTACGTGAACGGCATCCCGTTCCTCGTGATCGAGAACAAGCGACCGACCGAGAGCCTGAAGAAGGCCGGTAGTCAACTGATCGGCTACCAGAACGAAGACAACATCCCGCAGCTGTTCCACTTCGCGCAGCTTCTCATGGTGATGAACCGTGTCGAGGCGCGCTACGCCACCGTGGGCACGCCGCGGCAGTTCTGGCAGATGTGGCGGGACGAGGAAGACAGGGACGAGATCATCGATCCGCTTGCCAATCGGCCGCTCACCGCGGCGGAGGCCGACGCGGTCTTCTCGGGCGACTTCGCCTTTGCACGCGCGCATTTCGATGCTTTAGCCGCCGAGGGTGCACGAGCGATCACGGCGCAGGACCGAGCAATCCATGCGATGTGCCGACCGGAACGCCTGCTGGACCTGATCCGTCGCTTCACCGTGTTCGATGGCGGCACACGCAAGGTCGCGCGCCATCAGCAGTTCTTCGGCATCCGGAAGGCTGTCGAACGCGTCCGCCAGTTCAATCTGGACGGTCGCCGCAAGGGAGGCGTGATCTGGCACACTCAAGGGTCGGGCAAGTCGCTAACCATGGTGATGCTGGGGCGCTCTCTCGCGCTCGACAAGGCAATCCCCAATCCGCGGATCCTGATCGTCACCGACCGCGACGACCTCGACAAGCAGATCAAGGACACGTTCAAGTCCTGCGAACTGGAACCCGTGCGGGCAACCAGCGGCGCCCATCTGATCGAGCTGATCCGAAACCGGACACCACTCGTGACGACCATCATCAACAAGTTCGATACAGCGGCCAAAGCTGCCGAGGATGTCGACGAGGATGCCAACGTTTTCGTCCTGGTCGACGAGAGCCATCGCTCGCAGACCGGCCGCTATGGCGGTCATAGCCAGTTCGCCACACGGATGCGCCGGCTGCTGCCGAAGGCCTGCTATCTCGGCTTCACCGGAACGCCGCTCCTGAAGAAGGAGAAGAATACGCTCTCGACCTTCGGCGGCCTGATCCACAAATACGCGATCGACGAGGCTGTCGCCGACGGGGCCGTTGTGCCGCTCCTCTATGAGGGACGGCTTGTCGAGCAGCAGGTCAATGGCGGCGTGATCGACAAGTGGTTCGACAAGATCAGCGAGGGCTTGACCCCCAGCCAGAAGGCCGACCTGAAGCGCAAGTTTTCCCGGATGGACGCGCTCTCAAAGACGGGCCAGGCGATCCGAGCGAAAGCCTTCGATATCTCGGAGCACTTCCGCCAGCACTGGCAAGGCACGGGATTCAAGGCGCAGCTTGTGGCGCCGTCCAAGGCAGCGGCCGTCCGCTTCAAGGAGGTGCTCGACGAGATTGGGCACGTCACCAGCGAAATCGTTATCTCGCCGCCCGATGACAACGAGGGCAACGAAGAGGTCGACAAGGAATCGAAGGACCTCGTGCGCGGGTTCTGGGCGCGGATGATGGCCCGGTACAAGACCGAGGACGAATACACCCGGCAGATCATCGATGCATTCAAGGGGTCGGGCAATCCAGAGATCCTCATCGTCGTGTCGAAGCTGCTGACCGGGTTCGATGCCCCGCGCAATACCGTGCTCTATGTGTGCAAGTCGCTGCGCGAACATAACCTGCTGCAGGCGATCGCTCGCGTGAACAGGCTCTACGAAGAAGGCGCGACCGAGAAGCAGTTCGGCTTCATCATAGACTACGAGGGGCTACTTGGAGAACTCGACACGGCGCTGACGACCTACAGCGCCTTCGAGGGCTTCGACGCAGCCGATCTCGCCGGCACAGTCCACGATGTACGCGAAGAAATCAGGAAGCTGCCCCAGCTGCACGATCAGCTCTGGGACCTTTTCAAGCCGGTCAAGAACAAGAAGGACATGGAGCAGTTCGAACAGTTCCTCGCCGATGAGGCGATCCGGCAAGAGTTCTATGAACGACTGAAGGCGTTCAGCCGCTGCCTCCACATCTCGCTGTCGTCGGACAAGCTCTTCGACGTCTTCGACGAGGCGAAGATCGACGCCATGAAGAAGGACTGGAAGCAGTTCTCCGAGCTGCGGCGCTCGGTCCAGCTGCGCTACCAAGAGACCGTCGACGTCAAGGAGTTCGAGCCGAAGATCCAGAAGCTGCTCGACGACCATGTGGTTGCCATGCCGGCCGAGACGATCATCGAAATGGTCAACATCAACGACCCGGACGCGCTGAAAGCGGTAATGGATGAGACGGGCGTCTCCGAAGCGTCGAGGGCGGACCGGATCGCCAGCGCGACGCGCCGGACCATCACCGAAAAGATGGACGAGGACCCGACCTTCTACCGCAGTTTCTCGGAACTGCTGGAGGAAACCATCCGCGACTATCGGGCCAAGCGGATTTCCGAACGGGACTACCTCAAGAACGTTGTCGATCTCGCGAGCAAGGTAGCGCGCAAGGAGCGGGGGCGCGAGGTACCGGATGCGATTAAGGGTAACGACGATGGGCAGGCGTTCTTCGGCATCCTTGAAGGCGTGCTCGCGACCGACGACGGCAATCCGATTGTGGCAGATGAGGTTGCCGCCATTGCGCTCACGATCATCGACATCATCAAGTCCCATCATATCGTCGACGTCTGGTCCAACGACATCGCTCAGAACAAGATGCGCAACGCCATTGACGATTACTTCTTTGATGTCCTTCGCGATGAGCTGGGCATCGAACTGACCCTCGAGGTGATGGATGATCTCGAACTCAAGATCATGGACCTGGCCCGGGCACGGTTTCCTGGATGAAAGCGGAACGACACAGCGTCCGATATGGTGAGCACCAGATCGATTTCGCCATCGTGCGCCGAGACCGGACGACGCTGGAAATCGCCGTAGAGCCAGATGCCTCTGTTGTGGTCGCTGCGCCACGGGATGCCCAGCTGGCGGCTATCGAGGAGAAAGTGCGCAAGCGCGCCGCGTGGATCCGGCGCCAACAACGGTATTTCATCCAGTTCCTGCCGCGCACCCCAGATCGCCAGTATGTGGCGGGCGAGACCCATCTTTACCTCGGGCGCCAATATCGGCTGAAAATAGTGCCGCACGTTCAAGCGACGGTGAAACTCGTCCGTGGCTTCATCGTGGTCCAAACGCACAGGCCCGAACAACCCGAAGTCACACGCGAGCTCGTAGAGGTGTGGTATCGGGAAAAGGCTCAAAACAAATTTGCAGAACGTCTCGAGGTAAACTTGCTTCGGTTCCCTGTACCCGAAGAATTTCGGCCTAAAGAACTGATTGTGCGTCAACTTCAGCAAAGATGGGGGTCGATGTCACCTTCTTCGCGCCTCATGCTCAATCGCAGGCTGATTGAAGCATCCGTAGACTCCATAGACTACGTGATTACCCACGAACTCTGTCACATTGCTGTCCCGCACCATGGCCCGGAGTTCTTTGAGCTCTTGGGTAGGGTCCTCCCCGATTGGCCAGATCGCAAGGACAAGCTCGAAAAGAAGATGGCCTAAGCTGGGTCGCTATCTCGGCAACTGCTGTTGTCAGTCGACATACCCGCGCCGCTTCTTCACCGCGGCGAGCTTCATCAAAGCTGTAATGGCCTTGCCTTCATCAGGGTGCGTCTCGACCATCATCTGCCCCCGAAAGCCGATCCGGCCCCACTCGCGCACGAGGCTCGCGCGACCGAAGAGGTCGCGTTGCACACTCAGCCGATAGAAGCGGCGCATGTTGCGCGCCGGATCAATCCGGCGCATCTGCACGTCGGTCGGGAAGACATCGAGCTGGATCGGACTGTGGTACATGTAGCGATCGGCCAATGTTGTCTCCACAATATCAGGTGGAAGACCATGCTTCCACCTCGATTTCCCCGCGAGGGAAAAAAGGGGACTCACGCCCCCTTTTCGAACTTCATGACCGGGATGCCCAGCTTCTTGGCCTTGTCAGCGAGGTTCTCCTGGATGCCATTGCCCGGGAAGACGAGGACGCCCACTGGGAGCACATCCAGGATGGCGTCGTTGCGTTTGAAGGGCGCGGCCTTGGCGTGCTTGGTCCAGTCGGGCTTGAAGGCCACCTGCGTCACGCAGCGCGCCTCGGCCCATTTCGCTGCGATGAGCTCTGCGCCCTTGGGGCTGCCACCGTGCAGAAGGACCATGTCGGGATGTTTGGTCCGGACCTGGTCGAGCTTGCCCCAGATCAGGCGGTGATCGTTGAAGTCGGTCCCGCCAGTGAGGGCGACCTTGGGGCCTGCGGGGAGCATCACATCGGTCTCGGCGCGGCGCTTGGCGGCGAGGAAGTCGCGGCTGTCGATCAGGGCTGCAGTCAGGTGCTGGCGGTTCACCATCGAGCCGGTGCGGGGGCGCCAGGTGGAGCCCGTGTGATGGACGAACTCGGTGGCGGCGTGATCGCGCATCATGTCCATGCAGTTGCGTCGTTCGATCAGCGTCAGGCCTTCGGCCGTAAGGCGCTCAAGCTCGGTCGCCTTCACCTCGGAGCCGTCCTGCTCGCGCTGGAGGCGGCGCTGCGCCTGCTCGTTCTCATCGAGCGACCGCTCGATCCGGGCCGTGGCGCGGTGGAAGAGGTTGACCTGGCCCCAGAGCACCTCTTCGAGGTCGGGTTCCATGCGGGTGTCTTCCAGGGTCGCGACGAGGGCGTCGAAGATATCGGCGACGGCACCCCGGAGGCGGTCTGCGTCGGGCATCGGGCGGGGATCGGGCTCGTCTTCGAAGGGGCGGTAGCCGTAGAGCTGCAGCTCCTCCAGCGCATGGGCCGTCTGGGATGCGGTGTGGGCGGGTTCATACGCGTCGTCGTGGGTGTGGATCGTCATCGGTTCTTGCCTCCGGGCCTATCTCGTCCGCGCGTCATCCCGCGCGGCCTTCATGGGCTGCGGAAGCCGTCACGGGGGACGCCCCTTCACCCCCTTTCGGGGCTGGAACGCATGTGGAGGAGGACGGGGGGCGGCTGATTTGCTTCGCGATGCAAAGGCGGCTCTGCCGCCGGCGGAAATCAGTCGCCCCCCGTCCTTGAAGGGGCGGCCCCTTTGACGGCCGCCTGCCCATCTCTTGAAGGCCGCTCGGGGGACGGGTGGATGAGATTGCCCGGGAAGAGGCAAAAGGCGACAATCCAGATCCACGACTGGGGTCCGTGACCCCTGCCCCGCAATCCGACGGACAGCCCCCTGCGCGATACCGCTCAGCCTGACAGGCGATGCTGATCCTCGAGCCCGATTTGCCCTTCCAGATGCTGGCGCAGCGCGTCCTGGCCGTGCGCCCGGAGATCATCGTTGAAATCCCCGAGCCGCGGTTCCAACACCCGAAAGGAAATCCCGGCCTCGGTTGCTCTGGCGCTCAACCTCTCTGCCGCGCCGCGCCCCGCTGGATCGCGGTCGATGGCGATGTAGAGGCGCTGCAAACCCTCCGGCAGCAGGACTGCCCCGAGATGACCCGATGAGAGCGCCGCCCAGACGGGAAGGCCGGGGGCCGCCTCGATAAGGGACAACATGGTCTCGATGCCCTCGCCGATGACGAGGATGTCGTCATGCGGGATCAGCCTGACGGCGTTGCCGAGGAGGTGACCCATGGCACGCCGCTGCGTCTCGACCCCCGCCTTTCCCAGTCCGTCAGGCGCAAGCCAGGTGCGATGCACGCCCTGCAAGGCCCCCGCCCCATCGGTGACCGCCGCGATCAGCGCCGGTCTGGGGACGCTGCGGGTCTGACCCTCCTCCCAATGCCAGCACTTCGGGTGGAAACGAAGAGCACTGATCATGCCGCCTTGGGTCAGGCCCCGGGAGCGGAGGTAGGTGTCGGCAAGCGTGCCAGCGACCGGCACCGAGGCTGCGAACAAACTCGCCACCGCCGCTGGCGTGCCACCTGAGGCTTTGGCCTTCTTCGGCGCAGGAGTATCCGGGAGGACCGGCTGCGGACGGCCCAGATGCGCCCGGGCTTCAGCCAGAAGATCGGGAAAGCGCGAGATCCCGGTCCTCTCGCGGATGATGTCGAGGAGATCGCCATGCTCGCCCGTGGCGCCGTCGGTGAACTTGCCAGCAGCGCCCGGCCCCGACGCGGGCCCGGTCAGCCGCACGAAGAGCGATCGGCCTGGGTTGTTCTGTAGATCGCCCACGATCCAGTAGGACCCTTCCCGCCGTCCGGCGGAAAGGTAAGCGCGACAGACGCCTTCGGCGTTCTCCGCGAGTGCTCGGATCAGTTCGTCGGTTTCGGAATACATGGCTCAACAACCCCCGCGTGCATGTAGTCCCGTCACAGGACAACGTGCAAGCAGACGATCCAGCACGGCAATACCGCTCGCATCCGTCGGACAGAACAGACGCAGCTTCCAACTGATGATCTCCGAGAAGAAGCCATCGGCCTTGAGCCGGTCTTTGGCGGCACCCGAAAATCCCGACAGTTCTATCCGGTTCACGCCCATGACGCGCGAGCGGTGCAGCTCCATCCCTTCGGCCAAGCGCACGACCGTCTTGCCCTCCAGAACAAGGGCATGGACCTGCGCCGCCGTGAGCTTCGGCGCGTCAGCGGCCAGCGTGGTCGCGACCCAGGCAGGCGAGACGCGGCGACCGATGATGCGCTGGCCATCGTCGGTTTGTAGCCGGTAGACGCGGGTCTCGTCCTGCGGCAGTTGCTTCCAGATCGGCAGTAGCAGCCCCGCCACGATGTGCACGGTGGACTCGCTGAACTCCGGCACCTCGGCCAGTTCCGCGGTCCAAGCGGCGGAGAAGGCCGCGCGGTCAGCCTCCAGCCAGTGGGTGTCCTCCATCATCCGGGCTGGGACGGTGCTGGCCTCCGTTGGGCGGATCAGCCTCAGCCGGGGTTCGATGGTGCCATCATCCAGCATCAGGCTGGTGGCGGGCACCTGCACAGCCGCCCGGCCCGAGCGGCTGTTGACAAGAAGGCGCGCCTTCGGGTCATCGAGCCAGTCGAGCGCATCCGCCAGGCAGGTCGGCGTGTTGCGCCGCTTTTCCGCGATGGTCAGGAGCTGGGTCTCCGCGCAGGAGCCGGGATGGGTGTAAATGACGCGCGCGTCCGTGACGCGGAAGCTCTCGGCGCGCAGCGTCTCGAGTCCGAGGTCATAGACCCCGGCGGCGATGGCACCCTCGATCCTCTGGTCGAGCAATTCCTCAAAGGCCGAGAAGAGCACGGCCTGCATGTCGATCGTCAGCGCGAGCAGACGATTGAGGAAGGTCGTGATCGGGGGCAAGTCATCCTTCAGACCGTTATCATCGGTCAGGCTGAGACCGGTGGCATCCTCGAAGGCCCCGAGCGAGCATCCCGCGACATCGCCGCGATAGATGCGACGGTAGAGCTGGCGTAGGGCATCGCGGGCGTAAGGCGACTCGAGGTTATCCTCGGGCCGGAAAAGCCCCTGCCCGCCGGTCTGGCGCTGGCCGCGTGTGATGGCCCCGAGCGTGTCGAGGCGGCGGGCGATGGTCGAAAGAAACCGCTTCTCCGCCTTCACATCGGTGGCCACCGGCCGGAACAGCGGCGGCTGCGCTTGATTGGTGCGGTTGGTCCGCCCGAGGCCCTGGATGGCAGCATCGGCCTTCCAGCCTGGTTCCAGAAGGTAGTGGACCCGCAGTCGTTGGTTCTTCGCACCAAGGTCGGCGTGATAGCTGCGCCCGGTGCCACCCGCATCCGAGAAGATCAGGATGCGCTTCTGGTCATCCATGAAGGCGGCGGTTTCCGCGAGATTGGCAGACCCCGCCCGGCTTTCGACGACGAGCCGCGCCAAATGACCCTCGCCCTTGCGCACGATGCGGCGCGAGCGGCCCGTGACCTCGGCAACGAGGTCGGTGCCGAAACGCTGGACGATCTGGTCGAGCGCTCCCGGAACGGGCGGCAGGCTGGCCAGCTTTTCGATCAGCGCGTCCCGCCTGCGGGCGGCCTCGCGGCATTCGACTGGCTGGCCGTCGCGCACCACGGGCCGGGAGGACAGGTTGCCCTCGCTGTCGGTGAAGGGCTCGTAGAGCTGCACCGGGAAGGAATGGGCGAGGTAGTCGAGGACGTATTCCCGCGGTGTGATGTCGACGCGGATGTCGTTCCATTCCTCGGTGGGGATTTCCGACAGGCGCCGCTCCATCAGCGCCTCGCCCGTCGAGACGATCTGGATGACGGCGGCATGACCTGCGGCCAGATCGGCTTCGATGGCGGCGATCAGCGTGGGGGTTTTCATGGAGGTGAGCAGATGGCCGAAGAAGCGCTGCTTGACACTCTCGAAGGCCGAGCGGGCGGCGGATTTGGCCTGACGGTTCAGCGTGCCGCTTTCACCGGTGATGTTTGCGGCCTCCATCGCGGCGGCGAGGTTGTTGTGGATGATGGCGAAAGCCCCGGCATAGGCATCGTAGATACCGCGCTGCTCGGGCGTCAGCGTATGCTCGAGCATCTCGTATTCGACACCGTCGTAGGAGAGCGAGCGGGCGGTATAGAGGCCAAGCGACCGCAGGTCGCGGGCGAGGACCTCCATTGCCGCAACCCCGCCCGCCTCGATGGCCTCGACGAATTCGGCGCGGGTCGCGAACGGAAAGTCTTCCCCACCCCAAAGACCGAGCCGCTGCGCATAGGCGAGATTGTGGACGGTCGTCGCACCCGTCGCCGAGACATAGACCACGCGGGCATTGGGCAGCTTGTGCTGCAGGCGCAGGCCCGCCCTGCCCTGCTGGGACGCCTCGGTGTCCCCACGATCACCCTTCGATCCGGCCGCATTTGCCATAGCGTGGCTCTCATCGAAGAGGATCACCCCGTCGAAATCCACCCCGAGCCAGTCCACGATCTGATCGACGCGGGATTTCTTGGTGCCCCGCTCCTCGGAACGCAGCGTCGCGTAGGTGGTGAACAAGATGCCCTCGCCGAGCGGGATGTCGCGGCCTTGCGCGAAGCGCGAGAGCGGCGTCACCATCAGACGCTCCTGGCCAAGGGCCGACCAGTCGCGCTGCGCATCCTCCAGAAGCTTGTCACTTTTCGAGATCCAGAGTGCCTTGCGCCGTCCCTGTGCCCAGTTGTCGAGCAGGATCCCGGCCGACTGGCGACCTTTGCCTGCCCCTGTGCCATCGCCAAGGAAGAAGCCGCGCCGAAAGCGGACAGCGTCCGCGGCATCGTCGGGCGCGGCCGAGACCATGTCGCCCGTCTCATCCAAGCACCATGATCCGGCGAGGTACGCGCTATGCGCCTCGCCCGCGTAGATCACGGTCTCGAGCTGCGCGTCAGAGAGTAGGCCGTGGCGCAGGACGGCCGCTGGCAGCTTGGGGAGGTAGCTGGGTTTCGGGGGCGCGACGGACGCCATGGCCGCCGACTGCACCAGCTTGGTCGGGTGCGGGGCCGCGCAGGGGATGTCGATCGTCTGCAGACGGAAGGTCTCGTAGATCGCGTCCGACAGGCGCGCGGCGCCGAGGTCGTCAGTCGTCTCGCGCAGGGTGTAGGCGAGGTCTTCTGCATCCGGTGTGGAGACTTTCGCGGCGGCGCTGGCCGACGGCGTTGTACGCGGTTTCCCAGCCGCGGAGCCAGACGCACGGGCAGGAACTCCCGGGAAGGGAGAAGGGGAGCGGGATGGAGCGACATCGACCGCGTCCAGCGTGAGGCGCGGCGGGACCTCAGCCACGATCCGGGACAAGAGGTGCGCTGGATCGACGAACATCGGCCGGGCGAGATCGGCGGTGATGCCACCCGCGTCACCGCTCCGGCATTTATCGAAGACCGAGAGGCGGGTTTCAAAGCTGGTGCCGTGCTTGGCGAAGGCGGCACCAGACACCGCACCCGTAAAGACCAGATGCGCGGTCTCGGTCAGGCGACTGAAGGTTTCGGACCAGGCGGGGGCGTCAGGGGCGAAGCTGGCACCAGTGATTGCGACCAAACGCCCGCCAGGTGCCAACCGGGCAAGGGCCGAGCGCAGATGCCGAGCCGTCGCCTCGGTCGTCCGGCCATCGACATTGGCCACCGCCGAGAAGGGCGGATTCATCAGGATGACGCTGGGGCGCAGCCCTACGTCGAGATGATCGTCGATCTGCGCGGCGTCGAAGCTGGTGACCGGGCACCCCGGGAAAAGGTGGCGCAAAAGCTCGGCGCGCGTGTCGGCCAACTCGTTCAGCGCGAGACTGCCGCCCGCGATCTCGGCGAGGATTGCCAGCAGCCCGGTCCCGGCCGAAGGCTCGAGGACGAGGTCAGGGGGCGTGATCTGCGCGGCAGCAAGCGCTGCAAGCCCCATAGGCAGCGGCGTCGAGAATTGCTGGAACCGCTCCATCTCCTCAGAGCGCCGAGTGTGCGTGGGCAAGAGGCCCGCCACCTTGGCGAGGATCGGCAGCAGCGCCTCGGGCGAGCCCGCCC
>JAIUNP010000021.1 GCA_020161975.1 Pseudomonadota bacterium
CATGGCCTTGACGCCCCCTTTCGAGGCAGCATACGCGACCTGCCCCACCTGACCATCTTCCGCAGCGACGGAAGCGGTCATCACCATCACGCCGCGCCCGCCGTCTTCGGTCACCGGATCGAGCGCGGCCATGGCGGCGGCGGCCTTCGAGATGACGTTGAAGGTGCCGGCGAGATTGACGTTGATGACTTTCAGATAGCTTTGCAGGTCGTGGGCGAGCATCTCGCCTGTGTCCTTGTTGCGCGAGACGGTGCGGCGGGCCGGGGCGATGCCGGCGCAGTTGACGACGACGCGCGCCGGGCCATGCGCCTTGCCGGCGGTTGCAATGGCGTCGGCCACAGAGGCATCGCTTGTCACATCGGTTCGCACAAAAAGCCCTCCGATTTCGCCTGCGACCTTGGTGCCGCGCACTTCGTCAAGGTCGAACAGGGTGACACGGACCCCGCGCGCGGCAAGGCGGCGGGCCGTGGCCTCACCGAGACCGGAGGCGCCGCCCGTGACGATGGCGGCGATGGAATTGTCGAGTTTCATGCGCGGGTTTCCTGGGAGCAATCCTGATCCCGCGCAGTGTGCCTCCGGCCCGCCCTGCAGGCAAGACGGCGAAGGTTCTATGACGCCCGCGGCGTCTTAGTTCATCAGTTCGTGTGGGGTGGGATTGTTTGCCACCAGGCGCTCAACCTCTTCATCTGAAATGAGAGTGTCGAGCTTGATGCCGTAACCGTTGTTGCCAACGTTGACGATAGTGCCGGGGTACTGGCTCTCGCCAATGATCACGACGACCGTGATGCCGCGCCGATCCAGTACGAAGCGTGAGGCTTCGCGGAAACGAATGCCGCCGCGCGACGCTTCGATGACGAGGCCATCGATCCTGAAGCCCTTTTCGGCAATGAGTAGTTCGGCCACCAGGCAGCAGGGGTGACGCATGTGAGCGCGCATGTGGCTGCCACCCCGCTCCCGTTTGCGGAAGGGCAGCTTGTCGGCGAGGACCGACAGCGCCTCCGGCATATGGAATTTTGGCAGCGAGATCTTGGGCAGTTGCATGGCAGATGTCTCCGCTCAATCCGGGATGTCAGGCGCTCTTGAGCAGATCGCCAAGGCGACCCTTTGCCGAGGAATAGAGTTTTTCCATATGTTCGAGGCGCTGGTGGGCGTTCATGTCCGCCATGGCCTTTTCCTTGGCCGCTGCGTCGTCGCTGGCAGCTTCCGGTGCAACTGGAACCAGGTCCGTGCTGGCCTGCGGCACCGGTGCGGTGGCGGCGGCCGGTGCCGGAGCGCCGGTGTTCACCCGGGCGAGCAGCTCCGAATAGGACAGGAAGATCGATTCAAACGACCGGGACATTTCCGCAAAGCCCTGTGACAGGCCGCTGTCGATCGACCGGCCGAGCGAGCGGATTTCGGTCGTCAGTTCACGTGTCTCGCTCATGGCGCCGATCACGTTTGTTGTCTCGTTCTGTTTTGTGGCGATTTCCTTCATCGAGGCGGTCATGACGCCAAGCGCCGTGTTGAGCACCTGGGCGATTTCACCAAGCCCCTTGATGAGTGCCGAATCCATCGACACCGACATCTGCTGGATCTGAGGCGAGGTATCCGGACGGTTGGTCAGTTCGCGGATGCCGCCGGAGAGTTCTCCGCGCAGGTTCGCCATGTCCTTGGTAATCTCGGCGTGGATCGAATGGATGTCGCTCAGGGAGCCGGCGAGATCATCGATCTTGGCGTTGGTCTGGCCTTGCGAGGATTGCAGCAGGCGAGTCAGGCTGGCCTGCATCTGGGCCAGGGTTTCGAGCCGGTCGACCGTTTCGTGCTGGCGCTCCGCGGCCTGATAGGTGCCCTCGTCGAGCTTCTTGATGATTTGCTCGGTGTTGGTGCGGGCTTGGCGCAGCGTTTCGAGTTCGCGCATCGCCATGTCCTCGAAGCCGCGCTGGGAGGACATGCGAATCTCCTCCATCGTGACCTCGATCTTGTTGAACCCGTCGATCATGCGGTTGGCTTGCGCATAGTCGAGCTGGCGCAGGCTGTTCACATCGTCGCGGATGCCGCCCAGCGCAGCAATCGCGCGGCGCATGCTGTCCTGCTCGGCCGTCAAGCGCTCCATCTGGGCGCAGGTAGCCATCAGGGCGTCGTTCTCTTCCTTGCGGCGTTCGGCAAGTTTCATCACCGCATCCGCCGTCTTCTCGAACGTGTGATTGGTCGAGCGCATGGCGGTGATGATGGCGGCGACACCGGGCGAAGCCATGAAGGTCGCATCCTGCGGCAGGCCATTGGCACCCTCGCCGCCCTCGCCATTGGCGCCGTTTCCGGAGGCGCCGTTGCCGTTGCCGGCCTTCTTGTCGTTCTCGATCTGCGCGATGCCGGCGAGCCAGGCCTCGAACTCGGCCTTGATCGCATGGCCGGCGGAGCCGACGAAACGGTTGACGAGACCCAGGACCAGCGAGGTGAACAGGCCGAAGAGCGAGGCGCCGAAGCCTGTCGCCATGCCGGTCATCGGCGCTTGCAGGTCCTTCAGGAGCTGCTTCATCGCATCGCCCGAGCCGGATTCCGCATTGGCGAGGCCGCCGATGATACCACCGACCGAACCCACCATTTCCATAAGGCCAATAAAGGTGCCGATGAGGCCGAGGAAGACCAGCAGGCCGCTCATGTATTGCAGGAGCGAACGGCTCTGGGCATTGGCATGTTCCAATGCTCCGATCAGGGTCTGCATGGTGCCGACGGTGATCTGCATGTGCTTGGTGCGATGCAGTTCCTCGACGATGATATCGAAGAGGTGCCCGAGCAGTTGCGGATGGGTGAAAACCTCGCCCTTCTCAAGGCAGCGATAGTGCCGCCAGAACGGGTCTTCCTTGGAGCGTGCCTTGCCTCGCTGGATGTCCGTATAGGCTTCCTGAAGCGCTTCGAACGCGAGACGTTCGTTCGTCATGTTGCGCAGGTCGCGGAAAGCGAGCGCCGAACCGAAGAAGAAGGTGCCGAAAATCGCGCCGTTCAGGTAAACGTTATGGCTGAAGCCTTCGATAACGAAGTGCCATTGCCAGGCAACGAGCAGCCCCAGAAACGAGTAGATGACGAGGAACCGGATATACTGGACCCGGATCTGCGAAGACAGAGACGCATTACCCATACTCAACCCCTTGTTCGTCCGAAGGGAAGGACGAAGCAACGCCTTAAATTATCCGGTTTGAGGCAACAAAAGGTTAAGCGTGCGCGTCTTTCAGCAGCGAAATTTTAGACATCAGCGGGCAAAAACCCGCACGAGTTCACCGTCGGCACCCGACGAATCCTCGATCCGGACGTTCATGATGTCCGGGCTGAAACCGATAGCCATCAGTTGCTTCCTGATCAGCATCGCACGATAATAGGCAATGCGCCGCGCTTCGGTCACGCCCATCACGGAGACATCGGCATAACCCTTGATCTCCAGCCGTTTGGCGGCCTTCATCGGTGCGGATTCGGAGGTGATGGCGTGGAATTCGGATGTTGCCTTGTCATCGAGCTGAACCACGCGCTTCTGGAAGGTCACGGTAATCACGGCGCCTTCACCTGAAAGGACGGTGCCGGATGCCTTTTCGGCGATGTCGTTGTTGGTGGCGGCCTCGACGCGCTTGTCCTCGATGGTCTTTGAGGGATCCTCATTGATGGGTGAGGGGGGCGGGCTGAGGTTATATTCGTCCTGCTTCCCGCTAAGTGGCGCCTGACCGGCGGTTGTGCCGGCAAGGTTACCCTTGTTGGATTCGGTCGGATGCGGCGGCGAAGGCAGCCGGACGTTGCCGTTCAGGCGTTCGGCCGGCGAGGGACGCGACTGGGATTCGCCACGGAGCGGGAATTGGGACGCAAGTTCACCGTCCTTGATCTCCGACTCTGTCTCGCGCTGCTTCTTGAGCGTCTGGATGACCTGATCGCGGATCTTCTCAAGGCTGCCGGTGCCTGAAATGTCAATCTTGGCAGCTTCGGCAATCTGCTTGACGATGATTTTGGAGACATTCTGCGACATGGAAAAGATGACCACGCCGAGGATCATCATGATGAAGGTCAGCACCATCGTCATGGAGGTGAGCGCGTCGACATACCCCGGCCAGTAGTTGTCCTCTTCGCCGCTGCCACCACCCGCCATTGCCAATCCTCACAACGCATCCTGTGCTACGCGACACAGGCACCAACCTGCTGTTTACGCGTCAAGATTGCAAAATTCGTTAATTGTATCGGTCTGGAATCACGGGAATTGCTTCAAGTGCGGAAAGGAAATGACAGGTCCTCTCCCCTCCGGCGTCAGGCCGCCTGCTGGTTCAGCCGCTGAAGAACCTCGGCCTTTGGGCCGTCGGCAACGATCCGTCCGTTGTCCATCCAGATGATCCGGTCGACCAGCGACAGGAGCGGTGCCCGGTGGGTTGCCACAATGAGGGTCTTGTTCGCCACCACATCGCGCAGTTCACGCACAATGCTGGCTTCAAGCGCGTTGTCCATGGCCGCAGTCGGCTCGTCGAGCACGAACACCGGTGAATCCTCGACCAGAATGCGGGCCATCGCGACCGCCTGGCGCTCTCCGCCCGAGAGGCGTTCACCGCGCGAGCCGACGCGCAGACCGTAGCCGGCGGGATTGCGCGCGGCAAAGTCCTTGACGCCGGTGATCGTCACGGCCCGCTCAAAGTTGGCCTGCTTCATCTTTTCGAGGCCAAAGCAGATATTTGCCTGAAGCGTATCGTCGAACAGCACACTGTCCTGCCGCATGAAGCCGATGATCCGGCGCAGGGCGCGAGGCGAGACCTGGCGCATGTCCTTGCTGTCAAGAAGGATCGTGCCTTCCGAAGGATCGTGCAGGCGCAGGATCAGACGAAGCAACGTGCTCTTGCCACTGCCGACGCGGCCAATCAGCCCGATTTTCTCGCCAGGACGAATCTCCAGCGTGATGTTTTCGAGGTTCGGTGCCTGTTCGCCCGGATAGCTGAACCGGACGTTGTGCATTTGCAGGTGCCCGGCAAGCGGCGTTTCCTCGCGCACTTCAGAGGCATCGCCCGCGTTTTCCTGTGGCAGGGTGAACATGCGCTGGATCATCTGGGCCGAGGTCGAAAGTTGATGGGCCCGGTGCAGATAGGTCATCAACTGGCTGATCGGGGTCATCATGCGGCCGATCAACAGAACCGAGGCAGACATGGCGCCGATGGTCATCGAGCCCGTCGAAATCTCGTAAACCGCGATGATCATCGCCAGCACGGTCACCGCCTGGCCGATCACGATGGACGCCTGGCCGGAGAAATTGCCCTGAAGGCGGTTGAGGTGGCTTGCGAAACTCGATGCGTCCACCAGACGCTCCCAGCGCCGCAGCAGCATCCGCTCCGAACCGGTCGTCTTGACGGTCTCAAGCGTTCCGAGCGTCTCCAGCAGCGCATTGGTCTGGGTGCCGACATAGCGCGAATGCTTGCGCGCAGCATCCTCGCCGAGATGGGTGATGAGATGCAGGCCGGCCAGTGCCACGGCACCGATAATCGGCGCAAGGGCGACGAGGCCGCCGATGGAATAGATCAACACTGCGGCGAGAAGGAAGAACGGCAGGTCGACGGCGATGCCGATCAGCAGCGAGGGGACGACATGGCAGAGCGCCTCGACTTCGCGCATTCCCGCGCTGATGCCACCGGAAACACTGGGAATGTCCTGCATCCGGCCATGGACGATGCGGCTGTAAAGCTGGGCCTGGAGGGTCGTCGAGGTGGTAAGGCCCACTGAGTCGAGCAGCTTCATCCGGATGTAGCGCAGGGCGAAATCCGCGCCGAGGATGATCACCACGCCGATCGAGAGCGCCCAGAGCGTTTCCCAGGCCATGTGTGGCACGACGCGATCATAGACCGCCATGGAAAAGAGGGGCAGGGCGAAGGTGAACAGGTTGGAAAGAACCGTTGCCAGCGCCAATTGCCAGAGCAGCGGGCGCTGGGTCGCCAGCATCTCCCGCGTGATGATGCCAAAAATGCCTGCGAGCCGCCGCTTGTCTGGCGGAGGCTGTTCGGAGGTTGTGCCAATGGCCGGCTCCGGCGCCGGAGTGGCCCGGGGGCGGACAAAGAAGACGACGCCGGAAGCGATGGCCTGCAAGCTGGACAGGCTGACGGAACGGATGCTGCCGCCCACGCGGGCCAGCAAGGTGTGCTTGTCCGGGCGACCGACCAGCACATGACTGCCGCCCGTCCGGTCAAGTGCGATGCAGGGGAAGTCTTTCTCGGTCAGCCGGTTCAGGGACTTTTCGGCATAGGAGACATCCACACCGCGATCGGCGGCGGCGGCCTTCAACTCCTCGGGCGTTGCAATGTCGCCGGGTCCGCGATGGGCCGCATCGGAGGCGCGGCCATTGCGAAACCAGCTCGCCGCAAGTGCGCGGACATCGGCCAGGAGGTTGTTGCCTTTCAGCGGGACATTCGGCCCGTCTTCGGCGGGTGTGTCGGCAACTGTCGGATCAGAAACAGCTTCTGCCGCTGGCGCCGGCGTTTCGGCATTGTCCGAAGGGCTTTGCTCTGCCGCGATGGGTTGCGGCGGCTCTTCGGGGCGTGGCCGGTCGCCCGTGCGCATCTCGATTTCGGTGACGAGTTTGTGGATGCTGTCTGTCATGGTCTCGAAAGCGTGGCGGGGCATTTGGCCGCCGCCTGGCGCTGTCGCCATGCTTTCGAGTTCGTTCAGTGCGGCCTCAACCTCGCGGGCGAGCGGCGCGGGTTCGTCTTTTGCCGGCGTGGTGCCGGTCCTTGCGGCGTCAAGCGCGTCTGCTTCCGAAGCTGTCGCTGCGGCGGGCTCGGCATTGCCCTGCCGCCAGCGATATGCCTTCGGTTCGAGGCGGGTCTTCAGATCCTGGAACAGGGTTTTCGCTTCGGCCATGGACGGGTTCCGCGGGCTGGCGCAGCAAGCAGCCAGTTAAAAAATGAATACCTCCGAGTAGTGAGGCCCCTTGCTTAACAAGCCGTAAACCTTCCTCGTGTCAGATCGGCGCATGACCGATATCAAGCCTGCTTCCCCGCCCAAGGATACTGCTTCGCCGCTTGGGGAACTGCCCTATCCGCGACAGTGCGACCGCA
Source organism: Pseudomonadota bacterium (assembly GCA_020161975.1). Classification (GTDB taxonomy): domain Bacteria; phylum Pseudomonadota; class Alphaproteobacteria; order Rhizobiales; family Beijerinckiaceae; genus JAIUNP01. The sequence goes on from JAIUNP010000021.1 coordinate 7,041, forward strand.
TCGCCACCCGTTCGCAGCGGCTGTTCGTCTCGACTGCCTTTGCCAGCGTTGCGGCGTTTCTGGTCTGGGCGCAGATGACGGAGCTGGAAAAGGTCACGCGCGGGACAGGGCGCGTGATTCCGCAGTCGCAGAACCAGGTTGTCCAGCATTTCGAGGGCGGTATCGTTCAGGAAATTCTGGTCCGCGAAGGTGATCGCGTCGAGAAGGGGGCGGTCCTGCTCCGGGTCGAAAACAGCTTCCAGCGAGCAGAGCTTTTGCAGGCCCAGCTTGAGATCCGGGCCAAGACCTTGCGCATCTGGCGCCTTGATGCGGAGATCAACGGTGCGTCGAGTTTTACGCTCGGGCCCGAGCTGACGGGTAACCTCAATCGGCTCTATGAGCGCGAGGTCGGGCTGTTTGAAACCCGCAAGAAAACGCTGTCCGAACAATTGCTGATCCTCGAAGACCAGTCGAGACAGAAGGAAATCGAGATTTCCGAGCAGAAGTCGCGCTGGAAAAACACGTCCCGCGAACGCGAACTCGTCTTGCAGCGTGTCACCAGCCTCCGGCGGCTGGTCAATGTCGGGGCTGTCTCGGCCAACGAACTCCTCGACAACGAACGCATCCTGCAACAAATCGAGGGCAAGATCTCCGATTTGACCCATGACATTCCGAAAACCGAGGCGGCGATGAGCGAGATTGCCCGTCGGCGGACGGAGACGGTGCTGCGCTTCCGAACCGAGGCGGAGAAGGAGCGCGCCGACAACGAATTGCAGATCGCCAAGCTTACCGAAACCGTCAATGCGATGAAGGACCGGTCCGAACGTTCGGATGTCGTTGCGCCGATTGCCGGCACCGTGAACAAACTCAACGTCACGACGGTGGGCGGTGTCGTGAAATCGGGCGAGCCGCTTGGCACCATCGTGCCGATCGACACCTCGATCGCGGTGGAGGCCCGTATCCAGCCGAAAGACCGCGCCGAAGTCTGGCCGGGCCTGAACGCGGTGGTGAAGATCAGCGCCTATGACTTTTCCGTCTACGGCGGGCTGAAGGGCAAGGTCGTGGAGGTTTCCCCTGATGCGCTGCAGGACGAAAAGGGCCAGCCCTATTTCCGGATGCGGCTGGAAGCAACAGGTTCCAACTTTGGTCCGGATCGGCCGGTGGTGCCGGGCATGGTCGCGGACGTCGACATCCTGTCGGGCCGCCGCACGATCATGGAAACGCTGATCCGCCCCGTGAAGGTGCTGCGCGACAACGCCCTTCGGCAGTAAGGTTACACCTTGGCGAGGCGCCGGCGCGCCTCGTCGAACTCGCGTTTCATCCGCGCCACGAGATCGGACACCGGCAGGATATCCTTCGTGTCGGCAACACCATGGCCTGCGGACCAGACATCGCGCCAGGCCTTCGCCTCGGCTCCCATGTCGATCTTGTGCGTTTTGGGATCAACCTCCGGCAGGTTCTTGGGGTCGAGACCAATGGAGCGCAGCGAGGGCCCCAGGAAATTGGCGGGAATACCGGAAACGGCGGGGGTATAGACGATATCGCTGATCGATGACTGCGTGATCATCTCGCGATAGCCGGCCACGGCATTCGATTCCTCGGTGGCGATGAAGCGGGTGCCCATGTAAGCGAAGTCGGCCCCGGCAGCGATGGCAGCAGCCACCTGCGCACCGTTCGACATGGCGCCGGAGAGGATGATCGGTCCATCGAAGATCCGTCGGATCTCGGCGATCAGCGCGAAAGGATTGGCGGTGCCGGCATGACCTCCGGCACCCGCTGCGACGAGGATCAGGCCATCAACCCCCGCTGCAATCGCCTTTTCCGCGTGGCGTCGGTTAGTGACATCGTGAAAGACCTTGCCGCCATAGCTATGGATGGCTTCGACGATCATGGGAACGGCGCCAAGCGAGGTGATGACCAGCGGCACCTGTTCCTGAACCGTTGCGCGGACATCAGCCTCCAGCCGCGTGTTGGAAGGATGGACGATGAGGTTGACGCCAAAAATCGCACTGTCTGGCGGAAGGTCCGCGTTGGCCGCGCGAATTTCGCGGACCCACTCGACATAGCCTTCGGTCGTGCGCTGGTTAAGCGCAGGAAAGGTGCCGATAACACCGGCACGGACGCATGCGCTGACCAGTTTTGGTCCGCTGACCAGGAACATCGGCGCGGCGATCACGGGGAGCGCCAGTTTCCAGCCGCAGGTGTGTAGTCCCGTCATCGAACGCTCCCCAATCTCAGATTTGGTTTACTTGTGACCTATTCCAAGCCGGTGGGCAAGGGTGCGAAATGACCACTTTTGTGTTTTTTGCGGTTCAGGGGATGGCGGATGTGCGTGGATCGCCCGAGTGACGGCCAATTGTGCGGCGGACTTCGGCAGCTTTTCTGCAATGCCCATCAGTTGTTCGCGCCGGAGCATCTCATCGAAAACATCCTGCGGCTTAATCCCGGCATCGGCCCAGAGCACAGCAAGATTGTAAAGGACGTCGGCGCTTTCCTCGATGGTTGCCTTGCGGTCCCGCAGGATTGCCTCATGCCCCACTTCGACGGCTTCCTCTGCAAGTTTCTTGGCGATCTTGGTCGTACCGTCCCGCATCAGCTTGGCGGTGCGCGACTGGGGAGCGTCGTGCCGCTTGGCTTTCAGAATGGACTCATACAGTCGCTGGATCGAATCGGACATGGCATCGGCAGGCTATGGGGATGGTTTGGCCCATGTCACATTGCATGGGCAGCGTTTGCAATGGCATAGGGGGCAAAGGCGGCAACAATCTGCTCATAAACCGGTCGTTTGAACGGAACGATCAGGCCCGGCAGGTTTTCAAGCGGCTCCCAGCGCCATTCCACAAACTCGGCAGGATGGGCGCCATTGGCGGGATTTGCGACGTCAATCTCGCGATCCTCGCCCGTGAAGCGGAAGGCAAACCACTTCTGGGTCTGGCCGCGATACTTGCCATGCAGGGCCTTGCCGAGGACCGCATCGGGCAATTCGTAGTGGAACCAGAACGGAGCGGTGCCGAGCAGGACGACAGACCGGACATTGGTTTCCTCATAAAGTTCGCGCCGTGCCGCATCGTAGGCTGGCTCGTTGCCGTCGATGCCGCCCTGCGGCATCTGCCACTCGCGCGCCTGATCGTTGTATTCAGCACCCTGGCCGCCCGTGCGGCGACCGATGAAGACCTCGCCCCGTGCATTGAACAGCGCGGCGCCCACGCAAGGGCGGAAGGGCATCCGCGCACGGATGATCGGCGCATGGCTCATGGTGCATTCTCCCGGGGGGCGGTTCCCTACCATGCCAACCGTTCTCACTCGCGGCGTCCGGATGCAAGTGCGCTGACGGGAACCAGTACAATACCCTTCTGGTCAAGACTGCGCAGCCAGCGTCCGATGCGTTCAAGCGGCAGGGGCAGGGCAGGGGCAACCACCAGTGCCTGGCCGTTGGACCGGGCAGAGGCCTCGGCCCGGGTCAGGGCAGTATCAAGATCGGTGGCCTTGTCGATCGAATCAAGGACGGTGCTGCCACGTGCCGCCGGCACGCCGGCACTGGCCGCGGCTGCAACCATCTGGCTGCGGGCGGATGAGCCGTCATCCACCACAAGCAGGCCGCGCTTCGATGCTTCGTCGAGCACCGGCTTCAACGCCTTCTGCGAAGCGGTGAAGCGCGCACCCATGAAATTGGTCAGGCCGACGTAGCCCTGAAAGCGGCTCATCAACCAGTGCAGGCGGTCCATGGTATTGGTTTCCGGCGCCTCGGCCAGCAGGGTTTGCGGGCCCGGGTCGTTGGCGGGGTAGTCGAAAGGCTCCATCGGCACCTGGAGCAGCACCTCGTGACCATCCTCGCGGGCGCGCTGGGTCTGCTTTTCAAGCTCGGTCCCATAGGGCGCGAATGCCAAGCTGACATCCGGCGGCAGTTTGCCGATGGCTTCGCCGGTCGAGCCCTGCGCGATGCCGAGCCCGGTGATCATCACGGCGATCATCGGCTTGCCCTTTGCGGCCGCTGCGTCGAACGGGCGCGCATAGACCTCGCGCGGGCGCAGACCGTCGGCGGCTTTCGGCAGGAGACCGTGGCGCCCCCGCTCCAGAAGGCGGCGATCGACAGCGGTCACGCGTCCCGCCATGGTCGGTGCATCCGGCACCTTGATGATAAGAGCGCCAGGGACGCTGCCGCCCTTGCCCCGCATGACACGGACGCCCGAGGCTTCCTCGATCTCTGCAGCGGTTTCCCGGCTGGGATCGGTGGTGGGCGCAGCAGCCTTTGCAGGATCCGCAGGCGATTTGGCCATCGCGGTCTGCACGGTCCGGTCGATGGGGACGAGCGCATGCGGCTCACCGCCGTAGGGATCGCTTTTCCAGATCAGCCAGCCAATAAACCCCGTCGCGGCAAGCCCGAGGCTTCCCAGCACAATCGGCGCCAGGGGCAGGCGCGGATGCGCGGCGCTGTCTGTGCGAGCGTTTGGCTCGAGGCCCAGGGGGCGAGAAAGGTCGTTGCTGGTCATCGGTTGCGATCAATGAAAACCGGCAGGCGAATCACCTGCCGGCTCACACTACTGTTACCGATGGAAAGGCGAAAGCGAGGCAATACCCCGTTTTCAGCCTCAGTTTTTCTTGGTGTCGTCCTTGGGGGCTGGCGCTTCTGCCTTCTTCGGCGCTTCCAGCTTGCCGCCGGATTTGAGATAGTCGACCGCGAAGATCAGCTGCTTGTCGTTCTTCGGATCGGGCGGCACATAAGCGGACGAGCCTGATTTCTCGTCGTCGTTCGTCTTGATGTGGCCCTTCAGCGAAGCCTCGCCCTTGGTCTCGTCCTTGCCCTTCAGGTCATCGGGAATGTCCTGGAGGATCTGGATATCCGGGTCGATGCCCTTGCCCTGGATCGACTTGCCCGAGGGGGTGAAATAGAGCTGCGTCGTCAGCTTGAGCGCAACATTGCCGCGCATCTGGAAAATCGACTGCACCGAGGCCTTGCCGAACGAGCGTGTGCCGATGATGGTCGCGCGCTTGTGATCCTGGAGCGCGCCGGCCACGATCTCGGAAGCCGAGGCCGAGCCGCCGTTGATCAGAACGACCACCGGCTTGCCCTTGGCGATGTCGCCGGCCTTGGCCGAGAACCGCTGGGTCGCATCGGGGGTGCGGCCGCGGGTCGAGACAATCTCGCCGCGATCAAGGAAACCATCGGAAATCTGGATTGCTTGCTCCAGAAGGCCACCCGGATTGTTTCTCAGGTCGATCACGAAACCCTTGACCTTGTCGGGGCCGATTTCCTTGCTGAGATCCTCGACGCCCTTGCGGATCGCGTCGAAGGACTGCTCATTGAACTGCGACAGGCGGATGTAGCCGACGTCGTCACCTTCCCTGCGCACCTTGGCGACTGGCGGACGGATCGTCTTGCGGGTCAGCGTCACATCCAGCGTTTGGGTCTTGTTGCGCAGGATCTTCAGCGTCACCTTGGTGTCGATCTCACCGCGCATCTTGTCCACGGCCTGATTGAGGCTGAGCCCCTGAACCTGGGTGCCGTCAATATGGGTGATCAGGTCGTTGGCCATGATGCCGGCCTGGGCGGCGGGCGAATCATCGAAGGGCGACATGACCTTCACGAGGCCGTCTTCCATCATCACCTCGATGCCGAGGCCGCCGAAGGAGCCACGCGTGGTGCGCATCATGTCTTCATTGGCCTTCTGGTCCAGGAAGGCCGAATGCGGATCAAGCGAGCCCAACATGCCGTTGATTGCCGATTCGATCAGCTTCTGTTCGTCCGGCGCCTCGACGTAATCCGCGCGGATCTTGTCAAAGACATCGCCAAACAGCGTCAGTCGCCGGTACGTGTCGGAGGGGGCCGCATTGGCCTGCAACCCCGGCCTCAACGCTCCCGCAGCACCTGCCAGCACGGCGCCGGCAGCAACCCCGGCCACAAATAAACTTGCCTTGCGCATCATCCCCGCGCCTTCTCGCTCATGTTCTTCGCCCACCACGGTGTCGGGTCGATGGGCTGGTTGTCCTTACGCAATTCCACATACAGCGCAGGCGATGCCGTCGCGCCGGTTCCCTCTTCCACCGTCAGCGCGCCCATGGCGCCAACCGGCTCTCCGGCGAGAACGAACTGGCCGATCTCGACAGACGTATCACGCAATCCCGTCAGTACGAAGTTGTATCCGTTGCCCGCGTTTATAATCAAGATACGTCCATAGGATCGATAGGGGCCGGCGAACAAAATCCATCCATCCACCGGAGCGGTGACGATGTTGCCTGCCGCTGCGGCAATGGTGATGCCGCGCTCGGTTCCACCGAAGCCGTCCGCTGCGCCGAATGCCTTCACAATCGGGCCGTTTGTGGGCAGAGCGAGCAATCCTCGCGCATCCGTGAACGCGATTTTCGGTTGCAGGCGCGCCGGGTCCTTGAACGCGGACTGGGAGAGGGCTGCCAGTTCCTGCGGCGAACGGGCGGGAAGTGGCACTTTGGCCGCCTGTTCCTCGGCTCGCCGAAGTGCCGCGGCGTCGGATTCAGCGCGGGCGATCAGGTCGCGCAGGGATTGGGCCTGTTTGCCGAGCGCCTCGATTCGCCCCCGTTCCTCGACCAGTGCCTTTTCGGATGTCTCGATCTGTCCCTGACGTGCCTCGATCAGAGCCGAAAGGCGGGTGCGCTCGCCGGCAATTGTGTCGCGTTCGCGCGCCAGACGCTGGCGCTCGGCGGCGGCGGCCTCGCGCAGCCGGACGAGAGCGCCAAGGTCAGCGACCAGTGTTTCGGCCTCGGCGCGGATTTCCGGAATGACATAGCCGAGCAGGATGGCCGAGCGGATCGCCTCCAGCATGTCTTCGGGGTGAACGACCACCGCCGGCGGCGAGCGGCGGCCCATGCGTTGCAGGGCGGCGAGAACCTCGGCCGTGGTTTCGCGCCGTGCTTCCAGCGAGCGCTGGAGGGCCGCTTCGCTGGCAGACACCTCGTCGAGGCGCGCCTGTGAGTCGGTGACGCGTGTTTCCGCGGCCCGGACGGCTTCGGTGGTCTTGAGGAGTTCGGCCGAGAGTTTCGTCCTGTCTCCCTTGAGGCCGGCGATCTCGCTGCGCAAGCGGCTCTGCTCGGCCTCGCTGCGTTGCAACTGGTCAGTTACGGTCCTGAGTTCGTTGCCCGGTCCGGTCGGCGTGGACGGGGTTTGCGCGCGAACGTCCGGTGCAACAACCGTCAGCCACGCCAGAAGGAAAAGGGCGCGGTGCGGGCAAGAGGCCGAAGGCAAAGCCATGCACAGATTCGTCACGCCGACCATTCTGGCTGATTCGTGGTGGATGGCCGCTTAATAAGCGAAAAGCCCGGCGAAAGAATGGCGCATCATATCGGGGATTTCGCTTCGGCCCGGCGCAGCCTCACACCCGGTGATAGGGGTGTCCGGTCAGGATGGTTGCGGCGCGATAGAGCTGTTCGAGCGCGAGCGCGCGGACCATCTGGTGCGGCAGGGTCAGTCTGCCGAACGACAGGACGAGGCCGGCCCGCTGACGCAAGGACGGGGCGAGCCCGTCCGGCCCGCCGATCACAAGGGAAAGCGCTGCGGTGCCCGCCTCGCGCTCCTGGCGCAGGCGAGCAGCGAATTCCGGGCTGGTCATGGATGAACCGCGCTCGTCAAAAGTGATCAGCAGGCCTGATTCGGGCAGGGCAGCGGCAATGGTGCGCGCCTCCTCGGCCATCCGGTCATCGGGGCGGCGCTGGTTGCTTTCCGGCAGTTCGAGGATGCGGATGTCCTGCACGCCAATGGCACGGCAGGTCGCGGAAAACCGCTCGGCATAGCGGTCGCACAATTGGCGTTCGGGGCCGGATTTCAGCCGGCCCACGGCAATAAGGCTGACCTTCATGGGTCAGATCAAGGCCGGGCGCTGTCCGCGCGGCCCTGCTTCTGCTCGGCCGGACGGTCAGCGCCCCAGAGCCGCTCCAGATTGTAGAAGCTGCGCGCCTCGGGCTTGAAGACGTGGACGATGATGTCGCCCGCGTCGATCAGCACCCATTCGCAGGTGCCGAGCCCTTCGATCCGCGGCGTTGGAAAGCCGTTATCCTTCAGGGCGCGCGCCACGCGATCGGCCACCGCGCCGACGTGACGGTCGGAGCGGCCTGTTGCCACGACCATATGGTCGGCAAGCGAGGATCGGCCTTCGAGATCCAGTGCGGAGATATCCTCGGCCTTGGCGTCGTCGAGCGCCGCCAGAATGGTTTCGAGGAGCGATCCGGTCTTCAACGGCACGTCCGCCGAAGCCGGAGAAAGCGGCTTAGCCGCTTCGACAAGTGACAGGTGAGCCAGCGCTGTCGTTCCCTTGTTGGTGCGAGGCAGATTCGCCCGAAGCCAAAGATAGCTAACGAGCGTTAAGGAATTCAACCCTTGATCCGGACAATTCAACTGGTTGCGACTTTCGGTCTCGCCCGGAGTTCGGTGGACGAGAGGCTTGACCGGGGGCCATAAAGGAAAACCCAGGCCGGCGGTTTCAGGCCGGGCAGGAGCGCGGCATCGGTCTCGTCGATGCGTGCAGAGCCAAAGACCTGGGCGGCCTTCGAGGCCGCCGCGCGCAGGGTGGAGCCGGGCCGGTCGATGATGGCAATCGGGATCATGCGGGCGATGTCGCGCCATTTCTGCCAGCGGTGGAAGCCGGCGAGGCTGTCCGCCCCCATGATCCAGACGAAATCGACGCCGGGGCAGCGCTGTTCCAGATAGCGAAGCGTATCGTAGGTGTACCGCGTACCGATGCTGGCCTCAAAGCCCGTTACTTCGATGCGCGGATCAGGCATCAGCGCGCGGCAGAGAGCCATGCGCTCGTTCTGCGAGGGCAGGGCGGTGTTGTTCTTGAGCGGGTTTCCCGGGGTAACGATCCACCAGAGCCGGTCCAGGCGCAGGGCGCTGAGGGCGGTCTTCGCCACCAGCCGGTGCCCGTCGTGCGGCGGGTTGAACGAACCGCCAAACAGACCGATGCGCATTCCCGGCGCATGGAAGGGCAGGCGAACCGGCCCGTTACCGCCAATCGCAGCAAACGGGCGGCCTTTTCTCACGGGCGCACCGTGCCATTGCCGCGGCCGCGATACTTGAAGGTCGTCAGTTGCTCAACCCCAACCGGACCGCGCGCGTGCATCCTGCCTGTCGCAATGCCGATCTCGGCGCCGAAACCGAACTCGCCGCCATCGGCGAACTGGGTCGAGGCATTGTGCAGCACAATGGCTGAGTCAACCTGCGCCAGAAAGGTCTCGGCCGCGGCGGGGTCTTCTGTGACGATGGCATCGGTGTGGTGTGAGCCGTGCCGCTCGATATGGGCGATGGCTTCGTCGAGGTCTGCAACGACCTTCGCCGCAATGACTGCATCGAGAAACTCGGTGTCCCAGTCCTCGGGGGTGGCTGCGCTCACGCGCGGATCAACCGCCTGAAATGCCGCATCGCCGCGCACGGCACAGCCCGCACCGAGCAGCGCTGTCGTGAGCGGTTTCAGCGCCTGTCCGGCGATCTTCTGGTCGATCAGCAGGGTTTCCGCCGCACCACAAACGCCGGTGCGCCGCATCTTGGAGTTGAGCAATACACGCTCGGCCTTCGCAAGATCGGCCTTTTCATGCACATAGACGTGGTTGTTGCCATCGAGATGGGCAAAGACCGGCACCCGGGCCTCGGCCTGCACCCGGGCCACGAGGCTTTTGCCGCCACGCGGAACGATAACGTCGATATTGCCGTCAAGACCGGACAGCATGGCGCCGACCGCATCGCGATCCTTGACCGGTACAAGCTGCACCGCATCTGCCGGAAGGCCCGTGGTGGCAAGGCCCGAAACCATGGCCGCATGGATGGCGAGCGCGGAGGCAAGCGCATCCGACCCGGTGCGCAGGATCACTGCATTGCCGGATTTCAGACAGAGCGCGGCGGCATCCGCCGTCACATTCGGGCGGCTTTCAAAGATAACGCCGATGACGCCCAACGGCGTGCGAACGCGCTGGAGTTTCAGGCCGTTCGGCCGCGTCCATTCGCTCATCACAGCCCCGACCGGGTCGGGCAGTGCGGCGACCATGGCGACACTGCCGGCGATCTCCGCGATGCGAGCGGGGGTCAGGGCAAGACGATCCAGATAGGCGTCTGGCGCGCCGTTCCCCCGCGCCTGTGCAAGGTCGGTGGCATTGGCCCCGAGAATCGCGCCTTCTGCGGCACGAATTGCCTCCGCCGCGGTGTGCAAGGCCTTCGACTTCTGCTCCGGCGTTGCGAGGGCCAGCACCCGGGCGGCGGCGCGGGCGCGGCGACCCATGTCGCGCATCAGGGCGTCGATATCGGTTTTCATGACGGCGTTCATCGGTGTCCTCCCTCGCCGGACAGGACGAGATTATCGCGATGGATCATTTCGGCGCGCCCGGCATAGCCGAGCAGATCCGTGATGTCCTTTGTCTTGCGCCCCTGAATGCGCAGGGCGTCCGCCGCATCATAGGCAACGAGGCCGCGGGCGATCTCACCACCTTGCAGGCTGCGCACGAGAACGGCATCGCCCCGGCTGAAATTGCCGTCTATCCGCACCACGCCGGCTGGCAGCAGGCTCTTGCCGCCCGTCAGGGCCCTTGCAGCACCATCGTCGATGGTGAGCGTGCCGCGCGGCTCCAGAGTACCGCCGATCCAACGCTTGCGTGCAGTCACGGGGCTTGAGGGCGAGAGGAACCAGGTGGCCGGCCCGCCATCGAGCACATGACGCAAGGGATTGGCCCGTGTGCCGTTGGCAATCAGCATATGCGCGCCGCCCGAGGTGGCGATCTTGGCGGCCTCGATCTTCGTTTTCATGCCGCCGCGCGAGAGCTCGGAGGCGGCGCCACCGGCCATCGCCTCGATTTCGGCGGTGATCGTCGGCACCACGGGAATCAGCGTGGCGGCAGGGTTTTTCTGCGGCGGAGCGGTGTAGAGCCCGTCGATATCGGAAAGGAGGATCACGAGATCAGCGCTCGCCATCGTGCCGACGCGCGCGGCAAGACGATCGTTGTCGCCGTAGCGGATCTCGGCGGTCGTTACTGTATCATTCTCGTTGATGACCGGAATTGCGCGGAACGAGAGCAGGGTCTCCACCGTGGCGCGCGCATTGAGGTAGCGCCGGCGCTCTTCCGTGTCGCTGTAGGTCAGTAGCAACTGCCCAGCGGTGATGCCGTTGCTCTGGAGTGCTTCCGCCCAATGGCGGGCAAGCGCAATCTGGCCGACGGAGGCGGCGGCCTGCGCCTCCTCAAGCGCCAGCGCGCCGGGCTTCAGTTTCAGCACACTGCGGCCAAGGGCGATGGCGCCCGAGGACACGACGAGGATATCGGCGCCGCCACGATGGAGCCCGGCCAGATCGGCCACGAGGCCGTCGAGCCAGCCGGATTTCAGCCCCTCCTTGCCGACCAGCAGCGAGGAGCCGACCTTGACGACGATCCGCCTGAATTTCGCAAGATCAGGTGCGGTCTTGCGCGGCATTCTCGCCTCCCTCATCCGCGCGGGCGGCGTCAATGATGTGGAGGAGCGCGTGGAGAACCTCCTGAACACCCTCGCCGCTGACGCCGGAGACAAGCAGGGGCGCTTTGCCGGCGGCGCGTTTCAGGCGATCGCGCTGTTTCTTCAGGGTTTCGGGGTCGACTGCATCGACCTTTGACAGGGCGACGATCTCGGGCTTGTCCTCAAGCCCGGCGCCATAGGCCTCGATCTCGCCACGCACGATCTTATAGGCCTTGCCGGCGTGTTCACCGGTGGCTTCGACCAGGTGCAGCAGGACACGGCAACGCTCAACATGCCCCAGGAAACGGTCGCCGAGGCCGTGGCCCTCATGGGCGCCCTCGATCAGGCCCGGGATATCCGCGAGCACGAACTCGCGGCCCGAGACCCGGACGACGCCGAGCCCGGGGTGAAGCGTGGTGAAGGGGTAATCGGCGATCTTCGGCTTTGCGGCGGTGGTCGCAGCAAGGAAGGTCGACTTGCCGGCATTGGGCAGGCCGACCAGTCCGGCATCGGCGATCAGCTTCAGCTTCAGCCAGATCCAGCGCTCTTCGCCGGGAAGGCCGGGATTGGCGCGGCGGGGAGCCCGGTTGGTGGACGATGTGAAGTGCAGATTGCCGAAGCCACCGTTGCCGCCTCTGGCGATCAGTTCGCGCTGGCCCACTTCGGTCAGGTCCGCGATCAGCGTTTCCTCATCCTCGTCGAACACCTGCGTGCCGACAGGCACTTTCAGAACAACATCGCTGCCGCGCGCGCCAGTGCGGTTGCGGCCCATGCCGTGCCCGCCGACCCGCGCCTTGAAATGCTGCTGGTAGCGATAGTCGATCAGCGTATTCAGCCCATCGACGCATTCGACCCAGACATCGCCGCCCCGGCCGCCGTCGCCGCCGTCCGGCCCGCCGAATTCGATGAATTTTTCACGGCGAAACGAGACGGCACCGGCGCCGCCATTGCCGGAACGAACATAAACCTTGGCTTCGTCGAGAAATTTCATCGGTCGACCATCTCGGTGATTTCGCCTCCCCGCTTATTGAAGGCGGGGAGGCGAAACCAGTTCTCTATCCCGCTTTGGTGAAGGTGGGCAAAGCGGAAGCGCCCCAGGCGCGAACGCTCTCCCAGGTCTTGCGCCCCAGAACGAAGCGATCGACCGGGACGGATGCGCCCAGCGCCTTCACCTGATTGAGGCCGGTGCCGACCCACTGGAAGCCGCACTTTTCGATCACGCGGCGCGAGGCCTCGTTGTGAATGCGGCAGGATGCGGAGAGCGCATCGATCCCGGTTTCGGAGAAGGCGTGGTCGATGAGCGCGCGCGAGGCTTCGGTCGCAAAGCCCTGCCGCCAGAACGGCTCGCCGATCCAGTAACCGATCTCGGGATTATGCTCCTCGCCGCGGTGGCCGAATCCCGCGACGCCGACGAGCACGCGCTTCTCGCCGTTCGCGAACAGCACGAGAGAATAGCCCCGGCCGGTGCGGACTTTTTCAAGCCACGCTTCCGCATCCGCACGCGTGTAGGGGTGCGGCACGGTCGCGGTCATTTCCGCAATTCTCGGATTGTTTGCGAGTTTTACGATCCCGTCGAGATCGCGCTTCGAGGGTGCGCGCATGACGAGGCGGGCGGTCTCGATCACAAGGCCGCTCTTCTTCTCGCGGGGGATGCTCGCTTCCATCTGCAACGTCATGACGGGTCTCCAGGCTTCAAAACAATTCAGGGGAGACACCTGTCTCCCCTGAATTCAGACCCGTCTTTTCGATTTCGGGTCCCGCGGAGCGACAAGTGCCGGCGGGACCAAAATGATCTCGCCTATTCGGCTGCTTTCGGCATCGGTACAATGTTGACGAGGTTGCGGTCTTTCGAC
>JAIUNP010000022.1 GCA_020161975.1 Pseudomonadota bacterium
GGGGCGCGGCGGCACATGGTCGGTGATCCAGCCAAGCAAGGTGGCAACGTCGGGTGCCATCCCCGGAGCGTCCGGGAAGCACGTGGGATCTTCGGCCGGGATCTTGTCGATCACGGTCAGACGCGTCGAAAACGTCGTGCCATGACGTGCATAGACTGAACCACCGATCGCCGCCGAGAACACCACACGTCCGCTTCCTTGAAGACGGACGAAGGTATCGCGCCAAGCAGGCGAGTCGGGGCCGAAGCCGGCGCCGGTGATCGTGACCAAGCGTCCACCGGGAGCGAGACGCGAGAGAGCGGAATCGATATACCGGAGGGCGGCGTCCTGAACTTTGCCGGTGACATTCGCCATCGCGGAAAACGGTGGGTTCATCAGGACGACGGAGGGGACAGCGCCAGATTCGAGATAGTCATGAATTTGCGTCGCATCAAAGCGGGTGACAGAAAGGTCCGGGAAGAGGGAGGAGAGGAGATCGGCGCGGGTATCGGCCAACTCATTGAGCATAAGGCTGCCGCCAGAGATTTCGGCGAGGATCGCCAGGAGTCCAGTGCCTGCCGAAGGCTCAAGTACCACATCGTCGGGGCCAATCGCGGCAGCGGTCAGCGCAGCGAGGCCGAGCGGAATCGGCGTGGAGAACTGCTGCAACGCCTGGCTTTCCTCGGAGCGGCGCGTTTGGCCGGGCAGGAGGCTGGAGATTTTCGAAATCGCAGCCAGCCGCGCCGAATGTGCCCCAGCTTGGCGGAAGATCGTGCGGCCGTACTTCCGCAGGAAAAGGACAGTCGCGGCCTCGCAGGCCTCATAGCCCGCCTTCCAGTCCCAAAGGCCGGAGGCATCGGAAGCGCCGAAGGCGGCTTCCATTGCCATGCGCAACGCCGCGCTGTCGATGCGCTGCCCGCGTTCGAGCGACGGCAGCAAAAGGCCGGCCGCAACCAAGATGGCGGAAGCCGAGGCGACCGGCGCTTGCGCCAGGGTCGTCGGAGAAAGGTCGTTCATCGGGAATTCCTCAAGAGAGCGGGAACGGGTCTGGCCCGATCAGCGCTCTCTCTCACCCGCCGGACCTGACCCGTTCCGGCTCACCTCGCCCTCTTCGCACCAGGGATCGTCGCCCGCATGGGGGGAGACTGCCTCGGTAGGCTCCAGTCCGAAGGACCAGAGCGCGGTCCCGGCGGAACGCCGGGAGGTGCCATCGTTGGAAATGATGTGACTATATAGATCAGAAGTCAGATTTTCCGCCAATCATTCGGAATGGGTCATGCCTCAGGATTCCCGCCTGAAGGTGCAAGGTTATTGTTTCACAAGTTCCAGAAACGACCGAACCGGCATGAGCCATTGCTGCTGATCCGCGTGGTAGGTTTCATGGATACCACGTGGCAAGACAAGCTGCAGCGATTGCCCCTGCATTTCAGCCGTTTGCGCCCGGGAGATTGAAGGCTCCAGGGTCAGCAGATGTTTCCCCGGAATCCGGTCTGCCTCGGCGAGAACCTGACGCCACCGGTCTTTGCATGTCGTCTTGACCGCAAGCATGCGCAGTGATGCCGCAGGAAAGGCAGGATCAGCATATTCCGCCTCACCAGGGAACAAAAAGTCAGCGGCATTGCGTTTTTCCGTCGTCGCCTCGCGCTTGAATTTCACGTCCCAAGCCAGCAAGAGCGCTTCGACATGGTGGGCAAAGGCAAAACCCGCCCGGGATTTCCGCCGATTCTGAACACTCAGGGAAAATGACAGGAACCCGTCGACATCGGCCTTTTCGCCCTCTAGGAAGCCTGCCTTCAGCCGCTCCGCGACGACAATCCGCTCCATATGCCGAAAAAGAGCTTCCTCATGCCCCATCCAGCCCATTAGCGCTGCGTCCGGATCGTCGCGGGGGTCGACGCCACTCAATGTCTTTCTGGCAAAGGCAGAAAATACGGCAGTGCCCGGAAAGGTCGAGCCGAAACGGTCAATGAGCCGCCCAAGAGCATCGGGTTCTGGTTCTTCCGCCTCGATCCCCAGTTCATCGAGGATGAACTTCGCCGCAAGATCGATACCGCGGCCCCCATCTTCGCCTAGATCACGCTGCGTGAGATTAAAGTCATCGGTGAGTTTCAGGCCGAAAAGCCAAAGCAGCTTTTGCTCGGCAGAGCTGGCGGACGGGCACAAGATCGCGAGCACTTTACGCTCTGACGTCATACACAAGAAAAGAGTGTCGCCCGCCTTGGCCTGGTGGACGACCGCATCTGCAGCGGCAGGATAGTACAGGCGATATTCCGGGGTTCGATGCGGCTGTTGCTTGCGACTGTTGTACCAGGTTGCCGCCAGCTCAAGTCGAACGGGCTCTTCCTGTTCATCATCCATCCAGATGTAGGTGACAGGTATCTTTTCGCTTTCATCGGGCGTTCCGACAAAGGAGCGAAAGATGTCTACGCCCTGGAATTCATGCCCCCGGGAAACTGCGGGATCGACTTCAGTGCCGCGAAGGATCTTGGCCCCCGCGCCTATGAAATACCTCGAAAGAGAACCCTTGCCCGCCAAATCAAATCTGCCCTGTATCGACCGCCCGATTCTTTGCGGCGACTTCAAGAAACGCGCTGTCAGAGGAAAGCCATAGGCAAAGACTGTCAATTGCTTCACCAGCAGAAAGCCGGTCTTTACCCTTTAACGCGCATTCCCAGACCACGGCTACGCGCCAGCCCTCCGCTTGAAGCTTCAAGAGGTTGGCCTGGTCGCGCGCACGGTTTCCGCCGATCTTCTCACGCCAGAAGGGCTCACGCGTGGCGGGCCACCTAAACGAAGAGCATTCGTGCCCGTGCCAGAAACACCCATTCACGAAGATTACAGCCCGGTATTTGGCCAAAACAATATCGGGCTTTCCTGGCATAGTCTTCTTGTGCAGCCGAAACCGGAATCCTTTGCTATGCAGGCCATGTCTGACCGTGAACTCCGGCCTCGTGTTTATCGACCGGATCGCTGCCATATTGCGGCTGCGGGTCGGGCTGTCGTGGACGTCAGCCAACTTTCTTGAGGGGCTCGGCCGCCATCACAGTACGGATGTGCGGCGCCATGACCCGGGCCACTTCTGCAAAAACAGGCACTGCCACCGAGTTTCCAAACTGCTTGTAGGCCTGCGTGTCGGACACAGGGATCCGGAATTCTTCCGGATATCCCATCAGCCTTGCACATTCCCGGGGGGTCAGGCGGCGCGGGTTAAGTCCGGGACCGCGACTGATCAGAATTTCCGAACCGTCCTTATAGTAGCGGGCGGAAAGTGTCCGGGCGATGCTTTCTCCATTCACGAGACCAAAGCCAAACCCATTGCCCTTAGCCTGATGCTTCTTGGCGTATTCCTGCAGATACGCCCAAAGCTTGTCAGTAAGGGTGTACTTCTCGTTGACCACTGCGTCGGAGCCCAGGGTGAAATGGCCTTCTACTTCTTCAGTCCCATTTTCAGGATGGAGGATGTGCTTCAGCCGCCTCGATCCATAGGCCGGAAGCACCACATCCTCGAAGCTAAAGCCGGTCTTGTCACGGAAGCCCACCATAACAATCCGCTCCCGATGCTGCGGCACAAAGTGGCCGGCATCAATGATCCGGGTTTCCAACGAATAGCCCAGCTCATCCTTCAGCTTCCGCTGGATCACATCGAAAGTGCGGCCTTTGTCGTGGCTCTTCAGGTTCTTGACGTTCTCAAGAAGGAACGCTGCCGGACGGTGGTGTTTCAGGATGCGCAGCACATCAAAGAAGAGCGTGCCCTGTGTCTCGTCGGCAAATCCGTGAGCGCGACCTAGCGCATTCTTCTTCGACACACCTGCTATCGAGAAGGGCTGGCATGGGAACCCAGCGACGAGGACGTCATGATCAGGGATGTCATTTTCGTCGACTTGACGGATGTCACCGACAGGCGGATGGTTATCGGGGAAGTTGGCCATATAGGTCTGCTGGGCGTACTTGTCCCATTCAGAAGTGAATACGCAGCGACCACCTGCGCCCTCTATGGCCCGACGCAGACCCCCGATACCCGCGAAAAGATCGATGAAGGTGAAAGACTTTTCTGCGAACTCCGCCTTGCGCCGCCGTTCGATTTCCAGTTTGAGCAAGCGGATCACGCTCTCTCGGGGAACTTCCTCAGCGCGCTTCCAGCGATAAATGTGGCCTTCCGAGTAGCCAAGGAAGCGCGCAGCTTCCGCAACGGAATAGCCCGCCTGCGCGAGAAGCGTCGAGAAGTCAGCCTGCATTGTGGGATCCACTGGGAATTTTTCTGACACAGTGTCGGTAAATGTCTCTTTTCGCAAGAACTAAAAGTGACAAAACTCCGTGGATGGCGAGAATCCCAAGGTACGAAGCAACGATCAACAGGCTCTAAACTCAGGCACCCTAGCCAGTCAGGTCCCCTTAAGCCGCCGAATATCTTCCGGCAGGCCTATGACCCTGAGCAAGACCGAGGGTCGGCTCAACGCGACATAGATCAACTCATCATCGACAAGCTGGTCCGTATCGATGAGGATGATGCATTTCGCCTCGAGACCCTTGAAGCGCCGCACGGTATCGCAAACGATGTTGTTGGCGGTCCTTGGAACAGAGGCCGAAACGGGAACCGCGCCGCCGATCTGTGCCTGGGAAAAGAGGCCGCATTTGTCCCGGGCCGCCCCGGACAGCAGGACGATTTCGGCGGCGGTCAGCTGCGACGTCTTGACAAGTTCGGCCACAAAGGCACTGGCCGCGATATAGGCTTGCTCCTTCGATTTGACGTCGATCCAATCGACCGGCTGCCCCTTTGGGCCGGCGGAACTCACCCCGCGCGCGTCGTACCAAGGGGTCAGGGCCTGGTGGATCGACCGCGTGTTGCGCAGGTTGCGGCTAAGGCGGAACATGGCCTTCGGCAGCTCTTCGGTAAAGGCCTGACCAGTGCCATAGATCCGCTGATTGTCATCATAGAAGACGTGAAGACACCCCTCCTCCATGTCTTTCAGCGACAATCGCAGCGCATCGTACCAGTTGCGGGCAAAGTCCTGACCTTCGTCGACGATGATAGCATCGAAAGCCAGGTCGGGGCGCGCCTGGAGAGCTTGTTCGAGGACCGAAGGCAAGGTGTCCGCATAGAAGGCGGGGCCGCGGACTTCGGGCACGTGAACCCGTGCGGCGGCCGCCATCTTGCCACAAAGCTCATGGAACCCCGCGATCACAAGGTTGTCGACCTCACCCACAAGCCTCTTCAGATAAAGCGCAAGGGCATTGTTGAAACAGGTCAGGAGGGTACGTTGGCCCGCCCCGGCACAGCGCATCGCCTTTTCCAACGCCAGAAGGGTCTTGCCCGTGCCAGCAGCCCCGGCGATGGCCATCTGCCGGTTGCCGGCGAGCGCATCGAGAAGATAGGCCTGTTCCGCGGTGAGGAGATCGATGCTCTTCATGTCATGGGCAAGCGAGCTGGCCAGATGGGGGCGCAGCTCGAATTCGGCCGCCACGACTTCATGCAGTGCACGCATTCCTTCGGGTCCAAGCTGGTCGCAAGCTCCGGCACCCCGACCAAGGACCTCGCGTACCCAGACACCCAAGCGACCCGAACCGATATCATTGCCGAAAGCAAAAAGCTCAAGCGGAGCTTCGACACCGAAGCCGCGGGCAGGGCGAGCACTATCCGGCAGAACCACACCGTGACACATGTTCAGACGTCGCCGTGCCAGTGCCGTGAAACCTGCCAACCGTTTGCGGAGTTCGTGCTTGCCGTCGTGCGCCTGCATGACTGGGCTGCGTTTCAGGTCATAGGACGTGCCGCTGCGCGAAACCGAGCGCCACTGACCCTGGTCGTCGCAGGACACGACGCCGCCCTTCACCTCGATCGCCAGTACGCCGAGACCCGGGTGCGCCACGACGAAATCGACCTCGCCATCCTGCCCCGTCCCATCCGGCCGAAAGCGATGCCAGGGGCGCGACCAATAGACGACGAAGTCGCCGCCGAGATCTTTTTCGAGGGTTTCATAGACCCTGCGTTCGGCCTCGCGCTTGCGGTCGTTCAGCAAGAGGTCGGGGATGCGTGAAGGTACCATCTTCGCCAAGTTCAGCCTCCGGTTGGAAAGTAGCCGAGGGACGGCAGCTCGGTGTTTCCAGTCACGAGAGCGCGGTCGAGGTACTGATTGAAATGCTCGCACGCGGTCTCAGGCAGGAAACAGCACGAGTGGCAGGCAGCCTGATTGCCGCTGTCGAACAGCGACGCCAAGCCCTCCGAACACAAGGGATCGGCCGAACACCAGCGCGTGTCGTCGACCGCCTTTTGCAGGGTAGCGCCAAACCGCTCGGCCCGTCCCTCGCGAGAGAGGCCGCCGAGCGTCCCATCGGCACCTGGCGCCGAAGTGTAGATTAGGAAGCCTGCCATGTCGCTGCCATCGGGTCCGACGTAAAGCCGCTCTCGCACCGATGAGCTGGAATAGCCGCAGTCGAGAGAGAGCCGCTCAATCACTGCATGGCTGAGCGTGTGGACAAGCACATGCCGCGCGCTGATGGTCACCGATGCTCCTGCCGTCTGGCGCTCCTGCATGGCTTGCCCGAGTTGAGCATTCAGAGCGGCGATCCGGTCCTTGACGGGCTGACGTTGCTCCCATTCCCGCAGATGGGCTAGGTCGAGGCCTACGAATATTCCTTCACCGAAAACCTCGACAGCCGGAAGCCAGTTCTTCTTCGACGCAGAGAGCCCGGCGGGGTCGCGCGGTAGCTTTTCCTGGCCATCTGGCGACAGACGGGTGAAGCCGGTCAGCACCCGGACTTCGCGCAGCCGTTCAACCCGCACCAGGCTGCCGATTAGGCCGGAAAACCCGGCCGGGAGGCTTTCGGGCAGGATCTTGAAGTTGCGGTCGGAAACGCCGCTCGTCGGCGGGGCTACGAGGCGCGCATGTTCCTCGCTGCGAAGATCGATAAAAGATCCATCTTGATCGCGATCAAGGATTGCCTTGATCTGCTTTTCCATTTCCCTGGCCGTCATCGGAGGCCCGGTCCATTCGGATTCAAGCCCGCTATCCTCCATCGCTCCCCGGATATTAGCGGGATCAGTCAGGGATTTGAACGACTTCCAATACTGCTCCTGGCGAACAAATTGAGTGAATTCATCGCTGAAGGGCGGGATGTCGATGGCGCTTTCGATGATCGGGAACCAAGCATTCGAGGCCCCGCGCTGGATCACCGTGGCAGGGTGGCTGCAGCTTTGGCGATGGGCCAGTGGCAACCAGGGCCGGCGCCCGCTGCAGCTATGGCCTATCCGTTCAAGGGCGTGCGGACCATAGGCCTTGGCCAGCGACTGGTTGGCGCCGCAGCCGTCGCACTTCACCACAAGGCCCGCCAGACCGGCCGCCTCGCCGACCAGCTTAAGGTCGCGTCGCCTGCAGCCTTCCTTGTGACCGACCCAGCGATCCCATGGAAACTCGTCCAGATGCCCTGCCTCGCAGGCGACAATCAAACGCACGGGCACCACGAATTGCCGCTTGGGTTTGCCCTTTTGTCCAGAGCAAACTTGGCACCATTTATCTGGGTCGCCCGCCGCCCCTACCCAGTCGCGCGCATGTTTCAACCGGTCACAGGAGGGGCAAAAACACCACTCCGGGAAACGGATGGCGGGCAATTCCCGGTCTTCCTCGACCAAAAAGCCATTCGGGTCCCGGAAAGCAGTCTTGTATTTCCCGATCGGGGGCTGATGAAAGAAATCCACCTTGAGCCGGGACTGCAGGCGCACTTCGTAAATCCGCTGCCTGTGGTCGAGCTTCGCCTCCTCCCAAAGTTCCAGCCCACCGGAAATGGCCGAGACCGGCGCGCCCGCCGGGCTGCGGAAGTCGATGATCGCTCCGGGCCCGTAGGTTCCGATCACCTGGCTGCGCCTGATCTTGCCAATGCTGGTCATTTTCCCGGTCTCACTCTGCGGATTCGCGCAGGGAAAAGGCCGTCGAAGCCTCGACCGAGCGCAGCGAATTGGGTGTCGGACGCGGCAGAAGCCCGCGCGCCCGCGGATTTGCCTCGGCCTCTTCAGCCGATGTCAGGAGGCTGTTCCGAAACTGGTCCCAGTACTCCGTCAAGTCGGGACGGCTGATCCAAAGCTCAAGGAAGGTGCGCAATTCTCCCTCT
The DNA here is from genome assembly GCA_020161975.1 of Pseudomonadota bacterium. Lineage (GTDB taxonomy): Bacteria > Pseudomonadota > Alphaproteobacteria > Rhizobiales > Beijerinckiaceae > JAIUNP01. Next base: position 8,083 of record JAIUNP010000022.1, read on the forward strand.
GCGGCGATCGTCTCCGCCGGGCTTTGTTCAACCGACTTCGCCCGGGACACAATGCGGTCCAGGATGGCCTCAAGCTCGGGCCGGACCTGAGGGGCATCGGACGGCTGTTGCCGCAGCGCCGGGATCAGATGGCGCGCGCAGATGACGAAAGCCGCATGCAGAGCGCGCTCGCGGGCGCGCTCTGCGAAAGGGGTCACGCCCGTCGCTTCCACATCCCGGTAGAGCGACCGGTGCCAGTTCTGAAAAGTTTCGAAGCGGCTGCGGTCCCGGGGTTTGTTGGCGTTGCAGATGGCGACGACCAGGCCAGGCACTTTGCCGCGCCCGACACGGCTTGTCGCCTGGATATACTCGGCGATCGTTTTGGGCTGGCCATTGACCACCATCACCCCAAGGCGGGTGACATCGACGCCCACCGAAATCATGTTGCTGGCCAGAACTGAGGACACGCAGTCCTTATGGCCCCGCTCATGCTCCAGTTGGTCGAGAATGCTGTTGATCTCAGAGGCTCCGATCCGGCTGGTTAGTTCGACGGGTTGGATCAGGGGTCGGGGCATTTCTCCGGGCCGCCGCTTTGCGTATTGGTCGATCGAGCGCCCACCGTCGTCTCGCGACAGGGTCAAAGCGCCGCCCAATTCGCGCAAGGCGTTGAAATAGGTGACGAGGGTCCAGTAGGCGTCCTCTTGTTCGGGGGCGATGCGGGGATCGGCTGCGGCCTGCATCAATGAGGCCATCACAGCCTGCAGGGTGAACTTCGCAGACCGGCCCGTCGTCGTGACGCCAACATAAAGACGCCCGGTATCGGCACCGTCTGTGGCCGCAAAGCCCGAATTTCCGTGATCGAGACCGGGCGGGGGAAACTGCGCCGCACGCCGGTCGAACAGCGCACGGATTTGCGAAGCGGCCCGACGGATCGTCGCGGTCGAGCCAATGATCTTGGGCCTGGTTCCGCGGTGGCTGCACAGTTCATCCACCGCGATCTCGTAAAGCCCGGAAATTGTGCCCAGGGGGCCCGAGATCAGATGAAGCTCGTCCTGGATGATCAGATCGGGCGGCGCATGGTTGGTGCCGAGGCCAAAGAGCTTTCCGGTCTTCGGTTCGCGGGCAAGCTGAGCGTATTTGTCCGCTGTGCCGATCATCAGCGCGGGGAGGCGTTCATAGATGATCTCATCAACGGTCCAGACAGGAAGGGGCGTTCCTGCGAGGGTGCAATTCTTGGTCCGACAGGTGACCTCGATGTCCTTTTCGTTGGCCGTCGGGGCCCATCGAAGGTCTTCATCGCATTGCGGGCATTTCGTCAGGCGACGCGGGCTCGATGCGGGTTGCTCGCCCGCATCGTGACGCTTCAGGGACTTGACTGCGTCATCAACCTTGTTGGGGACAGATTCGGCACCGACCCAGAGGCCGATAGCGATGGGATCGTCGGTTGCAAAATGGCCAGGAACCGTCGCTGCCCCGGCCAGTGCGGGGCAGCGGCGCAAGAGGTCGCAGGCAAGGATCAGCGCGGCCGCCCGCTGGAATTGCTGAATGGTCAACAGGCGCAGCGTGTAGCGCATGAAGACCGTAACGCCCGCCCCCAAAGGGGCCCCCTTCGCCCGCAAGCGGCGCAGGAAGATCACGAAGGCAGTGAGCAAAAGGTATGCTTCGGTCTTTCCGCCACCGGTGGGGAACCACAAAAGGTCCATCACATCGCGGTCGGGGTCCTTGCCAGAACTGGCAGAGGTCAGGGTCAAAAGCACGAAGGCCAATTGGAATGGGCGCCAGACGAGACCATCGGCGCTACCACGGCGTTGCTTCTTCCAGCTGTCCTGTAGCCACATCGCGCGATTGGCGAGACGGAACGCGTTCATTGCCTGGGGATCGGACTGCAAGAGCGCGATCCCTGCCCGGATTCGCTGCGCCACCTCAAGGGCCGTTCGGACGTGCAGATCTGCCTGGCTGCGCAGCGCTGCGTCGGTCAGGGCCTGCCCCTCGGCTGCGCGGGCGGCCACCCAGTCTTCATAGGTCGCCACAAGACGCCCGAGGCCCGCGATGATGAGTCGCTCAGGTGCTTCGGATAGCCAGCGAGCGTCGAGCGGGGCAGACCCGCCATCGGCCGTCAAGCTGTCGAACAGGGCATCGCCGGTTTCACGCGGCTTGCGAACGACCGCCACAGGCAGCCAATCGGTGGCAAGTTCGGTGACCTCTCCGGCCTCTTCGACGAACCTTGCGGCGCAGGTATGACCCACGACATGGTCCTGCACATCCCGGTAAATCAGGTTGCCGGCCGCCATATCCTCGTCGTCCGCAGGGGCCCGGGAGACCGGCTTCTGGCAGAACCGCGTGCCGGGGGCCGGTCGCGCAGTCAGCTCGACCTGGAAGAAGATCGCCTCCTCCGGGTCACCGGCCCTCGTCACAGTCTGGACATTCGACACAGCCAAAGTGACGAGAACCGGCCCGCTGGCCGTCCGCGCGGTACGGACGTAAAGCTGCATCCCGCCGATGCCAAGGTCGTTGCTAGAATAGCGGCGGACCCCGCCTGAGGAAGCGATCACCCCAACTGGAATCGTGTCCTCGAAGGCAACCGAAGCGCGATGCCATCGTGGCGCCGCACCATCTTGTCCGCCCGAACTGACGTAGACCCCAGCCGAGATGTAGACATCGACGGCAGCAGGCAGGTCGCCAAAGGCCTCTGCGGAAAAGGAAATCCCGGCAGACGAAGGCCGAAGCGCGGTCGAGAACGGCAAGGACGCCTCCGAACCGCTTGCAGCATCTGTATCGCCCGGCGCGTCTGCATCCTCGTCTTCGATCTGGCTGATGGCTGTTCTGGGCGGAAACAGCATTCCCGTCAGATACCGATCTGATGGCCTGTCTGTGAAATGCTCCTCCGGTCCGTCGAGTGGACCAATCAAGTCTTCCCGCAGGCGATTTACAACGAGGCGGCGCGCCGTATCATCTCTCAACTTCCGGTCTCCAGGGCTACAGAGGCGAGCCCGCACAACACGGGAACAAGGGCTATCCCATGTTCGTCCCCGTCGGTCCAGGTACAAGTCGCGGCCCCACTAAGGAAGAATCCGCCAATCCGCGAGGGCAATTCCGTGGGGTGGCGTCCGGCAATGCCGCCGATAGCGGCCATCACCTCGTCTGACAGCCGACCGAGTGGAGGTCCATGGGCAATCCCACGCGCGTCGGCGCCGAAGATGAACCAGCGTGCCGTGTCCGCGTCTTTCAGCGCCACTCCGGATCGGCCTTTCGGCGACGGACCGGGCGCCGCCAAAACGCCGGCCGCCAGGATCAGGGCCTCAGGATCTGGGGAGACAGGCAGGACATCTCCGCTCAATCCGACTTCGACGCTGAAATCTGCCGGACGCCCGCGCCAATTTCGCTTTTGCTGCGTCCGCTGCATGCGGCTTGCGCGCTGGCTGGCGATATAAAGCTTGTCGCGAGCGCGGGTCGCACCGACATAAAGGACACGCGCCTCCTCTTCGTGATCGTAGGGCCGGTCGGGCACCCAATCCTGCCGAGCATCGGGGACGTAGGGCAGCATCAAAAGGACATGGTCCGCCTCCAGCCCTTTCGCTCCGTGGATGGTGCTCAGAAGCGGGCCGGCATTGCCAAGAAACCGGCGGAGCATCGCTGTGGGCAACGACAGGTCCAGCCGTCGCCGAAGACGCCCGAGATCCAGCCGCGCTCCGGGGCTATCGGCCAGTTGGTTTAGCCGGTGCCAAACTCCTTCCAGCACATTGTCATCGCCAACGTTTTCGGTCAGCCCGACAAGAACCGGGGCTGCACGCCCGATGCGATCTGCAAGCTCTTCCGACGAAACCTGCGTGCCTAGGGACAGGCCCGCAAGCAAGGCACCGACCCAAGGTTGGATCAGATCACCATGCGCCGTTGGCCGAAGCCGGAAGGAGATGTGACCCGCCATCAACCTGTGGCTTTCTGACAGCAGTGCTCCGCGAGAGCGGAACAACACCATGGTCCGGAGCCCCACGGGAACTACAGGGTCGGCGATGCCCCTCGGGGCAGGAATTGCGAGGTTTTCGATGGCGCTCCGTGTTTGCGCATATTTTTCTTCTGGCGGAATCCCTGCTCTGACCAGCATTTCGCGCGTCGCGGCAAAAAAGCGGGCAAGTTTTGGGTCGCGCGTGCGGTGATCTGTCCCCAGCACCATCGGAACAAAACCGGAGTCCCGGTCCAGAAGGCTATCCCTGCGGCCCGTCTGGTTGAAATTATAGATGGACTGCGCCGCATCGCCCAAAATCGTCACGCCGCAGCTGGCAGGCAGCTGGCTCAGAAAGACCCTCATGAGGTGGAGACGGTCGCCCAACAAGTCCTGCGCCTCGTCGATAATGACATGCTTCAGGTTCGCGATATAACCAGTCAACTCGGGAGGACGGGTCTCCAGTACGGCACGGGCAGCCCGGATGGACGCGTCAAACCCATCGGGACGGGCCGCGCCTGCAGGCAGGGCAGCACGAAGCAAGTGACCCGCAAAGGCGTCAAATGTCGCAACATTCAACGATCGCGCCTCTGCAGGTTGGGTCAGAGTCTCGCCGATACGCTCGCGCATTTCCTCGACCGCGACCTTTGTAAAGGACAAGAGCCACATCCGGGTCGCGGCGACACCCTCTTCGATCAGGTGCGAGATCCGCTGGCAAACGACCTGGGTCTTGCCGCTTCCAGGCCCCGCCGTCACGACGACCCGCGCATCGGCAGGCAGACACATAACCAGCAGTTGGTCGGGGTCAGCCGCCTGCCCCGGGGTCGCGTCCGGGCCGATACCCGCCCAGTCCAGCACGGCGGCGGCACGGTCCGGCTCAATCTTCCAGATGACCTTGGCAGGATCGAAACCGCAGGTCAGCGCAATAAGCCGCTTCTTCCAGTCCGCCCCGGCATCACGCAAGGGCAGCCCCCTGCGCGCCTCGGAAACCAGCTGGCGCAGCTCGTCCATTTGCTCGGGTTCGGACACGCTGTGACCGATGACATCGGCGAAGGACTGCATGTCTTCCCGGGACCGGCTGCCGCAAAACAGCGCTCTCGGAAACGCGGTCAGCGCGTTCTCATCCTCGACCGACGCAATGCGCAGCGGCCCGACCCCCGGGACAAGGACATGCCGTGCCGGACGGGGCAACAGGATAGTCTGTCCAAAGCTGAAACCAATTCCGAACACCCCGGTTACTAGAAGAGCCTCGAGGACTTCGCCCGCAATAGCGCTGGCCGAGCCCCGCCAGTCATCGTGCCATCCGAGAAGACCCGCAAGCCAGTCGGAAACCTCTTGCTTCGGCATGTAACCCGAGGCGGCCACATATGCGGCGGCGGCCCCGGCAAGATCGGAGGCGGCCATTCCCGCGCCCTCGGCCTGGGCCCGCAGAATACGCTCGGCCGCCGAAGGCTGATCGTCAATCGCGAGAGAAGAGGTCAGCCTGTGAAAATGCATTGCATACCATAACAGAAATCAGTGATCTGCCGGGCAACACAGAAATCCCGATGGTTGCATTGGACACAGCCATGACGTTAAATGCAAGCATTATCAATACTTATTGACAAGCCCGGCCTGCCTGCTCAGTCTTCGGGAAAGCTAATTTGGATTGTGATGTTCGGTCCTTCCCTCGATCTTTTGCGTCAGTTCGACAGCAACCTCCGCCAGCACTTCCGTGCGCTGCAGAACCAGCGTCCCGACAGGCCGGTCTTCTTGCTTGAACACGGGCTGGACGCGGGGCGATTGAGCGAAATGACGCAATGCGTTGCCATCCACGCTCGGATGGAAGGCCTGAATCCGGCGCGATGGCCGAATGCTACGCTTCCCCTTGCCATCACGATCACCGAGACCGGTTACGGCTATCGCGGCACCGGAACTGAGTTCTGGCCACGTCTCGGCAGGGACCTCGGGATCCCCGTGACTGGGGGAGACCGTTTGTCAGTGCGCGCCCTGTTCGAGGGGTTAAGCCAGAGATTCGGCATTCCGCATCCACATGACAGCGACTGGGCACGGGCCTTCAACATCATCGCCTGGCCGATCCGCAACGCGCTCGCCCCGCTGGAGATACACCGCCCACTCGCCGTCGCCCTTGGCAAGCTGGCCGCGTCTGGAGGTCAAGGTCTGTCCGATGAAGACTTCCACCGGCGCCTGACTGCCATAGCCGAGGGCCTCTGGTCGCGGCGGCTTTCGGACTGGCTGGGCGACAAGGTGCTTGCGGTCAGTCTCGGGCGGAACCTGCTGTCGGGTGAGAATAGCCACTCATGGATCGAACCTCTCGCCCTCGCTAGGATAGGACGCGATATCCGGATGGACGCTGAGTGCCGCCAAGTCTTACGCACGGCGCGGCGGTCGATCCGTAGTCAGCCCAAGGATGCCGGGATTGCGGTGCCAGCCGCTTCGTGGCTGGCCTCGGTTTCCGTAACCGGCCAAAGCCACAGGCTCGAAGGGCTTATGCTCAGGGGTCCCATCCTGCCACAGCGTGCCCGCGAAGTGATCCTCGGGCGCAAGGGCCGATCCCGGGTGCTGACCATAGGAAGCCGGGCACGTGCAGCAGTCTTTTTGGACGAGTTCCTTCAGGGGGAGGTCGCATCAGTAGCGAACACCGAAGACCTTTTTTCGCGCGATCTCCTGCACCTTGAAGATGCCCCGGAGGGGAATGACCTGGCCGATGCCCTGTTCCCGGGGCCGCCCTCACTCTTTCGTTGGGCGGCATCCGGGGGGATGTTAGTAGCTTTGGGCGACGGCGACATCGTGCATGGCCACGAGCAGCTGTTGCAGGTTTCGGCTGCAGGGACGGGTAGCACAGGTCGGCCGACTGGGGCCCTCGACATCGAAAGCCCGGCCGGCATTGTCGCTTGGGTCGCCGAGGCGACGTTGTGCCGGATCGCGCTGTCAGATGCCGGGGCCCGAATCGCAGAGACACACCTGGCCGAAATCTCAGGCACCGCCCGTCTGCAGCGGGAAGGGAACCGGATCATCATCGCTCCGGATACGCCCCTTTTCTTACGCGCCCTGAAGCCGGAAGTAGAGGTCAGCCTTGGGAAACCAGTCGCCCAAACGATCACTATGGCTCAGGGAGATGTTGCAGTCATTCCGGCTCCCTCTGCGGCGATGTCCTTGCTCCTGCGATCTGGCCAAAGCTCTGAGACATGGATGATCGGTCCCGGCGCCGATGAAACCGGCCACCTCCGTGAGTTCACCTGTCGCAGCCGTCCGGCCGTGCCCGGCTTGTCAGATCTTCAGTCCGGCGAGTTAGTCCTCGCTTTTTCGGCCCCCGTGGCACTTGGCCCGACCCAGGTCCGTGTCGCGCTGTCCCGCAATGGCGAGGCACTTGCCGCTACAGATGTCACCCTGCCCGGCCTGCCCGCCCGCCTGTCCTTCAGCGCGTCTGAGTTGTCGGCGCTGCGGGAAGCGTCATTTGAAGCTCTGGCCTTTGAAGAGGCACGATGGCGGCTGACGGCCACTGTCGATGGACTGGGGGTCTTCGACTTTGCACTACCCGCACGGCGGGGCAGGGTCGAACCGGTACCCGGACGCGTGGAGTGGCGGCGCGAGGATGGTGTTTTGGTTGGTCCGGGTCAGACGGCAGGGGCGCTGTCGATGCTGCTGGAGGCCGATTTAGGCTCGGAGCACGAAGGTGGCGACATCCGCCTTTACCTTCCCGATGGCCTCGGCACGCTGGCCCTGCGGGAGGGAATCCTGACCGGAAAAGTCGCGCTGTTCGGTCGCGCGGATACGCTGCCCACCCTGCCTGTCGCCCGGGCACTGCATAAGACACGCTGGGGCTACGGCCTTGTGAGCCTTTGCGAAGCCCTCATCGCCTGGCGCTCCGCAACTGCAGGGACTTTCCTTGCCGATGCTCGGCGCTGGCAGATCGTGGAACACCTCGAACAGTCGATTTTGCACAGCCTCTGCGGGGAGGAATGGGTCTCGGCCGAGGCAGAGACGCGGCGCATGTCTGGTGGCCTGCCGGAACAGCTGGCCACAGCTGCTCTGGCTTGCGATATGGCGGGGGGCCAGCATTTCCCCCGCCTTGCGGCAGAGGACATGCCACTGCTACGACAGATGCTTGCCAACAGGTTCGCAGCGATCCTACGCGATGTAGATCCGGAAGCCTGGCTTCTGACGGAAGATGACGCCGGTCTCCTCGACGAGGCGGTGGACCAGTCTTATGCCGAAATCTCGGCCGATTTCGAAGCGCGCGGGCTACCCGGACTGGAGGAGACCTGGGCCGGCAACGAAGCCGCTCGGTGGCAGAGCCTCATCGCGGGTGTCGTAGAAAGGCGGGCGCAGTCGCCCTTCCGTCATCTGATCCTGCCCGAAACCCGGTGGGAGGCACTGCGGGCGACCTCCTACGACCGGCAATCCGACGACGATCTCGTCGATCTCTTGGCGCGCTGCCATCTGGATATCAGCCGGACCTCCGGCATCGAATGGGTGGGTCCGGGCACCATGCGCAGCGGGTTGATGCTGTGGCTGTCGCCCGCCTCTCTGACAGATGCCGAGGCTTGGCGCGATCACATGGCGCACCTTTTGTCGGACCGTCACACTGCCCGGGCGATCCGCTATGTGGCCTTGCGGCTGCGCGAGGCCGAACGCGCCGCCTTTGACCGGCAAGGACGGGTGGACCATGGCTGACTGGCGCTCTTTCGACCCCTGGTTCGTCTTCCTGTCGACCGCCCATGCCCTGCGTCGAAGGGCCGAGCGCGACGCGCCGGCGATGGGGGCCACTTATGGCGTCGCGGCCGAACCCCTGCCATTCCAGATCTCGACCGTCAGGAGGATCCTTTCCGATGTGCGCATCAGGCACCTGATTGCCGACGAGGTAGGGCTTGGCAAGACGATCCAAGCCATCATGATCCTGAATGCGCTGCATTCTGATAACCCGGGACATCAGGCCGCCATCGTCGCGCCCGAACGACTGCTGGCTCAATGGCACGAGGAACTCTGGACGCGCGGACATATTCTTGGCCACATCGTCGATGACACGGACCGGGCGCGAATGTCGGCTTGGCGCGAGCGAAAGGCTGCGGGTGAAGCGGTCCCGCCCGAAGACGATCCGGCCGTTCGGCACATGGGTGCCAGCGTGGTACTTTTGCGCCCGAGGGACGTGGCGGATCAGCCCGACTGGCTTGATCCGGTCCGGCAGCACATGCTCGTCATCGACGAACCGCAGTCGATCCCCCGGGAGGTATTGGACAGACTACAATTGAAGGCCGACGAATCCCGGAATGATGAGGCTGCCTTTCGCCAACTTCTTATCCTTTCGGCGACACCGCGCCTTGGTGATCCTGCTTGGCGCGACATCATCTATGGCTTGCTGGAGCCCGAACAGATGCGCTTGGCTGAAGATGCAGGCGAAGATCCTTCGGCTTGGCTGGACCGGCACGAAAAAGAAGCCGCCCGGAACCTAGTCGGCCTCGCATCGCACGAGCTGGAGGCCCAAGGGGCGGTCGCCTTCCGCTCCCATGCGAGGACGCGCAGGATTTCTAGGCAGACGCGTGCGGAATGGGGCGAATACTTCCCTGTGCGGAATTGCACGACCTGCCTGTTCGAACCCAATAGCACCGAGATTGAGAGGCTGGACCTAATCCGGACCCTGATCGCCTCTCGCGTGGAAAGTGCCTCCACAAGCCTTGATGCGGCGATGTGGACGACGGTCAGAGGTTTGTTGCGATCGAGGCGGTCAGTTCGTGAGGCAATCGACAGATTGAACATTGTGATCCCAGGCATGGCCGAAGTGCGTCAGGCGGCGGTGGATGACTTCGGGGACTCACGGCTCGACGCCCTGACCGACATCCTAGCCGGTATCTTCGGCGCCGAGAAAGACCGACTGAAAGCAGGGAAGCCGATCCGACAGCGCGAGAAAGTCGTCATCGTCGCGGGCGACTCCGGCACGATCGACATGCTGGAGACGGTCTTACCCCGTTGGTTCCCCGAACTCGCAGAGGGCGGCATCGCATCGCTCCGCCGGGCCAGCACGGCGACTGATAGCACGTTTGAGGACATCCGCGCCATGCAAGAGGCCCTCGAACCCTTTCTGACGGGCAATGCCCGGGTCCTGCTCTTGGGCGACTGGATCCAAGCGGGTCTGAATCTGCAGCACAGCGCCCGAAACATGATCTTCTACAGCACCCCCTGGGACCCTCAGGCGATCGATCAGCTTACCGGCCGGATTGACCGCCTCAGCAAAGCCTCGATCAAGGCAGGGGGAAAGGGAAACTCCCTGCCGCCGCTGATCCGGGTCTGGCGGCTGATCATGCGGCACTCACCCGAAGAAGGCCTGTCCGAAGCGATGGACGCGCTGGAAGTCTTCGAACGGCCGGTGCCGCCGGTCTCAGAGGATGCTTGGGCCGAAGTCAACCGTCTGATCCTGCACATGGTGTCCGGAAGCGGCGGGGCCACCATCCTCGCTCGCCTGCGCGATATCCGTGATACTTGGAGCGCGCGCGGCCTTGCTTCACAACTTGACCATTTTGCACCCCTGACCCACCAACGGATCGTAAACGAGGCTCAGAAGGTGGGCGAGATTGCACAGCTTTTGAGCTTGGCGGGAGAAGAAGGGGCCTCGGCCGCGGAAAGGACCGAGACAGCCAATGCCGACTGGCTGAAAGCCAGCGAAAAGGCTGGCGGTTTCTTATTCGAGCAAGGGCGGAAAGACTTTTCTCTCCCACCAAGACGCTATGCCGGGTTCTGGTATGCTTCCCGCCAGACCGAGCCGCCCTTCTTGTTGCAGGCGATGGATAAGGACCGCGAAGCGGATGACAAAGTAGCCCTGCTCATACACCGTCGTCATCTCTCTGTACCTCCTATCCGGACGGTGCAGGCAAGCTCGGGCGGTGGTACTCCGCATGATCTGCGATTCTTCGAGCATGGCGATGCAATCCATGACGGGCTTTGCCAAGGTTGGCTCGACTTCGGTCTCCCGGTCTTTGGTGATGGCCTGCAGGGTGAAATCGTGGTGAAGGTCGGCGACGGCCATCCTGCGCTCGCTTTGGGTGGACGCCCAGTCGCCATGACGATCGCTGCGACGAGACTTCGAGCCCCGCCTCCGCCTATCAACAATTCCGACTTTGGTGCAGCCCTTGACTGGTTCCCTCAGACCGCCCGCGATAGCTATCTGGCGCAACTTGGCGAGGGCGTTGCAGCCGATCATCGCTGGCTTCAGACCCAGTTGCCGTCCCGTCTGAGGGTCCGGGCCTCGGTCCTCAAGGGCCAGGATTGGGAAGACCTCGATAGGTCGCAGATCCCCGCACTGCTTCGGGCAAGGCCCAACCCGGAGGACAGGACCCGTATCTCCGGCACGCTTCAGAAGTTGCGGCTTAACGTCGACCCGGTCTTCAAGCGGCATCTGGACGAGATCGACAACGAATTCAACGCTTTGCGATCTGGTGATCTGAAGTTTGCCGTCGAAGAGTGGAAACGGCGTCTGAAAGTGATCGATCATGACGCAAGGATCTTTGCGCAGGTTTTTCGCAACCGGGCCGAAAACCGTGCACGCGGTGCCGCCACGTCCATGGCAGCCCTGCGCAGGGGTCAGGTCGAGGCCAACGAGCGGCGTGAGGCCCTCGTCGGCTTGCTCGCTCAAGCACGGACAAGGATTGCAAAGGACCTGATCGCAGCCGCCATCAGAGATAGGACGCGGGTCACTCTTCATGCCTGCGTGCGTTTTGTTGCACCCGAAAACCTATAACGTTCCTTCGGGATTGGCTTCATCGATCGTCTCTCGCAGAAGGCCGTGGAGTGACGCTTGTCCTTGCCCGACGCTACATCCGGTGTTGTCGCGTCCGGACCGCAGGTCAAGGTTGGCACCGCCAAGCCCGGTTATAGGTCGGCTTCAGAAGCCGACCTTGTCATCGTAATCGAACAGCGCGTGACCTTCACCAACCCAGTTGGTTCAGCGCCCGAGCATGGCGCCTATGTGCTGTTCGGCACGAAGTTCAGCACTTCGGCCCCGGTCATTCGACCGGGGCCTTTGCTATGGCGATCAATCGCCGCGGCGGGTGTTGGGGCGGGACCAGATGAGGCTCGAGCCCTCGCCGTCTTCGTCATCGAAGAGGTTGGCGTAGATCGGGGCTGCGAAGCTCGGATCGTCCAGCTTCAGGCCCAGGTACTCGCGGCCCTCGTTCGATTTCTTCGTCCAGGCGGCGCCGATCTCGGCGCGGCCGACCAGGACCCGGTGGGAAGGGGCGTTCTCGCCCGATGCCCGCAGAT
>JAIUNP010000023.1 GCA_020161975.1 Pseudomonadota bacterium
TGGCGAACTCCAGTGTGCGCTGGGCCAGCGTGTCGTTCAGCATCTTGGCGCGCTGGTCGAGGCTGGTGTCGGCACGGGTCAGCAGCGCGTCGAAGCGGCTGGTGATGTCCGTCGTGGTATCCGACAGCTTGCTTGCAATCGCGCCGGTCTTCTCGGTTGCGCGGGCCTCAATTGTCCCGAGGTGGTTCTCAAGCTGCTCGTTGAGCGTGGCGCCATGCACCAGCACGAGTTGTTCAAGGTTGACCGCACGCTCGACGAAGGCCTTCTCAAAGGCTGCGAAGCGGTCGGACAGGCCAGCGGTGCGCTCCTGCACCTCGTCGGCGAGACGACGGGCAGTTTCGGCCAGCGTGGTGTTGACGCGGGTGCCCTGGCTTTCAAGCGCGAAGGCAATGTCGCGGGTCGAATCAGCGAAGTGGGCGGTAGTATCCTCCACCTTCTTGCTGAATTCGCCATGGAGGGTCGCCATATGACCGGCAAAACCTTCCTTGACCTGCTCGGAATGGGTGGCGAGCAAGGTCGTCACCGCTTCGCCGGCCAGGGCGAAGGCCTCGCCGACATAGTTCACGCGGTCGGTGATCTGGTCGGACACGCGCTGCGTGGCGGTGTCGATCGCTTCCTCCATGCGCTTGCCATCGACCGTCACGGCCTTTTCAATCCGCTCCGAGGCGCTCGTGACGCGATCGGCCAGCGCAACGCCGTGCACCTGGATCACGTCGGTGAGGCGTCCCGAAGCCTGCTCAAGATTGCGGGTGACGGTTTCGCCATGGGTGGCCATCAGATCCGACACGGCGGCCCCGGCGGTCTCGATGCCCTGGGCAATGTCCGTCCCACGCGCCACGATGATTTCGGCGGCGCGAACCGAGGCCGCATCCACCTGCTTTTCGACCTCCTCGCCCTTGGCAGCAATGGTGTTGACCACAATGTCGCCGGTTTCGAGGAAGCGCGAGAGCAGCGTCTCACCTTGCGTTGCGAGGGTGCCGGTGAGGCTGTCGCCCGCTGCACGGAAGGCGCCGGAGATCTCATCCGAATGGCCTGAAATCCGCATTGCGATTTCGGTGGCCTGTGTGCCGAACTGGCTGGCAACCTTTTCCGAGTTCAGGGTGAACTGCTCGGCGATTCGCTCCGAGCCTGATGTGAATTCGGTCGAAACCCGCTCGCTCGTGTCGATCAGGCGGGTGAGTACGTTTGCGCCCTGATTGGCGATGGACGAGACGAGTTGCTCGCCGGTGGCGCGCAACGCGGTGTCAATATCCTCGCCATGGGTCTTGAGGCCGGTGCTGAGTTCCCCACCGACGATGCGGAAGCGGGAGAGAACGTCGTTGCCCTGATCGGCGATGGCGTTGGTCAGCGTTTCGCCGGTGGCACGCAACGCGGTGTCAATGTCCTCGCCTTGGGTCTTGAGGCCGGTGCTGAGTTCCTCACCGGCGATGCGGAAGCGGGCGAGAACGTCATTGCCCTGATCGGCGATGGCGGTTGTCAGCGTTTCGCCAGTGGCGCGCATCGAGGCGTTGACCTCATTCACGCGCGAGCCCAGCGCATCCAGCATCTGCTGGCTGGAGGTGTTGAAGGATTCCGAGACGATATTGGCGGATTCAACGAAAGCCGACTGGATTGACTGGCCGGTGGCGGAGAGACGGTCGCGCACCTCATCGCCGGCGCCGCTGAGGCGCTGGATCATCTCATTGGAATGGTCGGTGAGGCGGTTAACGATGGCGTCCGAAGCCCCCGACAGCGTGAGCGTCACTTCATCACGCTTGCGATCAAGCTGCTCGGACACACGCGCGGCGACATCGCCCACGGTGCCGGCAAGGGTCGTCGACATGGTGGTGAGCTGATGGGTCAGCCCTTCCTGCGCCGACATCATGGCGACGCGCACACGCTCGGCATTGGCGTTGAGCGCATCGCGCTGAACCGCCAACTCATTGAGAAGCGAGCGGATTTTCAATTCGCTCTCGCCATAGGACCGTTCCAGCGCGGACACTTCGGAATGGACGAGCGATTCAAGTTCGCCCGCGCGGGAGATTGCGCGCTCGATGCCGTCCCCCATCGAGGACACCTCGCGGCGGATGGCCTGGCCGAGGGTTGCGACATTTTCCGAGGCGATGGTTTCAGGCTCGGCAAGACGGGCTGCAATCGTGCCCATGGAGCGGGCGGCATTGCGCATCTCCTGCGCGCGGCGCTGCACGCCGGCCATCAGGAAGAAGAGGATGACGGGAACGGCTGCCATGGTGGCGGCCAAAAGGCTCGTGCCCGTGCCGATGCTGCGCCAAGTGCCGTCCTCGGCCGTGAACAGGCTGCCGGGCTGGCTGGCATAAAGGAAGGCGGCGGCAAGCCAGAGCAGGGAGGCAATCGCAGCCCAAACGAGCGGCATGGCAGAGGGACGCTCCTGGAGGCCGGCGAGCAGGGCCTGAAGCGTCACGCGGTCATCATTGGCGGCCATGCCGGGACGGGGGGCGGGCACCACGGTCTCGACCGGCGTGTTGGCGGGAGCGGGTGGATCGAGCTCGGTTTCCACCGACAGGGGCGGTTCTTGAACCACACTCTTGGCCTCGCTCGCAGGCGCGGGCGTCCGTGCCTTGGTCTTGGCCTTGGCAAGTTCGGCGATCTCGTTGGCGAAGGCATCCACCTCGTCCACCTTGGGCAGCTTGGGCGCTTCGGGCAGACGCGGCGGCTCTATCTTCACCGGGGGGGGCGTGGCCTTGTTGTCCGCGCCAAGACCGTTCGTCAGCGCCTCCTCGATGGCTGACAGTGCCGCTTCTGTCGGATCGGAGACTTTCTTCTGGATCGCCATAACCTGCCTCGTAAACGCTACGCCCCTGGCGAGGCGAGATCCCCAGCCTGTCCGGTGCGCAGGGTTACGCATCGTACAGATTAAGGACCCCTTAACTGTTCCACCATAGCCGTTTGCAGGCCCCGGCGATACCGCCCCCATTAACCGACTTGAAAACTTCGTTAACGATGAAACGAAACCTTTGTTTGTCCGGAGCTTAGGGCCACTTCCAGTTGTGCGGGCATTAACCGGCCTCGGCTAGGGTGGCTCCATCAACAGATCCTCAAGAGGACAATATGTGGAATCACGAACAGGGTAGTGCCCCGCAGCTTGCTGCGCCGTCGTTCGAGCGGCCGATCGATCTGGTCCACCTGGCGCGCCAGACGCTGGGTGACCGCAGCCTGGAGCAGGAAATTCTCTCGCTTTATCTCCGGCAGGCGAAAACGCTTCTCCAGCGTATCGAGGAATCGCCCTGTGTCCGCGAGCGGTGTGATATCGCTCATACGCTGAAGGGCTCGTCCCGCGCTGTCGGGGCCTGGCATGTCGCCACCGCAGCCGAGGCCGTCGAGATCGTGCCGCCGGAGCACCAGAGCGAATTCACCCGGGCCATCGCCGCGCTGCGCACCTGCGTGAACGCCGCCTGCGACACCATCGCCGATCTTCAGCGGGCGCATTGAACGCCTGCCGTTGAACGGCGCGGTTTCGCGCACATACAAAATGGTTTAATGACAAAGCCGCGCGCGAAATCCTCGCGCGTGGTTCCGTATTTGAAGGTCAGCATTCCATGCCGAAAGTCACGTTCATCGCCGCTGATGGCACCAGGCGCACCGTGGACGGCGAAGCCGGTGCCTCGTTGATGGAGACAGCGATCCGCAATCGCGTTCCCGGCATTGATGCCGAATGCGGCGGGGCCTGCTCCTGCGCCACATGCCATGTCTATGTCGACGAGGAATGGCAGGCTGCGACCGGCAAGGCCAAGCCCGCTGAAGAAGACATGCTTGACTATGCCTTCGACGTTCGCGCCAATTCGCGCCTCTCCTGCCAGATCATCCTGACGGACACCATGGACGGGCTGGTGGTAACAACCCCGGTCAAGCAGGGGTAGGCCCGACTGCCCACACCCGGTCCCCATGCCTTTGCTGTGCCTCAATGACATGGCAGGATGCCGAAGCTAGAGCAGTCAGGAAGCAGTGGAGGTTGCCATGTATTCGCGTGTTCTCGTTCCGGTTGATCTTGGAGATCCCGATATCGCAACGTCGGCCATCGCGCGGGCGGTGTCCATCGTCAAATCCTCTGGCGGCTCGCTGCGCCTGATGAATGTTCTGTCGATGATTCCGGCGGCCTATATCGACTATGTGCCGACGAATTTCGACACGCAGGAGCGTGAGAAGGCCGAGGAGGCACTGAAGAAAATCGCGGAGGACAGTGGTCTTGAACCCAGCCGCGTCTCGACCGTCATCCATCTCGGCGCCATCTATCACGAGGTGCTCAACGAGGCGGAGGCATGGAAGGCCGATCTCGTCGTCATCGGTTCCCATCATCCGACGCTCGCGACGTATCTGATCGGCTCGAATGCCGCCAATATCGTGCGCCACGCCAACTGTTCCGTGCTGGTGGTGCGCTGAGTTCAGGAGGCCGGTGGCAGGATGTCCTGCGGAATTGTCGCGGCGGTGAAGCGCCGCGGTCGGTTGTGATAGATGTATCCGGCGGTCCAGGCGCCGAAAAAGAGCGTGAAGGCGCCGGTGGCGAGGCCGATGGAGGTTTCGCCCGTGCGGAAAGCGTTCCAGGCGAAGCTTCCCAGCAGCAGGACGGCTGCCAGGCCCAGAAGGCCGGCGAGCGCCAGTAACGTCACCGATTTTCCGGCAAAGAGCAGGATGTTGCGGTTGGCGGCCTCGGCGCGCGTGCAGAGTGCGATGATGAAGGCGCGATAGCTGTCCCCCAGACGCTCGGATTCGATCAGGCTTTTGTGGGAGCGATCCTCGAAGGCCACGGTCTTGCCCTTGCGGGTGTAGATTTTCGCCCGGTAGCCGGAAAAATTGATGCCGCGCGGGGCGTAGAACAGCCGGATCGTTTCGATGTCGGTGTAGGGAAACACCGTTTCACTGTCGGCGCGCCGGGCGAGAATGTCGCGCGGACGCAGGGTCAGCACGGTTTCCGCCGCGAAGGGCCGGGGGCGGTAAGCGTAGGAGGCCTGGTCTGTCGTCATCCTGTTGCAATGCCCCAGTGGAGGATGCAATCCAAGTGCTTTCTTCCTCTCGCATTTTTGACCATGGGATGGCAAAGAAAGACTCATGAGCACATTGATCCTTTTAAGACATGGCAAGGCTGCCCCTGCGGGGGCGGGAGGGGACCACAACCGGGCGCTGGAGCCGCGAGGGCGCGAGGCTGCTGCCCGGGTGGGCGCAAGGCTCAAGGAACTGCGGCTAAAGCCGGAACTTGTGCTGGTTTCCAGCGCGCTCCGGACGCGCGAGACCTATCAATGCGTTGCACCGGAGGCGGGGCTGGTGGAGCCGACCATCGAGGACCAGCTCTATCTTGCCTCCGCGCAGGTGCTGCTGCGTCGCCTGAAAAAGGTGCCGCAGCGGGCAAAATGCATCATGATCATCGGCCATAATCCGGGCCTTGCCGAACTCACGCTGCGCTCGGCCGATCCTGCCGAGAGCGATGCGGATGCACTCAAACGCGCCTCACAGCGCTTTCCGACCGCCGCTTGCGCGATTCTCGACGTTTTCACGCCGTGGAGCGAGATCGAGGATGGTGATTGCGGGCTCAAGACCTATATCACGCCGGACGATCTTGGTGGCGTGAACGAGGACTGATCGTGGCCAAGGATGCGCTGACCGAGTTGACCGATGCGGCGCGGACGGCTTCTGCCAGCCTGTTCGACTACCTCTCCGGTTTCACCCAGCCGACGCTGCGGCTCGGCGTCACCGGGCTGTCACGGGCGGGCAAGACCGTTTTCATCACGGCGCTGGTCCATGCGCTCGTCAGCGGCGGACGGTTGCCGGTGTTCCGGGCGGTGGGCGAAGGGCGGATTTCGCGCGCGATGCTGGCACATCAGCCCGATGATGCGGTGCCGCGCTTTGCCTATGAAGACCACATCGCCACGCTGACCGGCGCGGACCGGACCTGGCCCGATTCAACCCGGCAAATCTCCCAAATCCGGGTCGATCTCGCCTTCGAGCGGCCTTCCGGCTGGTTTTCGGGCGGAAAATCGAGCCTGTCGCTCGATATCATCGATTACCCGGGCGAATGGCTTCTCGATCTGCCGCTGCTGGAACTGACCTATGCGGAGTGGAGCCGCAAGACGCTGGAGGCTGCCCGAAAGGGCGCGCGGGAGAAGCCGTTCCGGTCGTTCATGGCGCGGGTTGCAGACCTTTCCGCCGAAGCGCCGGGGCAGGAATCGCTGGCGCGGGAACTTGCCGAACTGTTCACCACCGCGCTGGTGGCCTGCCGGGCCGAGGGCATTGGTCTTTCCAGCCTGCCGCCGGGCCGTTTTCTGATGCCGGGCGATCTTGCCGGTTCGCCTGCGCTCACGTTTGCGCCGCTGCCGGCGGCGGGGACGGAAGCGGTGGCATCGCAATCGCTGCTGGCGATGATGGAGCGGCGCTTCGAGGCCTACAAGACGCATGTGGTCCGGCCCTTTTTCCGCGATCATTTCGCCCGCCTTGACCGGCAGATCGTGCTCGTCGATGTGCTCAGCGCCATCAACGCCGGACGCGAGGCGCTGGGTGATCTTGAAACCGCGCTGACTGATGTGCTCGGGGCGTTCCGTGTTGGCCAGAACTCCATCCTGTCCTCGATGTTCGCGCCGAGGATCGACAAGGTGCTGTTCGCCGCTACCAAGGCGGACCATCTGCACCATACCAATCATGATCGACTGGAAAACGTGCTGCGGCTGATCACACGACGCTCGCTGGCGCGCGTGCAGGGTACGGGATCGCGCCTCGATGTTGTGGCGCTGGCGGCGGTTCGGGCAACGCGCGAGGTTCAGGTCAAGCGTGGCGGCGAGGTGCTGGATTGCATCGCCGGCGTGCCGATGGCCGGCGAGCGGCTGGGCGATGAGGTCTTCGACGGCATTCGCGAGGCGGCGCTCTATCCCGGCGAATTGCCCGAGAACCCGGCGGTTCTGCTCGATGGATCCCAGACTGTGGAACCGGTTCGGTTTCTCCGCTTCCGCCCCCCTCTGGTGCCTGCCGCTCATGCGGGTGGAAACGCGCCGCTGCCTCACATCCGGCTGGATTCCGCGCTGGAATTCCTGCTTGGCGACAGATTGAATGGTTAGGACCTCCCTTGGCGCGCGCTCCTGAAGTTTTTTCGCTTGGCTCCGAGCCGAAAACGGGGCCCGCAAAGCGCAATGACATCACGGTGACGGAGGCGCCCGATGTCTTTGCCGAGATTGCGGCGGCTCCGGCTGAAGAACTGCCGCGCGGCTCGGGCTGGCTCCGGCTGTTCGTCAGCTCCATACTGGGGTTCCTGGCGCTGGCGATCGGGGTGCAGACCTGGACTTTCATCGTCGGGCTGGCGTCATCCAATCCGCTGCTTGCCTATCTGGCGCTGGGGCTGGTGGCGCTCGCGGTTCTGGCGCTGCTGGTGCTGCTGGTGCGCGAGATTTCGGCGGTGTTGCGCTTCAGTTCGGTGGTCAAGCTGAGGAAGGAAGCCGAGGCGGCGGCAGAAAGCCATGATCGCGACCGCGCGCGGGCCTTCGTGAGTGCGATGTCCGCCTTCTATGCCAAGGATCCCGGCAGCGCACGGGCGCGTACTGCTCTCACCGAGCACATGAAAGACATTATCGACGCCCCTGATCTTGTAAATCTCGCAGAGCGTGAACTGCTCGGCGCCAAGGATCAGGCGGCGCGGTCCGCCATCGCCGCAGCGGCGAGCAAGGTCGCTATGGTCACGACGATTTCGCCGCGCGCCTGGGTGGATGTGGCGTTCGTGCTGGCACAGGGCGTGCGGCTGATCCGGCAGGTCGCGACGATCTACAGCGGGCGGCCCGGCGGGCTCGCATTGTGGCGGCTGTCGGCGCGGGTGGCGACGCATCTTGCCATCACCGGCGGCATCGCGGTGGCACAGGATGCCATCGGCCAGGTTCTGGGCGCGGGCATCGTGGCGCGCCTGTCGTCCAAGCTCGGGGAAGGGGTGCTCAACGGCGTTCTGACCGCGCGTGTCGGGCTTTCTGCGATTGCGGTTTGCCGGCCGATGCCGTTCCGGGCGCTGGACGCGCCGGTGCTGTCGGACGTGGCCGGGTCCCTGCTGAGTGGCAAGAGTGAGGAAAAACCTGCCCGGTAGTCGGCAAAAATTGCCGCCTCTGCCGACCATTAACCCGTAACCCTCTGATTTTACGTGCCGGAAACTGGCCCCGGGCTTGCCCTTCCTTCTCCCGCGTACTGTTTCGTGGGAGTGGCGTATGGGTATCTTCGGGGCCATGTTGACGGCCGTAACGGGGTTGAAGGCGCAGGGTTTCGCGCTTGAGAATATTTCGGGCAACATCGCGAACAGTCGAACGACGGGTTTCAAGCGGGTTGATACTTCCTTTGTCGATCTCATTCCCGATGCGCCGCTGAACCGCGAGCAGGCGGCATCGGTTCTGGCAAACGGCCGCAATACCGTGCAGCTTCAGGGCGACCTGACAACGACGCAGGTGGGCACCAACATGGCCATCAACGGCGATGGGCTTTTCGTGGTGCAGGAGCGGACCAGCTATGCCGGCGGAGATCCGGTGTTCGGCGGCGTGGATCTCTACACCCGGCGCGGCGATTTCGAGATCGACAAGGACGGCTATCTTGTCAACGGGGCCGGCTATTACCTCAAGGGCGTGGGCATGGATCCGCTGACCGGAGCGCTGATCGGTTCGAAGCCCGATGTCATCCATATTTCCGGTGACAACCTGCCGGCCAAGTCGACAACCCTTGTGCAGTATCGTGCCAACCTGCCGAGTTATCCGCGCACGAACGATGCCGATTCCTCGGTGCCGGGCTCGGAGCTGTTGTCCGCGAGCGGCTTTTCGGTCGATCCGCGGACATCCGGCGCCGGTTATGTGGCCGCCTCCGATGTAGCCGCCTTCATCGACCAGTCGGTGCCCGCAGGTGCGGTGACGCTGTACAATCAGGTCGGCTCGCCCGTGAATGTGCAGATGCGCTGGGCCAAGACGCAGAATGCCGCCGGCGGCGGTGATACCTGGAACCTGTTCTATCAGGAGAGCACGACGGCCACCGGCGCCACGCCCGCATGGCGCAACATGGGTACGGATTTCACCTTCGATGCCAATGGTTCGCTGACCTCAAGTTCAACGCTCTCGCTGCCGTCGGTCACGGTGAACGGCGCCACCGTCGGGCCGGTGACGATGGACTTCGGCACCAGCGGTCTCAGCCAGTTTGCCGACGCCAACGGGCAGGTACAGATCAATTCCGTGCAGCAGGATGGTTATGCCTCGGGCGTGCTTCAGGGCATCAAGGTGGGTGATGGCGGGCGCATCGTCGGCAGTTACTCCAACGGGCAGGTCGTGGGTCTCGCACAGGTGGTGATTGCCCAGTTCAACGGCGACAACCAGTTGAAACGCCGCGATGGCGGCACTTTCGAGCAGACGCTGGAATCGGGTGCGCCGATCCTGTTGCAGGGCGGGCGCAACGTGGTGGGCAGCACTTTGGAGAATTCCAACAGCGACATTTCGGAGGAGTTCTCGAAAATGATCGTGACCCAGCAGGCCTATTCCGCCAACACGCGTGTCATCTCCACATCCCAGCAGATGCTTCAGGATGTGCTGAACATCATCCGGTGATGCCATGGGCCTGACGCTTGCCCTCTCCAACGCACTTTCGGGGCTGAGATCGACCGAGACCGGGCTCGATACGGTTTCGCGCAATGTCGCGAATGCAGGTGTGATGGGATATTCGCGCCGCACTGTTTCGGCATTGGAGGCCTGGCCCTCCGGCGTGCGCGACGGGGCGGTCCAGCGCGTGCTGGACAGTACCGTGCAGCGGCAGATGCGGCGCGAGACCTCCGGCGGAGCATTCACCGCCACGATGGCCGGCTATCTCGGGCGGCTCGATACCAGTTTCGGCGCGCCGGGCGATGCGGGCAGCCTCGATACCCTGTTCAACGGGCTCACGGACAAGCTCGGCGCATTGGTGTCAGAACCGGGCAGCACCAGCGCCCGCAACGGGGTCGCGGGCGCGGCCCGCAATCTCGCGGGCGCCCTCAATCGGCTTTCCGGCGATGTTCAGGCACTCAGGAACGACGCGGAATCGCGGATCAGCTCGGCGGTCAGCGAGGTCAATGCCGCACTCCAGATCATCGACCGCGTGGAAGAAGATCTCGGCGCCATGACCGATGGCAATGCGCGCGCCGATCTTCTTGATGAGCGTGATCGGCAGGTGGACAAGCTTGCCAGCCTGATGGACATCCGCGTGACCGATCGCGGCGACGGACTGATCGGTATCAGTCTCAGCAACGGCACATCGCTCTACGACGGCCAGCCGGCGCGGCTCGACTTTACACCGCGCGGCAGTCTTGGTCCGCAGTCGCTGTACAATCCGGATCCGGCATTGAGCGGCGTCGGCCAACTGCGCATTTTTGATGCGCGCGGCACGCCCATCGATCTGACCACGAACAACCAGCGCAGCGGCGAGATCGGCGCGCTGCTGACCCTGCGCGATGAGACGCTCGTTTCAGCGCAGGATCGGCTCGACAGCATGGCTGCGGCGCTGGCGACGGAAGTCCCGGCCCCCACAGCCGGCGAGGTGCCGCTGTTCGTTGATGCCGGCAATGGCGTTGCAGCCAGCCCCTTCACCGGCACCGCGGCGCAGCAGCGCGGCTTTGCGGCCCGCATTGCGCTCAATCCGGTGGTAGAGGCCGATTCCTCGAAGCTGGTGGTGACCGGGGCCGCGACGCTGGACGGCGATCCGGCCCGGCCGAAGGCGCTGCTCGACAGCCTCACCATGACCGGTCGTAGTTTTAGCAGCGGCGGGGCGACGTTCTCCGGCTCCGTGGGGCAGTTCGTCCGCGCCGGGCTCGACACGCAGGGCGCGGCGGCGGCGGAAGCCTCGATGCTCGATCAAGGCCAGCAGGTGGTCGTCAGCAGCCTGCGCGAGCGTTTTGCCGAAGCTTCGGGGGTTTCGGTCGATCAGGAACTCGCCAATCTCGTCGAACTGCAAAGTGCCTATGCCGCCAATGCGCGCATCATTTCCACGGTGCGCGAGATGCTCGACACGTTAATGCGGATCTGAGGATGCCATGACGATTCTGGGTGGTTTTGCTGCAGGAATGTTCACCGCACAGCGCAATGCGGCGGATTTGCGCGACTTGCGCAACGGTCTCAACGACCTCAACCGCCAGCTCGCGACGGGCCGGCGCAGCGAAACGCTGGGCGGCATCACCACGGGCCGTTCGAGCATTCTGGCGCTTCGGGCCGAACGCAGTGCGCTCGACAGCTATGCCGGCGTGGCCCAGCGCGGCAATCTGCGCATCGGCATGATGACCGGCGCGCTGGAGCATATTACCGGCATCGCCCGCGAGGCGCGGACCACTGCCATGAATGCCGGCATGACGCCCGAATCCCAGCGCACCGCGATTTTCGCCGCGCGCACGGGCCTTGAGAGCGTCATCAGCCAGCTCAACAGCGATTTCGACGGCCAGTTCCTGTTCTCGGGCCGGGCGACGGCGACAGAGCCTGTCGCGTCCGCCGCGAGCATTCTGGATGGCGAAGCGGGTGCGGATGGCTTGCGCACGCTGATTGCGGAGCGGCGGGCGGCGGATGCCGGGACCGGGCTTGGCCGGCTGATGCTGAATGCCGCCGGGGCGGATGTCGCCCTTTCCGAGGAAACGGCAGGCCTGCCATTTGGCCTGAAGCCCGGGGTTGGGGGCGGCACAGGCGGCATCAGCGTAGCCGGGCCGGTGGGCGCGCCATCAGGCATACGGATCACCACGACAAATGCTGTCGTCGGAGACAGCCTCACGCTCAACCTGACCTTGCCCGATGGCAACAGTGTCGCGCTGAACCTGACGGCGCGGGCGGCAGATAGCACCGGGCCGGCCAACACCTTCGCCATCGGCGCGGATGATGTTGCGACGGCGGCCAATCTTGCCGGCGCGCTTGACGGCATGATCCGTGACGTCGTGAACACGACAATGGCCGGCGCTTCGAGCGCGGTGGCCGCGGAGGACTTTTTTGCCGGAACCGCGTCAACACCGGCGCGGCGCATCGCGGGGCCGTCGTTCGAGACCGCGACCGGCTATGCCGCCGCCGGCAGCCGTGCGACCGTGCAATGGTATCGGGGCGATGACGCTCCGGGCGATCCGCGCGCGACGCAGGTGATGAGCGTTGACCGCGGCATGGTGCTCGGTGTCGGTGCACGGGCCAACGAGGCGCCGCTGCGCCGCGTGCTGGCCGGCTTTGCCATGACCGCAGTCGAGACGGGGAACGGGCTGACCGCGCAGCAGAATGCGGTTCTTGAGAAGAGCCGGTCGCTGCTGGTTCAGGATGGGATTGGCGCGGTGAGCGGCATCGCCACTGATCTTTCGCAGGCGGGGGCGAACATGAAGGCGGCGAGCACGCGCCACGCCCAGCGCGGCAGCCTGATCGACGGGATGCTGGCGGATATCGAGCAGCCGTCTCTGGAGGAGGTGTCAGCTTCGATCCTGTCGCTGCAAACGCGGCTTCAGGCGAGCTATCAGGTCACGGCGAGCCTCAGCCGGCTCAACCTGTCGGAATATCTCTGATGCATTTTTGACGGATACAGCATTCGGGACGTTGATGGTCGGGACGAGCCCGACCATGACGCATCCGGGCATGAAGTGGCCCGGCACCGCCCTTATCCGGCTGCTCTCAAGCCCGCCGCCAGATCGCGGTTGATGGCAATCAGGCTCGTCAGCTTGTCCGGCGTCGGTGCTGCGGTGATTGTCAGCGTGTGGTTGAAGACGAAATTGGCCAGCGTCAGGAGACGGGCCTTCAGATCGTCCGGCATCGCGGAGGCAGGATCGGACAACGCCGCGGCAAGGACGGTCCAGAGGCGGCGATTGTGGGTGAGCGCGGCATCGAATTCCGGATCTGCGGGGCTGTGGTCATCCCGGGCTGTCTGAAGCCGCGCGGCGGCCTTCAACAGGGCTGAGGCTTCGAGTTCGCGCAGGGACATGCCGTTGCGCGCGGATGCGGCATAGGCATTGGTGGCGTAGCTTTGGGCGTGGCTCATCTTGGGTCCTTTCAGGTTTTGAGCGAGAGTGAAACGGGAGCAGAACCGGCTGCGACGGCCCGGCCGGTCGCGCCATAGGCTGCCGGGCTTTGGGGCGCGACGGTTTGCGCGACATCGCGCAGCAGCCCTTCGGTGACGCTGCGCAGGGTGGCCAGCATGGCAAGATTGAGTTCGAGCGCCTGCTCGAAGCGACGATGGCGGACGGCGAGGTGATCCCGCAGCGTGGCTGCCGTCCCCGGTGGGAGGGGACCGGCATCCTTGATCTCCGCCAGAAGGGAGCGGTAGGCAGTGCCGGCCACGGCCTTGGCTTCCGCATGGTGAAAGGCGTCGCGGACGCGTCCCTGTTGCAGGGCATCAGTTTCGGCAGTGAGGAAAGCCTCCAGCGCCTGAAGTTGATCGGCGGCGCGGCGGATAAGATCGAGGTGCTTAGACGCTGGCATTGAGTGTTCCTTTCACGGCGCGGGCCATGTCGCGGGCGACGTAGGCGGCGATGCCGAGGCCGCCACGGGCCGTCATCGCCTTGGCGTGCTCATCGACGAGAAAGGAGCGCCAGGCCTCACCACCCGGCCCGGCGCTGCCCAGCGGGCCTTCGCCGGTCAGGCCGGACATCGCCTGATCCAGCATCGATTTCGTGAACTGGGTCTCGAAATCGAGCGCGGTCGTGGCAATTTTCGCAGGAATTGCGAGGCCTCCGACCAGTTTGAGGGCAGCAGCGGCAGCAATCATCACATCACCTCGATATCAGCCTGAAGGGCGCCAGCGGATTTGATGGCCTGAAGAATGGTGATCATGTCGCGCGGACCGATGCCGAGCGCGTTCAGGCCATCCACGAGATCGCGCAGCGAAACGCCCTCGCCGACGATGCCGAGGCGGCGCTTGTTGTCGGTGTCCACCCGGACATCGGTGCGGGGGAGGACGGTGGTTTCGCCGTTCGAGAACGCTTCGGGCTGGCTCGTCACCGGACGCTCGGAAATAGAGACCGTGAGATTGCCCTGCGCCACGCCAACGGTGGAGACGCGGACGTCGCGGCCCATGACAATGACGCCCGAGCGTTCGTCGATGATGATGCGGGCCCGCTGGTCCGGTTCGACGCGCAACTGCTCCACCTCGGTGAGAAGCTGGACCATCGTGCCGCGAAAATTCTTCGGTATCTGCATCTGCACGGTGGCGGGATCCGCGGCTTCTGCGGTCGGTTCGCCCAGAAAGTCATTGATGGCAGCGGCGATGCGGCGGGCGGTCGTGAAATCAGGGTTGCGCAGCGACAGTTTCACGCCGCGCTGGGCGCTGAGCTTGTATTCGACCTCGCGTTCGATCAGCGCGCCGTTCGGAATGCGCCCGACAGTGGGGACCCCCCGCGTGACTTTTGCGGCATCACCTTCCGCCGCAAAGCCGGCAATGGCGAGAGAGCCCTGCGCGACGGCATAAACCTCGCTGTCCGCGCCCAGAAGGGGGGTAACCAGCAACGTGCCGCCTTGCAGCGACTTCGCATCGCCCAGCGCTGAGACGGTGATATCCATCCGTGTGCCCTGGGCGGCGAAGGCCGGCAGGTTCGCGGTCACCATCACGGCAGCGACGTTGGAGGTGCGCAGCGTCGCACCGCGCGTGTTCACGCCGAGACGCTCCAGCATCGCGGTCAACGATTGCTTGGTGAAGGGCGCGTTGTTGAGTGTATCGCCCGTGCCGTTGAGGCCGACGACGAGGCCGTAGCCGACCAGCTGGTTCTCACGCACACCCTCGATGGCGGCCAGATCCTTGATGCGCGACAGAGCCACCACAGGCGAGGGCAGCAACAGCGATACTGCAACCAAAAGAGGAACCAGCCATCTCAACATGGGAAGCATAACTCCGGAACCGAACTGATACGGCAGGAGTGATGCGGAAATCGTGCCACAAAATATAACAATAAAAACAATGGTTATTTAGCCAAGTGAACGGTTTTCCGACCGGCAAGCCCTGCCGGGGGAGAAAAATCCGCCGGGATGTTTACCCTGCCTTTACCACCTTACGACGAGGATATGCACGTAGGGGTTGAGGCCAGCGATGCGAATTTCAGACAGAATTCTCACACCCGGACTGCCGGCAATGCGCGGTGCCATGGCCTCTCAGGGCGGTGGTTTCCGGGTCGTCGATGGTGCAGGTGTGCGGGCTGCGATGCCCTTGCCGGCGGCTGTCATGGCGCTGCCGGTGGCCGGTCTCAAAGTCGCCAGACCGCGTGCGGCGATCCGGGGAGGGCGCCGTCTGCTCGACGGGCTCGACAAGCTGCGTCTGGCGGTGCTCGGCGGTGGCTCGGTGGCTGAAGCGGCTGCGGCGCTCCGGGCGAGCGCAGACCTTCCAGACCTTGCGGATGATGAACCTCCGCCTGATGGCGCACTGCGTGATCTCCTCGATGCCATCCGCCTCCGGGCCGATGTCGAGCTTGCAAAGCTTGCGCCGCGACGCTGATGCATTTGCGATTCGAGTGACAACCGACCGTTTTCGGTCGTTCTACCTGCCGGAAGACCGAACGGTGCAGCAGCCGGAGAATGCGAACACCTTACTTTCCCGTGAAATTCACCGTTCTTGCCGCTATGCCGACGTTAGTCATTGTCCTGTCTTAAACGAAAGCCTATAGGGGCGGAAAGGCTGACGCCTCGACTGCGACGAGAATGAGGAAGCGCATATGGCCAACAAGATAATCAAACTTGATCCCGGCTATCGGCCGAATGCGGAAGAGCCGTTCATGAACGAGCGCCAGCGGGAATACTTTCGCCGCAAGCTCATGAACTGGAAAGACGAAATCATTCGTGATGCCGAAGATACACTCACGGCCATGCAAAGCGATACGGATTCACATCCAGATCTTGTGGACCGCGCCTCGTCCGAAGGCGACCGAGCCATCGAACTGCGGGCGCGCGACCGGCAGCGCAAGCTGATCTCGAAGATTGACGCGGCACTCGCGCGCATCAACGATGGCTCCTACGGCTATTGCGAGGAGACGGGTGAACCGATCAGCCTGCAACGGCTGGATGCACGGCCCATCGCCACGCTGTCCATTGAAGCGCAGGAGCGCCACGAGCGTCGCGAGAAGATCTACCGCGACGACTGATCGTTGTCCTGCTGAGATGGAAAGGCCCCGCGTGCGGGGCCTTTTTCGTTTCAGAACGGCAGCAGCACGTCCAGTGCCTGCTGGCCATAGCGCGGCTGCTGCACATCGCTGATCTGGCCGCGCCCGCCATAGGAAATGCGGGCCTGGGCGATCTTGGTCGACTCGATGGTGTTGCCGGCCTCGATATCCTCGGGGCGAACGACGCCGGCGACGATCAGTTCCCGCACCTCGAAATTGACGCGGACTTCCTGTCGGCCCTCGATGACGAGATTGCCGTTGGGCAGCGTCTGGGTGACGATGGCGGCGATATCGGTTGCGAGTTGCTCCTGTCGCTTCACAGAGCCGGCGCCGTTGCTGGATGAGGAGGACGACCCTTTCACCAGAGCTTCCGGCCGCACCCCGTCCGACAGAATCTTTGAGAGTTGCTGCTCGGCGCCAAAGAAGGCTTCCGCGCCGAAATTCTCGCCATTCTGTCGGCTGCGCTGGGTGGAATTGTCGATCTTGGCGCTATCGGTGATGCGGACGCGGACAGTCAGGAGGTCGCCAACCTGCGCGGCGCGCTGATCCTTGAAGAAAGCGCGGGAGCCGGAACGCCACAGCGAATTGTTGGCGGTGGCGCGCGGCTGGAGCGGCGGCATCGGCATCTGCACCGGGCGATAGCCGGGCTGGGCGACCGGGTTTTCGATGGCCGAAAGGGGCGGGGCTTCGCCGATGCCTTTCAGCCGGTCAACGGCGGAACAGGCGGCCAGCGGCATGAGGAGAAGAACGCACAGCGGACGGGCAGAGGACATGGACGATTACCGGGATGCAGAGGGGGCAGGATCGGACTTGGCACCGAGGCGGGCTGTGACCTCGCCATGGCCGGTGACGATGGTTTCAATGATGCGCTTGGAGACCGGGTTCATCACCGGGACGGTGGCGCCGAGCGGGCCGCCGGCCATGGCCTTTCCGCGCAGGGTGAGAGACAGGCCGGGCATCGCGTAGCTGACGGTGACGGGCTGGTTCTTCTGTACGAGTTCGGGGCGCATCATATCCGGCTCGCGCAGGGGCTGGCCGGGCGCCAGCGCGCGACGGGCGATGCTGCCGGTGATCAGTGCCTCGTCCTGCACGATGCCTGCGGGCAGGCCGTGGCGCGGCAGGCGCTTCATCGCAAGATCCTGCGCGCCGATGACATCGCCGCGACCGATCGAGCGGGTGAGGACAGGCACCGCGGCCGTGAGGCTGGCAACGCCGCTGATTTCCTGGGACGATCCGTCCATATGGGCGGTGAAGCGCCCGGATTTTGGATCGAACGCGGCAATGGTGGCAGGGGTCAGGGGGCCATGCGCGGCAATGCGGATCGGGGCGGGCAGGGAGTCGAGGGTCAGTGCGGCATCGGCCAGTTCGCTGCTGCGCATCGTCAGCGCCTGGCGTACTGCGCCTTCGAGTTCCTCCTGCCCAAGGGTGCGTGCGGGGCGGCGCACCATCACCGCCTGCAAGCCCTTCGCATCGGGCACGGCAAGGCCAAGCTCGCGGGCGGCGGCGGCAATCCGGTCCACCCGGATCGAGCCAATCCCGCCAAGGTTGGGCGCGCGGAAGAGCGGGATCGCCGCATCCGGGCCGGCATCGGCGACAAGATCGCCGAAGCGCACAGTTTCGCCCGAAACGATGGCTTCTGCGCGCAACGCGGGCGCTTCGCCCGCAAGAGCGGGGGTGGCGCCAAGAAGTGCGAAAGCGAGGACAGTCGAAACAGTACGCATGGATTACCCCCTGAAGGCCTGGCTGGTGGCGTTCATCATCTGGTCGGCGGCAGAAATGACCTTGGCGTTCATCTCGTAGGCGCGCTGGGCGGCAATCAGCGAGGCGATCTCGGTGACGGCGTTGACATTGGCTTCCTCAAGGTAGCCCTGCTGGAGCGAGCCATAACCTTCCGCGCCCGGGTTGGCGGTGAGGGCCGGGCCGGAACCGGCGGTTTCGACAAAAAGGTTGTCGCCGATCGATTCAAGGCCCGTCTTGTTGACGAAGCGCGCCAGTTGGATCTGGCCAAGCTGCTGTGGCGCGACCTGCCCCGGCAGGGTGGCGCTGACCACACCCTGCGCCGAAATCGAAACGCTTTTCGCGTTATTCGGCACAGTGATGCCGGGATCGACGAGGTTTCCTTCCATCGTCACCAGCCGACCGTCCGCATCAAGTTCAAACGAGCCGTCGCGGGTGTAGGCGGTGCGTCCGTCCGGCATCAGGATGCGGAAGAGGCCCTCGCCGCGGATGGCGATGTCGTAGGATTTTTCCGTGGGCGTAACGTTGCCCTGCCCCATCAGCCGGGGGGTGGCGACGGTCTTGACGCCGGAGCCGATGGAAATCCCCACCGGGATGATCGTGCCTTGATCGGAGGCAGGGGAGCCCGCGCGTTTCTGGGTTTCGTAGAGCAGGTCCTCGAAATGCACCCGCTGGCGTTTGAAGCCGGTGGTGCGCATGTTCGCGACGTTGTTGGAAATGACCTGAACATTCATTTCCTGGGCCATCATGCCGGTGGAAGCGGTATAAAGAGCGCGCATGGGGTCCTCAGGCAGCTTCGGCGAGGCGGGAGAGGGTGGAGCGGCGCATCTCATCGGTGCGCTGGAGCATCTGGGCGAGCGAACCGTAGGAGCGGTTCAACTCGATCAGCCGGGAGATTTCTGCGGTCGGGTTGACGTTCGAGCGTTCCAGCGCCCCGGACTCCAGCCGTGTTCCTGCCGGTGCGGGGCCGACGGGGCGCATCGCCCGGTAAAGATTGCCGCCCGCGTTCTCGAACACCTGCGGGTTTGAAGCATCGACAAGCCGCAGCTTTCCGCGCGGCCCCTGCGCCGTGGAGAGCGTGCCGTCGGCGGCGATGCGGATATCGCCGTCGCTGGGAGAAAAGGTCACCGGGCCCTGATCGGTCAGGACCGGGTGGCCGGAATGGGTAACCAGCGTGCCCTGTGCGTTCAGAACCAGCGCGCCGTCGCGGGTGTAGCGCTCGCCGGCCGGGGTCGAGATTGCGATCAAAGCCGGGCCGCGCAACGCGACATCGAGTGGATTTCCCGTCTGTTCGATGGCGCCGCCAGACATATCGAGGATGCCCGCATCATCTGCCACATAGGAAAGCTTGCGCTGGCCGGCGCGCATCGTGTCGGCGCTTGCCACGGGCATCAGATACTCCATGAAGGTGCCGCCCCGACGCTTGAAGCCTGTGGTTGTAACGTTTGCGACGTTGTTGGCGATGACATCGAGTTCGCGCCGCATCGTGACCTGACGCGACAAGCCGATCAGCAAGGTGTTGTTCATGATGGGGCTCCCGGTTTCTGATGCACGTAATCGGGACGTTTCAAATCGCGTGCCAAATTTTATATTGTTTAAAAACAATATGTTAATCGAGAAACCGTATTCGGGTTACCACCGGAGGCGGCGGCAGCTTGTGACCATGCGGCAGGAATTGCCCAGTTGGTCCCTGGCGGTAACGATTTGGTAACCCAATCACGCCAGAGTGCGGAGAAATACAACCTGAAGTAGAGACATGTCCAAACCCAAAACCCCAGGCAAGGATGGCGGAGACGGCGCGGAGGCGCCCGCCGGCAAGTCGAAGAAGATGCTGCTGATCGGCGGCGTCGCGGTGCTTCTGCTGGGGGGGGGTGGCGGCTTCTACTTCTACAAATCCAAGACGGCGGTGAAGGTCGAGCCCAAGAAGGTCGCCGTGTTTGTCGACCTGCCGGAAATGACGGTGAACCTGTCGCATACGCCGGGCACGGACAGACAATCCTTTCTCAGGCTGAAAGTATCGCTTGAACTCGCCGATCAGAAGACGCAAGCCGAGGTGCAGCCGGTTCTGCCGCGCATCCAGGATAATTTTCAGGTCTTCCTGCGCGAATTGCGGGTTTCCGATCTCGAAGGATCGGCCGGGTTCTTCCGACTGAAAGAGGAGCTTCTGCGCCGCACGAATGCGGCAGTGCATCCGGCGCGGGTGGAAGCGGTTCTCTTCAAGGATGTGCTGGTGCAGTGACATGAGCCA